>NZ_JBWFBN010000003.1:0-234068 GCF_056326165.1 Saonia sp.
ATCCAAGGTTAAACAATACCTTTGCCACATGATAGAATTAGGAAACCATAACACTTTAAAAATTGTTAGGGACACAAGTGTTGGTCTGTTTTTAGAAGATAATGAAGGTACCGATATACTCTTGCCAAATAAATATGTACCAGAAACCTATGAAATAGATGATGAAATATCTGTTTTCTGTTATTTGGATTATGATGAAAGACCAATTGCCACTAATTTAAAACCATATATAATAAGAAACACCTTTGCGTTATTAAAAGTTGCTGAAGTTAACGATTATGGAGCGTTCATGGATTGGGGATTGGAAAAGCACCTTTTGGTTCCATTTAGTGAACAAAGGGATAAAATGAAACAAGGGCAGTGGTATGTTGTTTATTGTTATTTAGATGAAAAATCATTTCGATTGGTGGCATCCAATAAGTTAAACAAATTCATTAGCAATGAGAGTTTGACCATTGAACAGAATGAAGAAGTAGATATTATAATAACTAGAAAAACAGATTTAGGGTGGGAAGTTATTATAAATAATACTCATAAAGGATTAATTTTTTTGAATGATGTTTATAAGGAAATTGCTATTGGTGATAAAAGAAAAGGATATATAAAGAATATTCGCCCAGACAATAAGATAGATATTTCTTTAGAGCCAATAGGGTTTATGAGTTTAGAACCCACTGCCAATTTAATTTATGAAACAATAATTAAGAATGGAGGGTTTTTAAGCCTACATGATAAATCAGCCCCAGAAGAGATAAAAAGGCAATTACAAATAAGTAAAAAAGCATTTAAAAAAGGAATTGGTGTTTTGTATAAGGAAAGGAAAATTAAAATTGTTGAAAATGGAGTAGAGGTATTAAAATCAAGCGATTCTAGTGCTATCCAAAATTAATTGTTTGAAAATCAATCTTATATAAAGAATAATGTTGAGTAATAGTTTTAAAATTTAGAAAAATCACATATTTTTGTATATTACACTAGTTATTTTGATATGCCCCTAAAAATAAAGAACATATGCCATTTATTGAAGAAAGTGATTTGCTTGAATTACATAAAGATGTAGATAAGGCTCAAATTATAAACGAACGCCTTCTAGATCAGATTAAAATAAAAAACAAGGAGTTAAAGAAGAACAGAATTCAACGTAATGTTCTAGCTGGAATTACGGGACTTTTTTTAATAGCCACCATATTTGTATTTTCTTATACAGCCGGTGCCAGTAGATCAGGAACAATAGATGTTCAAAACAATAATTTATTGGTTTCTATAGATAGTTTGGATGCAATAAAAGCGAGAATAGATAATCTAAAAGAACAGAACGATGAACTTAGTTTGGTTAAGGAGTTTTATTTAGCCAAGAAGTTCTTAGAAAAAGAAAAAATCTATTCTGTACAGGTAAAATCCTTTGTAGATAACAACGTGACTCTTGCATCGGATGCACTTACAAACACACTTTTCGTAAAGACAAATCCATTTTATTCTTATTCTTTGGGTAATTTTGAAACATTGGACGAGGCTAGGTCTTTCCGATTTCAATTGGTGAAAATGGGCTTTAAAGATGCTTTTGTTGCCTCTTATCAGGATGGAAAAAGAGTAGCAATAGAAGATCCATATTAGTCTTGACAAAAATTAAGGCATGGCTTAATGCAGCCAGGTTAAGAACTCTCCCTCTTTCAATATCTGGTATTATAGTTGGTACTGCTATGGCCAGTATGTTCGAATATAAGAACATGCCATTGTTTGTATTAGCTATTCTAACCACAATTAGTTTCCAGATAACTTCAAACTTTGCCAATGATTATGGTGATGGTGTAAAGGGAACAGATAATGAGGACAGAATTGGCCCAAAAAGAGCGCTTCAAAGTGGAATTTTATCAAGGACGGAATTAAAAATAGGAATCATTATATCAATAATACTATGTTTGTTGTTGGTTTTTTTGGTTGTTTATACGGCATTTGGGATTAAGAATATTTGGTATCCGCTTATTTTTATTTTTCTTGGCATTGCCAGTATTTGGGCTGCAATTAAGTATACAGTAGGTGAGTCTGCCTATGGTTATAAAGGTTTGGGAGATGTTTTTGTTTTTTTGTTCTTTGGCTTACTAGCTGTATTAGGTTCCATGTTTCTTTATACCAAATTCCTTACTTTATATTCAATATTACCGGCTATTGTTATTGGGTTATTGAGTACAGCCGTATTGAACCTGAACAACCTTAGAGACTATGATTCTGATAAAAAAGCTGGAAAAGTGACCATTATTGTAAAAATGGGTTTTGCAAAAGGTATTATATATCATAATATATTGCTCATAATATCATTTATTAGTATGCTGT
Source organism: Saonia sp. (assembly GCF_056326165.1). NCBI lineage: Bacteria > Pseudomonadati > Bacteroidota > Flavobacteriia > Flavobacteriales > Flavobacteriaceae > Saonia > Saonia sp. The sequence continues at coordinate 2,332 of NZ_JBWFBN010000003.1, forward strand.
TGTTTATTATGCTAAATTATTCTAATTGGCAAAATATTCTGCCCTTAGCTGGTTTTCTTCCTATTTTTTTTCATTTAAAAAAAATCAATAAAATTAAAGACCCTGCCATGTTGGACCCAGAATTAAAGAAAGTGGCAATTAGCACCTTTTTTGTGGCCGTACTCTTTTACATTGCTTTTAATAAATTTTCGTAAATTTGATTATTAACACAAAACCAAGACATATTGGAAAGGCCTATTAGAATCTTGATTGTTGAAGACAATGTTATTATTGCAGATGACATGCAGTCTATGTTGGAAGAGATTGGATATGAGATTGTTGATAACGTAATTGTTTATGAACAAGCAGAAGAAGTTCTTAAAACTAAGGATGTTGATTTAGTGCTTATAGATATTATTCTTGCTTCAGATAAAACAGGAATAGATTTAGGTAAGCTAATTAGAAAAAAGTATAACATTCCCTTTATTTTTGTTACTTCTAACTCGGACAGGGCCACAGTTGAAAATGCCAAAACGGTTAAACCTAATGGATATCTGGTAAAACCATTTGAACAGCAAGACCTTTACACTTCAATAGAAATTGCACTTTCTAATTTTAATTATAATGATAAGCTTCAAAATAACGAAGGCTATAGAGAAGCTGATCAAGAAGAAAAATTAATGTCCAATGCTGTGCTTAAGGATTCTATCTTTGTTAAGAAACAACACTTGTACTACAGAATACAGTTTGAGGATATTCAGTTTATAAAAGCTGACAATGTGTATTTAGAGGTTAATACTGTAGATAAGAAGTTTTTGGTACGATCACCTTTAAAAGATTATTTGGAAAAACTTCCTCAGAATAAATTTTACAGAGCTCATAAATCTTATATTGTTAATGTAGATCATATTAATGCTATTAACTCCAAGGATATAATGATTAATAATCAGCTTATCCCAATTTCCAAAGATTTTAAAGAATTCATTATTTCCGCAATGAATTCTTAATTCAATTCTTACAAATATTATAGTTTTGTACTACATATTTTTATTGATATAATGTTAAAAATATCGATGAATGGTAAGTAAAAAAATTAAACCTATTTTTTACAACAAAAAAGAACACTTATACAACATATTTAGATTTTAAGTAAATGTTAGTGATACATTTGGGACATGAAAAGATAAACCCCAAATCTTATCATTTTTCATATAAATTCAAGAATAGGCTATGTTATTTAACATGGCCTATTTGTTTTTCTAATACTAGAAACACTGTACTTTTGTGTGTGTTATTGGTTCTACACAACACTTTAATTTTTGTTTACAACAAAAATTAATAAGTACTGTTTTATTGTATTAAGTTTGATTTAACAATAAATATGTAATTGATAAAATTACTTGCCTTAAATGACAACAAAGAAAACCGGTTGTAAAATAAGATATATCCTTATAGTCTTTTGCTTGACTTTTGGTTCTGTTTTTGCACAGGATACTTTGGTTTTAGAGGAAAGTTTATTGACTAAATTTCAAAATTCTGAAAATGCCAATGGGCGTTATTTTTTCTTTTTCGAGACACCAAATCGGTACAATGAGAATTCTGCATACGATTGGTTAGATAACGTAAATGTGTATTTAAATACTTCTGATAAAATAAAGGATTCCGTTGCGATTAGACAGTACAAATTAATCCAGTCCCAACTATACCATGATATTGGCTACTATGATAAAAGTATTGCCATTACAAAAGAGCTCTACATAGAAAAGGATAGGCTTAAAGATGAGATGAAAGAAAGATTGTTGAATATAATGGATGATGATTATTCACAATTGCAGCTATATGGAAAACAAGTAGAAATAAGAGAGGAAAAACGTAAGTTAGGATTTACATCCAAAGTAGCATTTTATGATATATACTCCAATTTAGGTCTGCATAGACAGGCTATGGAAGATTATATAATGGAAGTAAAAAAAGATATAAGTGAAGATGATCATTTTGCGATGGCAGCGTACAATAATAATATTGGAAATTATCTTCTTTTAGATAAATCAGCATCAGCAGCACTTACAAACTTAAAAAAGGCACAAAGTTATATTGATCTATACTTGATTGACATTACGGAGACAAAAACAGAGGAGGATATAAGTAAAGGGAACTTCTTGAAAGGAATTATAGATGGTAACATTGGAAAGTCCCATGTACAATTAAAGGAATACGAAGTGGCCATCCCTTTTTTAGAAACAAGCATTGAAACCATTAATGAGAATAATGAAGGAATATATTCTGCAGACGTTATAGAAAACACATTGAATTTAGTGGATTGCCATTTGCAATTAAAAAACTACAAACTGGCTAAAGAGCTTTTGGACAAAGATTTTAATGTTATAAATGTAGAACATGTTATTAAAAAGAACCGGTTATTGGCACTGTATTATGACATGGCCGAAGATTATAAAAATGCCTCTCTATACTTAAAGAGAAACGTTAAAATAAGAGACTCTGTTAATTTAAATAATACATCAATAAAAACACAACAACTAGCAGCTGTAGCCGAACAACAAGTGGCCATTTCTAGATTAATGATAGATGAACAAAAAGAGGAAATGGAGAAAACTAGAAATGAACTAGCTTCTAAGGATGAGAAAATGAGTCTAGTATTCATTTCTTTGATTTTTACCTTATTGGGTTTTGCCGGTTTGGTTTTTGCGTATTTAAAGAGTATTAAAAATCAACGATTAATTGCCAAGCAAAAGCATATTATTGAAAATTCTTTAGTAGAGAAAGATTCACTATTAAAAGAAATACACCACAGGGTTAAGAATAACCTTCAAATGGTCTCTAGCCTGTTAAGTTTACAAACAAAGAACACTAGGAGTAAAGCTGCAATAGAAGCTTTAGAAGAAGGGAAGAGCAGGGTAAAGGCTATGGCTTTAATCCATCAAAAACTGTATCAAAACGATGATTTGTCCGTTATAGAAATGCAAGGATATATTGAAAGCCTAATTAATAGTGTACAGTCTGTTTACAAAAAGGGAGGGCATAATATAAATATCACAATAGATGCTGAAGGTGTTGAACTTGATATCGATAGGGCAATTCCATTTGGGTTGATATTGAATGAATTGGTGTCCAACTCCTTTAAATATGCATTTCCTGATGGTGATGAAAATGGAAAAATATACATTCATCTTAGAAAGAATGATGAACAAGGTTACTTTGAGTATACAGATAATGGTATTGGACTTCCAGAAGATACAGATGAAAGAGCCAACTCATCTATGGGTATTCGCTTAATGAACCGTTTGGTAAACCAATTACAGTCTAATTTAAATATTGATAAAACTGCTGACGGAGTTCGATTTTGGTTTAACTTTAAGTAATACTAAACCCCATTAGTAATTGCTTTACAATATTTCTTCAAGAGCTTGGCTTAAAATTATCTAATTTTGACTTTAAGCATGATAGCCACCTTCACAAAACATATTCTTAATTTTAAAAACCCCAGTGGTACATCTAGAGGTGTGCTCACCCAAAAGGCAACTTGGTTTTTGATTGTTGAAAAAAACGAAAAACAAGGCATAGGTGAATGTGGTCTATTAAAAGGATTGAGCCATGATGATGTTCCAGAATATGAAGAAAAGTTAAGATGGGTATGTAACAACATTCATTTAGGTAAGAATTCTTTATTGACTGAGTTAAGAGAATTTCCCAGCATTCAGTTTGGAGTAGAACAAGCATTTATTTCTTTAGAGGTAGAAAATGTGTTTAAACTGTTCCCATCAGATTTTACTAATAAAGAAGCATCAATTCCTATTAATGGATTAATATGGATGGGAAATAAAGCATTTATGCAAGACCAAATCCAGAAAAAAATTTCAGAAGGCTTCTCTTGTATTAAAATGAAAATTGGTGCCATTGATTTTTCTACTGAAATCTCGTTGATAGAATCAATCAGAAAAAAGTACTCCAAAGAAGAAATTGAATTGCGTGTTGATGCTAATGGTGGCTTTAATTCAACCAACGCCTTAGAAAAATTAAAGATTTTATCAAACTATGATATTCATTCCATTGAACAACCTATTAAGCAGAGAAATGTGATGGAAATGAAAGAATTATGTGCCAAAACTCCATTACCTATTGCATTGGATGAAGAATTAATTGGGATTTTTGATTTAACAGAAAAAGAAAAGTTACTTCAAATAATAAGACCACAGTATATTATTTTGAAGCCAAGCTTAGTTGGAGGATTTAAAGGAAGTAGAGAATGGATAGATTTAGCAAATAAATATGGTATTGGTTGGTGGATAACAAGTGCTTTGGAAAGTAACATTGGTTTAAATGCTATTGCGCAGTGGACATATACGTTAAACAATAAATTACCCCAGGGTTTAGGGACAGGCAGTTTGTACACAAATAATTTTGATTCTCCTTTGACGATTGAAAAAGGAAGAATATATTACAAGACTAATAAAAATTGGAAAAATAATTTAATAAAAGGGTTATGTATATAGAGAAGGCATATAAAGGACTAAGTGATTCATGGAGATATGTTTTGGGATTTTTTTTAGTTTTTATTGTTTGGCAATTACTAGGTGGTATTCCATTGTTAGTGGCATTACTTTTAAAGTCAAACTCACTAGGTGGATTAACAGGCGATATGGGGCAAATGGCAGAGATTTTGGGAACAAATACATTCCTCTTTTTTATACTTTTATCCTTTGTAATAGGTCTTTTAGCCCTATTTGCTTTTGTAAAGTTTATTCATAGACAATCAATTAAGTATTTAACAACTTCTAGAAATAAGATTGATTGGAAACGGATATGGTTCACCTTTTTTTTATGGGCTGGAATATCAGTAGCTTTTATTTTGATAGATGTTTATTTGTCTCCAGAGAGTTATGAGTTTAATTTTAAAATAGGACCTTTTATTATTTTATCTATCATTGCTATTTTGATGATTCCCATACAGACTAGTATGGAAGAATATTTTATGAGAGGTTATATGATGCAAGGAATTGGTATTATGGCAGGAAATAGATGGGTTCCATTGGTTATTACATCTTCTCTTTTTGGTTTATTGCACATTTTTAACCCCGAGATAGGCAAGCTAGGCTATGGAGTTCTTGTATTTTATATAGGTACAGGTTTTTTCTTAGGTATTATAACACTCATGGATGAAGGATTGGAACTAGCTTTAGGCTTTCATGCAGCCAATAACCTTACTGCGGCACTTTTGGTGACCGCTGATTGGACAGCTTTTTCTACCGACTCTATATACAGGGATATTTCTGAACCAACATTGGGATGGGATATATTTATTCCAGTTTTGGTTGTTTACCCAATCCTACTATTTATCTTTTCAAAGAAATATGGGTGGACAAATTGGAAAGAAAGGCTTACTGGTAAAGTTCTAACAAAAGATGCTTTTGTTGCTCTTCAAGAGAAAAATGAAACAGTTGTATAACCTACATCCCAAATTTAAATTAAATGGGGCCTCTTTTACAACAAGTGAGTTAAAGGAATTTGCTTCCTGTCTAATAAATAAAGGAAAGGACTTTGAAATTTCTATTGGCAATTTCTTATTGGAATGGTTATCAACCAAACCAATTTTAGAAGTAAAAACTTCTGGCTCCACAGGAAAGCCAAAAATTATTGCGCTCAAAAAGGAACACATGATAAATTCCGCTCTTGCTACAGGTGTTTTTTTTAACCTTATAGCAGGAAACTCAGCATTGTTATGCTTAAATTCTGATTTTATCGCAGGTAAAATGATGCTCGTTAGAGCCATGACCTTAGGTCTGGAACTGGATTATGTGGAACCTACTTCTAATCCACTTAACCTAATTTCCAAAAAATATGATTTTGCGGCCATGGTTCCTTTACAGGTTGAAAGCTCAATAAAGAAGTTAAACCAAATAAAGACTTTGATAGTTGGGGGAGCTGCCATCCCCAAAATGTTAAAAGAAAAACTTGGGGGGATAGTCTTGCAAATTTTTGAAACTTATGGTATGACAGAGACCATTACCCATATTGCTGTTAGAAAAGTGGGTGTCGGTTCGAGCGGAATCGAGAACTATTTTAATCTACTTCCAAACATTTCAATTTCTCAAGATGAAAGAAATTGTTTGGTGATAAATGCGCCGATGATTTCAGAAAATCCTGTTTTTACGAATGATTTGGTAGACATTGTTTCTAATACTAAATTTAGATTGTTAGGAAGGTTTGATAATATTATTAATTCTGGAGGAGTAAAATTGATCCCAGAAGAAATTGAATCCAAACTAACAGGTATAATAAATAATAGATTTTTTATAACAAGTATTCCAGATGATAAGCTAGGTCAAAAATTGGTGCTAGTTATGGAGGGTACAGTAGATGAGATTTTAAAAAAAATAAAATCGTTACCAACACTAAATAAGTATGAAATCCCTAAAGAGGTATATTTTATAAAGAAGATAATAGAAACAAGTAGCGGAAAATTTGACCGAAAAAAATCACTCCAACAAGCATTAGGACAATGATTGACAGTTAGTTTTTTGTATTTTCATAAAACAAACAATGTCCTATGAAAAATATTACTTTCCTATTTTTATTTCTTGTTAGTTTTTCAATACATTCCCAACAGATTTTATCCGAAAAAAATCGCGCTATAGTTGTAGACGAAATCCTCGCTGACCGTTTCAATAATCTACTTCCTAATCTAATGGATACCGCCGATATTGATATGTGGATCCTAATTTCTAGGGAGTATAATGAAGACCCAGTCTTAAGAACTATGCTTCCTTCCACATGGCTAAATGCCCGTAGAAGAACCATTTTACTTTTTTATAGGGATAAAGCAAAGAACAGTTTAGATAAGTTAGCTGTAGCTCGTTATAATGTGGGTGATAATATTGAATCTGCCTGGGACAAAGAGAAGGAGCCTAATCAATGGAAACGTTTGATGCAGTTGATAGAAGAAAGAAATCCGTCTAAAATAGGATTAAACTATTCTAAAGACCACAACATTGCAGATGGATTAGACAAAACAGATTATGATGAATTCATGTATAATCTGCCAAAAAAGTACCGTACCAAAGTTGTCTCGGCAGAGCAATTGGCTGTAAGGTGGATAGAAACCAGAACTGAACGCGAAATGGTCATTTACAATCAATTGGTAGATATTACTCATGACATAATTGCTGAAGCATTTTCTGAAAAGGTCATTACTCCGGGGATTACCACAACCAATGATGTAGAATGGTGGATGCGACAAAAAGTGACAGATTTGGGGTTGGAAACATGGTTTCACCCAACGGTGGATATTCAGAGAACCAGTGAAGAGTTGGTAGGACATTTGTATTCCTTTTCAGGTCGGCCAGATGACCAAGTAATTTTACCTGGAAATTTGTTGCATTGTGATTTTGGAATAACCTACCTAAGACTCAATACAGATTGCCAGGAATTGGCCTATGTGTTAAAACCCAATGAAAAAGTGGCCCCGGACTATTTGGTAAGTGCATTAAAAGATGGCAACAAGGTTCAAGATTTCTTAACCAAAAACATGGTAGCTGGGAGGACCGGAAAAGAGATTTTAGCAAAATCACTGCAAGATGCCATAAATGAGGGGTTAAAACCAGCGGTTTATACACATCCCTTGGGAATGTACGGGCATTCTGCCGGCACTACTATTGGTATGTGGGATTCCCAGGGAGGAGTTATGAAAGATGATGGGGAAAACTATCCATTAAACCCAAATACAGTCTATGCCATTGAGCTTAATACCACTGTTAACATACCCGAGTGGAAAAGGGACATTAGAATAATGTTGGAAGAAGCAGGGTTTTATGGAAAAAATGGTTTTAGATATGTAAATGGAAGACAGACCGAATTGCTTTTGATACCAAGGGTAAAAATTCATCAGGGTAATTGATAAATATCTAATATACAATACAGTATATAGTTTTTTTTGTAACTTAATGACGAAAAAAATACTTACTATGAAAAATATACTCCTTTTTTTATTATTTATTACATCTTTTTGTTTTGGTCAAGATGTAAAAAAGGTCTTTGGAAAAGTATCGGATGGGAAAAACCCTATGGAAAATGTAAACGTATCCGTTTTGGGTAAAGAAAACACTACTGTTACCGATGCTGGGGGCAACTACGAAATTCAAATAGAAACCGGGGACAAGTTACAGTTTTCCTATACGGGCATGCGGACGATTACCATAAAGATTGAGGATGTAACCCGTATCCTTAATCCTATAATGATACCAGATGTAACCGAATTGGATGAGGTCGTGGTACAAAACAGTAAAAGACGTTCGCAAAAGGATTTGGAAGAAGACTATCCTATTAATAATGATATTATTAGGACAGCATATGGGTTCATTGACGCTAAAAAATCGCCAGGTCATGTTCGATTTTTACACGAAGAAGACATTAATTCGGTAAATCTTTGCATTCTTGATTTATTACGCTCAGAATTTTCTGGTGTAAGAGTCAACGGTAATTGTTCTAATGGTGGAAGTATAAATATACGTGGAATAAGTTCGGTAACTCAACCAAGAGCTGCAATTTTTGATGTAGATGGTCAGATTTTTACTGACTCTCCAATATGGTTAGATGTTAACAACTTTAAGCGAATTGCAATTTTAAGTGATTTAGGTTCTACTGCAAGATATGGTAATATTGCTGCTGGAGGAGTTGTTGTTATTAATACCATAAACGGTAACCCGCAACTAAATAGAATAGTTGACCAAGCCCTTTTAAAAAATAATTATGTAAAGGGTCCTATTTTGACCAAAGGAGAGGTTATTAAAAATATGCCTGCCTATCAACAAGAATTAGTTGGTAGCACTAGTTTGGACAAAGCAAAGGAAGTGTACAATGCTTATAGGAGCAGTTATGCCAATTCCCCTTATTTTTTTATTGACTCCTATCAATATTTTGTGGATGCATGGAACGCGGTCAACTATGCGGATGATATCATAAAGGAAAATTATGCTCTTTTCAATAACAACCCTGTGTATTTAAAGGCTTTGGCCTACACTTATGAGGAGCAGGGACGTTATGCAATGGCCAACCAGACCTATAAGGACATTTTTATATTACGACCAAACTATGCCCAAAGCTATTTGGACATGGCAACAAGTTATCGTAATTTAAATAGGGCCAAGCAAGCCGCTTCTATGTATGCACGTTACGATTATTTATTGAAAGAGGGTTTCATGGAAGTAGATACTGTTGGTTTTGGGCCTATTATGCAAAGGGAGTATAATAATTTACTTATGTTGGACAGGGAGGTAGTTGTTAAGGGACATAAAGCTAGGACTCTCTATGTGGCAGAAGAAGACTTTAGGGGCACACGCTTGGTTTTTGAGTGGAACGATGGTGAAGCTGAATTTGATATGCAGTTTGTGAACCCCAAAAACCAATACTATACTTGGAAGCATAGTTTGTTTGATAATCCTGAAGAAATAGAAAGAGAAAAAGAGTTTGGCTATAATGTAAAAGAATATTTGGTGGATGGTTCCCTACCAGGAACATGGAGTGTGAATATTAACTACTTAGGCAATAAAAGCCTTATGCCCACCTATTTAAAGGCAACGATTTACCGCAATTATGGTAGTGCTTCACAAAGCAAGGAGACCAAGGTTTTTAAACTTATGCTAAAGAATGTAAACCAGGAATTGTTTAAAATTAATGTTAATGCTAGGAATTTGGCCAAATAAAGTTCATCAGAAATTGTATTTATCAATACTCTTTCTCTTTTTTTTGAACACTTTAATTGGACAAAGGGACTACAAAGGTAAAATTGTCAACTCCAAAACCAATGAACCCATTCCATATGTTAATGTGGGAATTCTTGAGACTGCTATGGGTACGGTAAGTGATGAAGAAGGTCTTTTTCATCTTTTTTGGGATTATGATAAAATAAGCAAGGATTCCCAAATTCTTTTTTCTTCTTTAGGATATGAGACACTTTATATTCCTGTTTCAGATATTAAAATGGTCTTTGATGATTATCCAATTATTACATTAAACCCAATTAATTTGAAATTGGATGAAGTGGTTGTATCTGATTTTAAAGGGCGTTTTGTGAAAAGTAATGTTGGTTACAGGAATTATGGAGAAAAACATTATGGGTACTGGAAGGACAATATTGCTAAAGGAGGAGAATTGGCAACAAGAATAAAAGTAAAGAAAGGCCTAAGGAGATTAAATCAATTTGAGTTTGAGGTTTGGCACAATCCAAGCGATAGCTTGTTGGTAAGGGTAAATATTTATGATTACAAAGATGATTTTGGACACACCTTCAAAAACTTGAATTCATCTGGAAAAAATATCTTGTGTATGGTCAAGAAGAATGATAGAATGGTTAAAGTTGATCTTATCCCTTATGATATTTATGTAAAAAAGGATTTTATTGTTTCTTTGGAGCTATTGGAAGTATATGGAAAAGAAGAACTTGGGTTGGTATTGGCTGCATCTTCAAATGGTTATAGTTCGTATAGAAAATATGCAAGTCAAGACAAATGGGAACATTTATCGAATTTCAATATGGCTTATTATATTGAGTCAGAGCTAATGGTGTCGGAAAAAGAGGCACAAAGAGTTGAACGAAAGTCTTTTAAAGAAAAAGAAAAACTTCACACCCTTTCTGGCTATGTATTCATGAGAGGTAAAATGATTCCAAATGTTTCCATTTTTAACCATTCTAATAAGGAAATGGTTTTATCAGATGAAAAAGGACATTATGTTATACCTGTTCAGGATAAAGATATACTTACTTTTTCAAAAGAGGGGTTAAAAGATTTTCATATAAGGGTTGAGGACAAAATTACCCAAAACATTATCATGAAAGTAAAATAATATGCCTATACCTGTAAAACCCCCATATTAAAAGGTTTTTCAATGGGAGCATGATTGGCAGCTTCCATACCCATTGAAATCCATTTTCGGGTTTCCAAAGGGTCTATGATAGCATCTGTCCATAAGCGAGCAGCTGCATAATATGGTGAGACTTGTTCGTCGTACCTACTTTTTATTTTGTCAAACAACTCCGCCTCTTTTTTAGGTGTAATTTTTTCTCCTTTCTTTTCTAAAGATGCTTTTTCAATCTGTAACAATACCTTGGCTGCTGAATTACCGCTCATAACAGCCAGTTCTGCACTGGGCCATGCAACTATGAATCTAGGATCATAGGCCTTGCCGCACATGGCGTAATTACCTGCACCATAACTGTTGCCTATTACAACCGTAAATTTTGGCACCACAGAGTTTGCCACAGCATTCACCATTTTGGCACCATCTTTTATAATACCGCCCTGCTCACTTTTACTGCCCACCATAAACCCTGTAACATCCTGTAAAAAGACTAATGGAATCTTTTTTTGGTTGCAATTAGCAATAAAACGGGTTGCTTTATCAGCAGAGTCCGAATAAATAACCCCTCCAAATTGCATTTCTCCTTTACCATTTTTTACAACTTTTCTCTGGTTGGCTACAATGCCAACTGCCCAACCATCAATCCTTGCATAACCAGTTAGAATGGTTTTCCCATATTCTTCTTTGTATTGTTCAAACTCAGAATTGTCTACCAAACGTTTTATGATTTCTAGCATATCATATTGGTCCGCCCTCGATGCTGGAACAATTCCATATATATCTTCTGGATTCTCTGTAGGTTTTATAGGCTTTATTCTATTGTACCCAGCTTTATCAAAATCACCAATTTTACCTAGTATGTTTTTAATGGTGTCCAAGGCATTTTTATCATCCTTGGATTTATAATCTATCACACCGCTGATTTCAGAATGTGTGGTAGCCCCTCCAAGTGTTTCATTATCTATATTTTCACCAATGGCAGCTTTAACCAAATAACTACCTGCTAAAAAAATGCTTCCTGTTTTATCTACAATCAATGCCTCATCACTCATAATGGGAAGGTAGGCGCCTCCAGCTACACAACTACCCATAACAGCTGCAATCTGAGTAATGCCCATACTGCTCATAACTGCATTGTTTCTAAAAATGCGCCCAAAATGTTCTTTGTCTGGGAAAATCTCATCCTGTAATGGCAAATAAACTCCAGCACTATCCACAAGATAAATAATGGGAAGCCTATTTTCTATAGCAATTTCTTGTGCTCTTAAATTTTTTTTCCCAGTAATGGGAAACCAAGCTCCAGCTTTGACGGTTGCATCATTTGCTACAACTACACATTGTTTTCCTTGAACATAACCAACTTTCACAACAACGCCTCCAGATGGGCAACCACCATGCTCAGCATACATTCCATTTCCAGCAAACGCTCCAATTTCTATACTATCTTTGGTGTCCAAAAGATAATCAATACGCTCTCTCGCTGTCATTTTTCGTTGGGCATGCAGTTTTTCTATTCGTTGCTTTCCACCTCCTAATTTCACCTTAGCAAGCTGTTTTTTTAACTCAGAAACAAGTAGTTTGTTATGGTCTTCATTTATGTTGAAGTTGATGTCCATTCTTATAAAATTCTTTAATAATGCTAAAGATATTGATTAACTTTGAGAAAACTGAAGAACAAAAATGAAAGAAAAAATACGATGGGGTATTATTGGTCTTGGCGGAATTGCTAGAAAGTTCGCTGATGACCTAAAATTGGTTCCTGACGGAGAGTTAGCCGCAGTTGCATCAAGAAGTTTGGATAAGGCCAATACTTTTGCAGAAGAATACGGTGTTAAAAATGCATTTGGCAGTTATGATGAGTTGTTTAAATTCTCTGATGTTGACGTCTTATACATTGCAACTCCTCATGATTCACATGCCAAATTAAGCATTACTGCAATGCAAAATGGCAAACATGTTTTATGTGAAAAGCCAGTAGCTGTAAATCGAAAAGATGCGGAAAGAATGATAGAAGCTTCAAAAGAGAACAAAGTGTTTTTTATGGAAGCCATGTGGAGTCGATTTAATCCATCAATAAAAAAAGTAAAAGAACTTGTTGATAATGGTGAAATTGGGAATGTGAATTATGTGAATGCAGATTTCACCTATTATGGTCTGGATAGAGATGTTGAAGGCCGAATTTTGAACCCAATGTTAGCAGGGGGCTCTATTTTGGATATAGGTATATATCCCATTTTTCTTGCCTATTTATTTTTAGGAAAGCCCAATAAAATTATAGCGGAATCAAACTTCTTTAAGACTGGAGTGGAAATACAAACATCAATGATTTTCACCTATGACAATGCACAAGCAATTCTCCATAGCGGTTTTGCTTCGGATTTAGAGGTAAAAGGAAAAATTGCTGGCAGTAAGGCATCTCTAGTTTTGCGCCCAATGTGGCATATGGCTCAAGGATATTCAATTGAAAAAGGAGGTGCTGTCCAAAATTTTGATTTACCATCTTTAGGAATGGGTTATACACATGAAATTATTGAAGTCCATGATTGCCTAAGAGGAGGGAAAACAGAGAGTGATTTATGGTCGCACCAGAATAGTTTGGACCTTATGGAATTAATGGATGAAGTTAGAAGACAAGTAGGAGTGGTTTTTCCATTTGAAAACTAAAACCTTATGTTTTTTAGGGTATTCCCTTAAATTTACGATATTTGACGGTTACAACTAAACTAAACTAAATATGGGAATGAACAAAAACACAGTGCTTGCATGGGCTACATTTATTATGATAGTTGTTGGAGTAGCTTTGATTGCTCTTGGAGCTTTTAGATATGATGATGTTGCCGGATGGGGATTTGCCGCTGTAGGAATAGGGTTTTTTGCAATCGCCTGGGTATTTAATGCTTTAAAAGGAAGAGTTTAATATTAATAATCTCTTTTTTAATCCAAAATTTAATTTTTTAATTTATGTCTGACGATAAGAAAGTCATTTTCTCCATGTCTGGGGTTACTAAAACATATAAAACTGCTAACACCCCAGTTTTAAAGAATATTTATTTAAGTTTCTTTTATGGTGCTAAAATCGGAATCTTAGGACTTAATGGTTCCGGTAAATCCACACTATTAAAAATCATTGCTGGTATAGATAAAAATTTCCAAGGCGATGTTGTTTTCTCACCAGGATACAATGTTGGCTATTTAGAGCAAGAACCTCAATTGGATGAAAGCAAAACAGTTTTGGAAATTGTAAAAGAAGGAGTTGCCGAGACTGTGGCAATTCTAGATGAATACAACAAGATAAATGATATGTTCGGTTTGCCCGAAGTCTATGAAGATGCGGATAAGATGCAGAAACTTATGGACAAGCAAGCTGAACTTCAAGATAAGATTGATGCGTCTAATGCTTGGGAGTTGGATACAAAATTGGAGATTGCCATGGATGCGCTTCGCACACCAGATTCTGACAAGAAAATTGCTGTGCTTTCTGGAGGTGAAAGAAGACGAGTAGCTCTTTGTAGATTATTATTACAAGAGCCTGAAATATTACTTCTGGATGAACCAACTAACCACTTGGATGCTGAATCTGTGCATTGGTTAGAGCATCATTTAGCACAATATAAAGGTACTGTTATCGCAGTAACACACGATAGGTACTTTCTTGATAATGTTGCAGGTTGGATATTAGAACTGGATAGGGGAGAAGGCATCCCATGGAAAGGAAATTATTCCAGTTGGTTAGACCAAAAATCCAAAAGGTTGGCTCAAGAAAACAAACAGGCATCTAAAAGACAAAAAACTTTGGAAAGAGAATTGGAATGGGTACGCCAAGGAGCCAAAGGAAGACAAACCAAGCAAAAGGCACGTCTTAAGAACTATGACAAATTAATGAGCCAGGACCAGAAACAATTGGATGATAAATTAGAAATCTATATTCCTAATGGACCGCGTTTGGGTACTAATGTTATTGAAGCCAATGGAATCAGCAAAGGCTATGACGATAAACTTTTGTATGAAGATTTAAATTTTAATCTACCTCAAGCTGGTATTGTAGGTATTATTGGTCCTAACGGAGCTGGTAAAACTACTATTTTTAGAATGATAATGGGTGAAGAAACTGCTGATAAGGGAGAATTTTTAGTAGGCGATACTGCCAAGATTGCGTATGTGGATCAAAGTCATTCTAACATAGATCCAGAGAAAACTATATGGCAAAATTTTAGTGATGAGCAAGAGCTTATTATGATGGGAGGAAGACAAGTTAATTCCAGAGCTTATTTAAGTAGATTCAATTTTTCTGGGAGTGAGCAAAATAAGAAGGTAAGTATGCTTTCAGGTGGTGAGCGTAACCGACTTCATTTGGCAATGACCTTAAAAGAAGAAGGTAATGTATTACTTTTAGATGAACCAACTAATGATTTGGATGTAAATACATTACGCGCATTGGAAGAAGGTCTTGAAAACTTTGCAGGTTGTGCAGTGGTTATTTCTCACGACAGATGGTTTTTAGATAGAATTTGTACACATATACTTGCCTTTGAGGGTGATTCTCAAGTATATTTCTTTGAAGGTTCTTTCTCTGATTATGAGGAAAATAAGAAGAAACGACTGGGTGGAGATTTAATACCTAAGCGAATAAAATACAAGAAATTGATAAGGTGAAAAAAGCTCCAATTAAGGAGCTTTTTTTATTAAGACTATTGATAATTATTGTTTAAGTGGCTTTTTAATTGTTTCCTCAATCTGATTTTCAATTTTTTGTTTGTCACCGACTACGATTAAGGTCATGTTTTCTGGTCTTATATATTTTTTGGTCATTTCCTGAACCATTTCTGGTGTTACAGCATGCATGCTCTTTACTTTGTTTTCTAAAAAGGCATCATCTAAATCATGTGTATCAAGAAATATAAGCTGACCTATAATACCGCTGGGAGATGAATTCTGCAAAACATAAATACCAGACTCATAATTTATAATACCATTCAATTCTTCTTGAGATGGAGGCTCATTTTGCAAGTTTTCAATTTCATTTTTTATTTCTTGTAAAGATGCTCCCGTATGTTCAGTTGTAACATCAGCTCTTTCATACCAAACCCCAGATTTATAGTTTTCAGCCAAAATACTACGAGGAGAATAGGTATATCCCTTATCTTCTCTTATGTTACTAGTAATTCTAGATGCAAATGAACCTCCAAGAATAGAGTTGGTTACGTCCATGGCAATATAATCTGGATGAGATGGGTCTACTACGGGTAACCCATAAAATATTGTTGACTGCGGTGCGTCTGGTCTATCAATTATTTTTACAGTATTACCAGTTACTGCTTTAGCAACATTATACATAGACTCATTACCAGCTTTCCAATCGGACATAGAACTGTCAACAGCATCCTTAACGGCTTCCGAATCAAAATTTCCAGCAACATATATAGTTGTACGCTTAGCTCCAAAATTGGCATCATAAAATTCCTTTATGTCATCTACTGTGTAAGAATCAATATTTTCTTCACTTGGATATACACGTCCATAAGGATGGTCAGGGTAGATTTCTGCATAAAAATCTCGATATGCCTGGGAACCTGGAGTAGATAAATCTACGGAGAGTTCACGCTTCATATCACTCTTTAATCTATCTAATTCTTCTCCTGGCCATTTTGGGTTTTTCAAAACGTCTGCAATCACTTTAATGGCATCAGGAGTAAATTCATATAATACAGATGCTGATAGGGAAGTTGTATGTGAACCAACACCCATATTTAAATTGCCTCCCATTCCTGCCATCTCATCGGCAATTTCTTGGGATGTTTTATTTATACTACCTTCTTCTAACAAGTCTACTAACAGGTCTGCCAACCATACTTGGTCTTCCTTTTCATTAATGTTACCAGTCTTAATATTAAATCTTATGGTCGCTTTGGGCAAGGAACCGTAAGGAACCAATACTAAAGTGAGACCATTATCATATTCAATAACTTCCTTATTTGGAAGGGAGAAATTTTTTGGCTCTCCGCCTTTGGGAGGTTGTTCTTTTTCAATTGTTTGTTCTTGGGCAAAAGAAAAAGTGAACGTAAGTGCTATAAGGTATGTGATGATATTTTTCATTATTGTGTTTTTTCGTTATTTGCCAATAAAGGATTTACCGTTAAAATTGTACGATTTGTTTTTCTAAGATACTCATCTATGGTTTTGGAAATTATTTCTGGAGTAACTTTGTTAAATTCATCTTCTATTTGGTTTATCCGGTCAGGATTATCATCAAATAAGGCAAAACTACAGAGTAAGTCAGCTCTTCCCAACCCAAAAAAACCACCAAGGTCATCATATAATTGTGATCTTGTTTTAATGATAGCTTTATCAATCATTTCTTGGGAAAGATTACTTTTTAGATTAGCCATGACTTCATCAATAGAAGTTAGAATATCTTCTTTTGACGTTTCAGCATCATAGGTAAAATTATACATCCAAAGCATTGGACCTTTATAATTGAACATATTTCCCAAATAATTGATGCCTCCACCAACGTCTGAGGTATATCCTTTTTCCTTTTCTAATTTTTGCTTTAATAAACCATTATCGCCTTGTAATAGAATTTGATTTAAAAGGCCCATGGCATAATATTCTGGTGTATTACGTTCTGGCATATGATATGCCAGGGCAATAGCAGGTTTATTTGCCAATGGATCATCTTTAATGATATCTTTTTCAACTTCTTGTCTAGGTTCCGAAATATCTGGTTGAGCAGGTAATTCTGAAGCAGGAATATTCCCAAAATATTTTTCTATCCATACTTTGGTTTCTTCAATTTCAAAATCGCCCACAACAGAAATTGCTGCATTGTTTGGGGCATAGTATGTCTTAAAAAAACTGGCAACATCTTCTAAATTTGCTGCATCTAAATCTTCAAGGTCGCCATAAAAATTATGAGCATTGTTCCAATTGGTGTTTGCGTATTGCGGCATATCTAACCAAGGAAAACCACCATATGGCTGGTTTAACACGTTTACTTTTACTTCATTTTTTACTACACCTTGCTGGTTGGTTAGATTTTCTTGAGTAATGTCCAACCCACGCATTCTATCAGCCTCTGCCCAAAGCAT
Source organism: Saonia sp. (assembly GCF_056326165.1). Taxonomy (NCBI): domain Bacteria; kingdom Pseudomonadati; phylum Bacteroidota; class Flavobacteriia; order Flavobacteriales; family Flavobacteriaceae; genus Saonia; species Saonia sp. Next base: position 20,271 of record NZ_JBWFBN010000003.1, read on the forward strand.
AGTTTCTAGTTTATGAGAGGGGACAATTTCAAAATAATTAGTAAAATCAAACCTAGTGGAGCCATTAAGAACACCTCCATTTTGTTGTACTAGTTTAATAAACTCCATTTTACCAAGATTTTTGGATCCTTGGAACATCATATGCTCAAACAAATGCGCAAAACCGGTACGATCTCTAGGCTCAATTCTAAAACCAATATTGTAGTAGGCGGCAATAATTGCCGTTGGCGATGTTTTGTCCTGTGAAAGAATTACTTTTAAGCCGTTGTCCAGTTTGTAGTACTCAACTGGCACTTGGAATTTGGCAACTTCTTTTTCTTTTTTCTCCTCTTTACAACTAATCATCAATAAAATGATTAACAGTATGGAAGATATTTTAAATGTGTTTTTCATATGTGAATTTTAAGGAAAGTTAACTTATATATAGACTCAATAGCTTTAATAATGTTACATATATTAATATGGTTCTGTTGGATACCAATCCAACTGCACAACTTCTATACTGGTATTTCCCGTATTGACTAATTCTTTAAACTTTGCAACATCGCTTACATTTGGTCTTCCTCTAAAATGGTAAGGATAAACTTGTTTGGGTTTAAATTCCAAAACAGCACTTGCCGCACTTTCTTCTGTCATGGTATAGGGCAAGTTCATACAAATAAAGGCCTTATCAATATTTTGTAATGCTCTCATCTCTGGAATATCTTCTGTATCTCCAGAGAAATAAAGACGTTGTCCATCAATATTCAGAACATAACCATTACCACGTCCTTTGGTATGAAAACTTAAAGCTTCCTCCCTTAAATTATACATAGGGATAGCTACTACGGTTATATTATGTACTTCTTTGGATTCCCCATTGTTTAATACGATGAGCTGAGAACTAAATCCATCAGGGATTTTATCGGCGACAGCCCCTGGGACTATGATTTTTGTTTTTTCAGTATTTATTGCTTGTAATGTTTCAACATTAAGGTGATCTCCATGAATATCGGTAACCAAAATTAAATCTGGTTGTTTTTGTCCTTCAAACTTAGTTTTCCCACCAACGGGGTCTATATATATGGTTATATCTTGCCACTCTAAAACGGCAGTGGCATGTTCTATGGGTATTATTTTTATTTCAGGACTACTACTAGTTGCTGAAGCGGGCTCATTTATACCAATATCAGAATCCATTATCGGAGTCGATTTGGTTTTTTCTTTGCATCCAATTGTTAGAGCAATAAAAGTGATTGTGAAAATAATTTTTTTCATCTGTGATGTTTTATGGTTGATAAACCCTGTAATTCATTCAATTTAAATGAAATAGCCAAGTATTGTTGTTGCATATAAAGTTACTACATCAATCCTAAATATTCCATTTTTGGTCTAGAAAAGTCCAAATGTTAAAATGTAGCGTATATAAATCAAAATCAAACAACTATTTTAAAATTTACGAACACGATTATTTAATTATTACATTATGACTGAAACAAAGAATAACAACGGATTAAAAGTAATAGCAGGTTTGCTAGGTGTGATTTTGCTAGGTACTATTATTTACACAGTAAGTCTTTATCAAGACAAGAAAAAGACAACTACTTTACTTACACAAGAAAAGGATTTAGTTGTTGAAGACTTAAATAGCTTAAAATCTGAATATGACAAAGCTATTATGGAAAGCAATGCTACTAATGAAGAATTGGTAGGTGCAAGAGATAGAATTGCAAAATATATTGATTCTGTTAAAACAATGAAGGCAGATATTTCATCTCTTTCAAGATACAGAAGACAAGTTAATGTACTTAAAGCTGAAAGAGAGCAATTACTTAAGCAAGTAGATTCTTTGACACAATCTAACAGTTTATTGGCTATGCAAAGAGATAGCACATATGTTGAGTTAGAAAAGCAAACAGTGTTCAATGATTCTTTAGTTGTACAAAACACTCAATTAGCGGATGCAGTTGAAAGAGGTTCTGCTTTGAACTTAACTAAGATAAGTGTTGATGCTGTTAGAGAAAGAAACAATGGAAAATTAGTTTCTACTACTAGAGCTAAAAGCACTGATAAATTTAAAATTTGTTTTACAGTAGCTAACAATGTAATTGCTGAAGCTGGTGATAGAGAATTTTTAATTGAAGTTTTAGACCCACAAGGAAATGTTATTGGTGGTGGTATGTCAAAGTCTAATGATGCAGGGGCTTCCATAAACTATAGTAAAGGAACTGGTTTCTACTATGAGAACAGTAACTTGGATGTATGTGATTTTGTTGATAAACCTGCTGGTGATTTCCAAAAAGGAAATTACATGGCCAATGTCTATGATGATCAATTAAAGTTGTTGGGAACTTCCAATTTCACTTTAAAGTAATGTAAACACTACCTATTACATATAAAAGGGGAAAACCAAAATGGTTTTCCCCTTTTCTTTTTTAAATAAAAAATTAATTATTTAAGTGAGCCAACCATGTTTTCTGGCTTTACCCATTGGTCGTACTCTTCATCAGTCACATATCCTAAATTGATTGCTTCCTCTTTTAAAGTTGTTCCATTTTTATGTGCTGTATTGGCAATTTCTGCAGCTTTATAATACCCAATTTTAGTATTCAATGCTGTCACCAACATCAAAGAATTGTTCAATAATTGTTTTATAACTTGATGATTGGGTTCAATACCAGAAGCACAGTGTTCATTAAAACTAGCACAAGCATCACCCAGTAGTTGCGCTGATTGTAAAATATTGGCTGCCATCATAGGCTTAAAGACATTTAGTTCATAATGTCCTTGTGTACCACCAATGGATATTGCAACATCATTACCCATAACTTGTGCACAAACCATTGTCAAAGCTTCACATTGTGTTGGGTTAACTTTTCCTGGCATAATAGAACTTCCAGGCTCGTTTGCAGGAATAATAATCTCACCAATTCCCGAACGGGGACCAGAAGCCATCATTCGTATATCATTGGCAATTTTATTTAAGGAAACTGCCAATTGCTTTAATGCAGAATGGCTTTCCACAATGGCGTCATGTGCTGCCAAAGCCTCAAATTTATTTTTTGCTGTAATAAATGGTAACCCTGTGAAATCGGCAATATATTTCGCGACAAGAACGTCGTACCCTTCCGGGGTATTTAATCCAGTTCCTACAGCTGTTCCACCAAGAGCTAGCTCACTTAAATGTTCCAACGTATTCTTTAGTGCTTTTAGTCCATGGTCCAATTGAGAAACATATCCAGAAAATTCTTGCCCCAAGGTTAGGGGAGTGGCATCCATTAAATGGGTACGCCCAATTTTTACAACATTGGAAAATTCTTTTGACTTCTTATGCAAAGTGTCCCGTAATTGGGTAACCCCAGGAATTGTTACTTCAACAATTTTTTTATAGGCAGCTATGTGCATTCCTGTTGGAAAAGTATCATTTGAGGATTGAGATTTGTTAACATCGTCATTTGGCTGAATGGTTTTTTCCCCCTCGCCAATTTTTTTTCCTGCAATTTCATGGGCGCGGTTGGCTACAACTTCATTTACATTCATATTACTTTGGGTTCCAGACCCTGTTTGCCATATAACCAATGGGAATTGATCATTGTGCTTGCCTTCTAAAATTTCATCACAGACTTTGGAAATTAAATCTCTTTTCTCCACAGAAAGAACACCAAGCTCACAATTAGTGTATGCCGCCGCTTTTTTTAGATAGGCAAATCCAAATACAATATCTAACGGCATAGAGGCTGTTACGCCTATTTTAAAATTGTTACGAGAACGTTCAGTTTGTGCTCCCCAATATTTATCAGATGGGACCTTAACTTCTCCCATGGTATCTTTTTCAATTCTAAAGCTCATTTTTAACTGGTTTATTTACTACAAAGGTACTGTTTTGATGAGTATTTTTCTTTTTACATAATTGTTTTCAGTATTTTTTTGAATTTGATTTGCACTATTTATGGTTTTCAAACTATCTTTGCATTATTAAATATAATTTCCATGTTTGATTTTGACCAATATTTAGGATTTTTAGCATTTTTAACCATATTGACCATAGGTTTTTGGTTAATGATATTTTTGTTGACATTTGTTGTTCCTTATTGGTTGTTTGGGAATATTAAAGAATTATTAAAAGAAAAGCGCGATAAGCGAAGAGCTGCGCGAAACGAATAAAAAAAGAAGCCATATTGGCTTCTTTTTTGTTTTAATATATCTATGTTGGTTGATTATTCTATCCACCAAAACCTTCTCCTTCTTCGTCGCCATCACCACCACCGTTTCTTTGTCCAGGTCTATTTCTACCTCTCTGGTTTTGTTGTTGGTTGAATCTATATAGAAAAGATAAATTGATTTGACGCCTTCTCCATTGAAACTCGCTATAGGTAAATACATTATCTGTACGTGTTTCACTTCTACGCTTACCCGTATTAAACAAGTCTCTGATATTAAGAGACAAAGACGCTTTGTCTTTTAAAAACTCTTTACTTAATGCTAAATTAGTAAAGAGCATACCTTTATTTTTGGATTGTGCATTTTCATTGGGGCCCATAAAAAACAAATTACTTTGAAAGTCAATCTTTCCTGGTAGTGGCACTTTAGCACTAAATCTTGTAAACCATGAAAAATTATCAGCATCAAAATTCTGTGTAATTTCTTCATTTTGAAAATTGATGTAATTATAATCCCCTCTAATTTGTCTTTGGAACAAATTTAAGTTCCATGTTAAACGCCAACTTCTTTTAGGGGTGTAGGTAGTGGTGAATTCCATCCCCAATCTTTTTTCAGTCGCTAAATTGATAGGTCCTCTTAATTGCACAGGAACAAGAACTGGATTTGCAGGGTCATCTGGATTATCAATCTCTACAAAATCCCCCCTTTCTCTTGTTACAAATTGAAATACCCCCGTTGATCTATTAAAATAGCCAGAAGTAGTAAAACTTACTTTATCCCATCTCTTTAAATATCCTAAATCATAAGCATCCGTATAGGTTGGGTCTAAATCTGGATTTCCTTGGAATAGGTTGGTATTACTGCTTCTAGACGGGAAAGGGTTTATAAAACGTGATCTTGGCCTACGAAGACGTTTACTATAACTAAGAGTAATTTGCTCTTCTTCTGAAAACTCATATCCTACAAAAAGGGAAGGAAACCAATTCACATAATTTTTATTATTGATTTCATTTGTATTAACTAGTTCTATTCCAATGTCTGATGCTTCCATTCTTAATCCCCCAAGCACATTAAATTTGTTGAACTTACTTCCTATTTGGGTGTATACTGCATTTACATACTCTTTGTAGACAAGCTCGTTGCTAAAATTTGGGTCACTGTTCAAAATTCCATTTTCCAAAATCCCAAAATCAAAATCGGTATTGAACTCATTGAAAGTACCGCGATAACCAAATTCAAATTGAGATTTATTGTCTTTTCCAAAAGGTCGCACATAATCCATTTGGAGGAGCTGGTTTTTCTGACTTTCATCATTCAGTGTTTGTTCTGTTGGAAGGTTTGTGTTTTCACCCAATACCACTTCATTAATAATAGAATTTTCATATTCATCACCTGTTGAATATTGATAATCAAAAGTCAACTTATGCCCATTGTCATTAAAATTTTTAACGTAGTTTAAAGAATACTGCACGTCTCTATTAATATCATCTTCCACCGTACCCCTAAATCGCTGAATGGTGGGATTTTGAGCCGCATCAAAATTAAAAAAATCAATGCCCGTTGTATTGAGACCGTCTCTTCTACTGTACACTAACGAGTTGGTAATACTACTAGTAGAATCAATAAAAAATTCAAAACCAATATTAGTATTAAATCCTTCATTTTCTCTTTGCATTTCCCTATACTCATTTTGAAAACTTGCAGTGCTCCCGTCTGCGTTAAAATTTTCTTGCTCAAATAACGCATTACCAGGACCAGTTCTATATCGGTATGAAGTATTCGTAAAAATATTGAAATTTTTGCGCCTTAAATTTAAGCTCAAATTTCCACCATAGCTTTCTGGGTTTCCAACATTTATACTAAACGAACCGTTGAGACCTGCTGTTTTACTTTGTTTAAGAATAATGTTTAAAATTCCAGCAGTGCCCTCGGCATCATACCGGGCAGAAGGGTTTGTAATAACTTCTACTTTCTCGATAGCTTCCGCTGGAAGAGATTTTAGTGCTTCTGGGCTCAATCCAGATAGAGCAGAAGGTTTTCCATTGATTAAAATGCGTACACTTTCATTTCCTCTTAAACTAATATTTCCTTCAACATCCACAGAAACTGATGGTACATTGTCCAAAACATCGGTTACAGATCCGCCTTTTACTGTAAGATCAGAACCTACGTTATATACTTTTTTATCTAATCGTAATTCTACAGTGGTTCTTTCGCCAACGACTTCTACAGCCTCTAGTTGCTCAACATCCAGGGCTAATTTAATAGTCCCTAAGTCTGTTGCTTCCCTTAACAATTGATTTTCGAGGGTATAGGTCTTATAGGAAATATATTCTACTCTGATGTTGTATCTGCCAGGTCTGGTTTCAACATCAAATTCACCCTCAGCATTGGTGATTCCACCTGTAACAATACTTGGATTTTGAACACTTTGTAGAACAAGGGTTGCATATTCTAGCGGCAAATCGTTTTCCTGATCTAAAACTGTCCCTGTAATTTTTATTGGTGTTCGTTGACCTTGTGGAGGTCTTTGTGCAGTTAGAGTTACCGTAATTAGTAACAAAAATAAAGGGAATAGTTTTTTCATAGGTTGTTTTGGTTAATCCTTGTTTTTCTTCTTCTTTTTTTTCTTTTTTTCTTTCTTTTTGGGTTTAAAACCATCTTCTTGAAGCTTAACAAAAGCATTGTATTTTTCTTCTGAAAGACTAGCTTTTAAGTCGTCATCTTGGGTTTTATGTATTTTTTCCAAGGCTTCCCTAGTCTTATCTGCATCTAATTCCAGAATTTGAAGTTCCATTCGTTTTTTAATGGAAGTAGTTAAAATACTGCTCACTACTGCTGTTTCAAACTCATTTAATTCCAGTGCCTCTGTTATTTTTGGCATTTCATCATCCACAATCTCTTCTGCGGTCTTTGGCTCAGGTTCCTTTTCTGGGATATTTGCCTGTGGAATGGTATTTCGTCCCCTTCCTCCATAACCATAACCACCACGTCCATAACCATAGCCTCCATAACCGTATTGAGCACTAACTTCAAGGAAACTTATAATTAAAAAAAAGAATAATAAAATGTGTTTGTATTGTTTTTTCATGATTTTAATCGTTTACTTAGATTGTAAAAATATTTTATGGTTTAAACCGCTATCGTTAAATGTTTGTTAAAGTAATCGTATGCCCTAAATGCCTAGCTAAGAATGTTATAGACTTTCTCTGATGGTCTACCAATAACTGCTTTGTTCCCATTAATAAGGATGGGACGCTCTATTAACTTTGGATATTGTACCATGGCCTTTATAACCTCTTCATCACTTATTTCTTTTCCTTTGAAATGTTCTTTCCAAATTGGTTCATTTTTCCTAACCAACCCTATGGGAGAAATACCCAAAAGTTCAATAACTTCTTTCAATTCATCAATTGTGGGAATCTCCTCTAAATACTTAACTATCTCAAAGTCCTTGCCAGAGTTCTCTAGAATTGCAAGACCTTCTCTAGATTTGGTACATCTTGGGTTGTGATATATTTTAATTTTAGTCATTATTCTTCTTTTTGCCCCATCATCATTAGATAGGCTTTTAAAAATTGATCTATATTTCCATCCATTACAGCATCAACATTTCCTGTTTCTTCACCTGTTCTTACATCTTTCACCAACTTATATGGATGCATCACATAGTTACGAATTTGTGACCCCCATTCAATCTTCATTTTAGAGGATTCTATTTCTTGTCGTGCTTCCATTTTTTTTCTCAATTCAATTTCATATAATTGGGATTTAAGCATTTTCATTGCTGTAGCTCTATTATCATGTTGGGAACGGGAATCCGAACATTGAATTTGTATTCCCGATGGTTTATGTACTAGTTGAACCTTAGTTTCAACCTTATTTACATTTTGTCCACCAGCACCACTAGAACGTGCTGTAGTAATCTCAATATCAGCTGGATTTATATCAATTTCGATACTATCATCAACAAGTGGGTATACATAAACTGAAGCAAAAGAGGTATGTCTTTTTGCGTTGCTATCAAACGGTGAAATACGAACCAATCTATGTACTCCATTTTCACCTTTTAACCAGCCAAATGCAAACTCACCATCAATTTCTAGTGTAACTGTTTTAATACCCGCTACATCACCTTCTTGGTAATTGAGCTCTTTTACTTTATAACCGTTTTTTTCGCTCCACATCATATACATTCTCATAAGCATGGAAGCCCAGTCACAGCTTTCTGTACCGCCAGCTCCTGCGGTTACTTGAAGTACTGCGGTAAGTTCATCACCTTCATCAGATAGCATGTTTTTAAACTCCAACTTTTCAATGGAACTAAGCGTTTTTTCAAAATGAGCATTTACTTCCTCTTCAGAAATATCACCCTCTTTTTGGAATTCTATGAATATCTCTAAATCATTCACTAAATTTTCGGCACTTACATAATCATCCACCCACTTTTTTTTGGATTGGATGGACTGCATATGTAATTGTGCTTCTTGTGGATTGTCCCAAAAGTTGGGAGCTAGAGTTTTTTCTTCTTCATTTTCTATTTCTATGAGCTTGGCATCAATGTCAAAGATACCTCCTTAACGCACCAAGGCGATCTATAAGACCTTTATGTTGATCTGTGGTTATCATCAAATATAATTTTGCCCAAAAATAGGGTACTTTTTGGGATTTTTAGAAAAATAAAAGGGTTCTTTACTGTTCGGTTGTTAAAACCTCAACAGAGTATTTAGTAGTATTCTTGCCTCCTGTGTAAACAACACCTCTAAGTGCAGAACAATCGTTAAAATCCTTTCCATGCGCAACTTTTACATGATTGTGGTTGGCTAAAATGTTATTTGTAGGATCAAAACCAACCCACCCTAATTCTGGAACATAGGTCTCAACCCAAGCATGCATTTGAGAATCACCAAAATAACCGTTTCCTTGATGTAAATATCCAGATACATAACGAGTGGGAATACCATTTTCTCTAGCAATAGCGCAAAATAAGTGAGAAAAATCCTGACAAACACCATGTCTATTATCAATAATATCCTGTAAAGTAGTATCTACATCCGTGACATTTGTTTTAAAATATAAATGAATATAGATCCAATGATTTAGTTGCTGTAAGTTTTCAAAAATGGGTTTAGATATGTCAAACCTAAAGATATCATTATGCTTTTTTGGTAGCGTAGTGAACTTTGTTTTTCTAAGATAGGGCTCAAAATTTACCCTAAAGTCTAAGCTATTAATTAGTTTATAATTTTCTGTTGTGTTTGGTATTTTAGCACTCTCAAATGGATTCACTTCTTTTTTAAGAACTTTAAAAAACGCGCTAAAACCAATTGTTTTTATTTTTTTTTGTGAACGGAGTTGTATGGTAGTAAAACCCAATCCGTTTATTGACAGGTTATAAGGAGCCAAAGCGCTATTCTCAAAATGCCATTCTACAATTTCTTGCGTATTATTTACTTTAGGAAAGATTAAGAATTGCCAAAATGCTTCATCCAATACCGTTTCATAGGTATTTTCCGCACTGTAAGTTATGTTGTACTCAAAGGACATAATTAATAGCTCAAAAATAATTTATTTAAAAATAGTACAATTAGTATGTAAAAAACTCTTTTTCCATTTTTTGACTAATTTTAAATAATTTACTTAGAATATCATCAATAAACATTTTAACATTTTCTTCAATTTCTTCTACATGTTTATATTGAAATTCTGTGCGTACTTTACCCACTAGAAAAGCTGTGGAGTTTTTATCTGGATGCACTCTTTTATCCAAAACAGAAATATGTTTGTGCACTTGGTTAAGGCAGTTCATAATGGAACGTGGACAATCTTCGTTTAATGCAAGAAATTCCAATGTTGAAATACTATTAGGTGCTTTTTTATAGAACCTTCTCATCATGTCATAAGATTCTGCACATTTAAGCAATGTGGACCACTCAAAACTATTGGATACTTGATCACCGTAGCTTCCCTTGGCTGTTAGAGCATCATTAAATTTTGTGTTGATTATTCTAATTATTTGTATAGCACGTTCTAAATTTACACCAAGCATTATAACGGCATACACTTCATCATGTAATAATGTTGCTCTAATTTTACCTCTAAGGACGGCGGTCATTTCGGTAATGTTTGTGGTAAAATCATACAAACCTTGTTTTACAAAAGTTTCTGAAGGATAGTTTATGATGAAATGGTAAAATTTATTCAAGGATTCATATAACTCGGTAGAAATTAAATCTCTTGCGCTATTTGCATTTTCCCTAGCACTCTTTACATTATTTATAATGGAGTAGTGCATATCATAATTTAAGCCAATGTTGTATAATACTTCTTCTTCCTTTAATATAGTATAATCATCTAAGATTGGATTCCCTACCATAAATTGCATGGAACGGAGCACAAATTGCCTAGATTGGGAAAGTTGGTTGGGGGCATCTAATGAAGAAAAATAATTTACATTTAGATAACGAGCAACATGCTCAGAACGCTCTATGTAGCGCCCCATCCAAAAAAGATTATTAGCAACTCTGGCAAGCATATACGTTATTTTTTTAGTACCCAGGTATCTTTAGAGCCTCCTCCTTGAGAAGAATTAACAATTAAATTTCCATCTTTTAGTGCAACTCTGGTAAGACCGCCTTTTAGTACAAATTGGTGTTTGTTTCCCAGCACCGCAAATGTCCTTAAGTCTATGTGCCTTTGTTCAAAACATTCTTTATCTTCTATATATGTTGGATGAACAGAAAGAGAAAGTATGGGCTGTGCAATGTACTTTCTTGGATTATCAATTATTTGGAGCTTTACTTGTTCAATCTCACTTTTAGTCAATTTGTTCCCAATTGATATTCCATAACCACCAGCTTCATCCACAGGTTTCACCACAAGGTCCTTAATATTTTCAATAACAAATTTTTGTTCGTCTGGTCTACTACAATGATAGGTTTGTACATTGTTTAGTATTGGTTCCTCACCCAAATAATACTTAATGATTTGTGGCATATAGGTGTAAATAGCCTTGTCATCTGCAACACCTGTTCCAGGAGCATTTGCTATACATACGTTTCCTTTTCTATAGGCTGCAAAAAGACCTGGAATACCAATGGATGAATCAGGTTTAAATTCTAGAGGGTCCAAGAAAAGGTCGTCAATTCTTCTATAAATAACATCCACTTTAATGGGGCCTGATATTGTTTTCATATATACAAAATCATTTTCCACAAAAAGGTCACGCCCTTCTACCAATTCCACTCCCATTGCTTTGGCCAGATACGAATGTTCGTAATAAGCTGAATTGTAGATTCCAGGTGTTATGACTACGCAGACCGGGTTATCCACTCCATGTGGCCTAACACTCTCAAGACTTCTTAATAGGTTCTCTGCATAATTTGTAACAGTATGAGTCTCATAATGGTTAAAGACCCCAAACAAAGCTCTTTTTAAGGCAGTTCTGTTACAGATGACATAGCTTACCCCAGACGGACATCTTATATTGTCCTCTAGAACATAATATTGCCCATCAGAATGCTTTATAAGGTCAGTACCAGATATATGGTTGTATATTCCCTGAGGGGGATCTACACCTAACATTTGGTGAAGATAGTTGGAAGACGAGCTGATTAGTTCCAACGGTACAACTTTATCCTTAATAATTTTCTTGTCATGGTAAATATCCCACAAGAAATGATTAAGGGCCAGACTACGTTGAATGGAACCCTTTTCAATGGTTTCCCATTCTTCTGGGTCTATAATTCTTGGAAAAAGGTCAAAAGGAAATATTTTTTCTTTGATTTCATCATCACTATATACTTGAAAAGTAATTCCCTGGTTAAAAAATGAAGATTTTGCCTTGCTATTTAATTTTTTATAATCCTCAATGGAAAGTCCTCCATAGAGATTTAAAAGTGTCTGATAGATGGGCTTAATTTTTCCATTGGCATCATACACTTCATCAAAAAGGCCATTTCTTTTTTTGTAAGAAGAAAAGATATTTTCACCATGTACCTCCATACACTAAATCTTTATTGAAAACTATACATTTTCATAAAAATATGGGGTGGATATATATTAAAAAGAAGGCGTTTTTCTATCATTTAGAGAAAAAAACAACCTCTTTTTTGTCAAGTTGACCGATATTGGACAAATAGCAAAAAAACGCAAAAATTAAAATGTTTTTCTCTAAATTTAAATTCTTAAAAAAACATACTATATGAAACAGTACTTACTCTTTTTTCTGGCCATTATTTTTGCCCCTATGCAGAGTTTTGCCCAATTTTCGGCTAATAAGGAAAATTATCAAAAATTCGAAGGTCTTTTTGATTTTTATTATGACGATGGTACCGATAAAATTTATTTAGAAGTTAATGAGCTAAACAAAGAATTTCTATATGTGTATTCCCTAAGTAGTGGTATTGGAAGCAATGACATTGGTTTAGATAGAGGCCAACTGGGAAACGAGCAGGTTGTTTATTTTAAAAAGGCAGGGAATAAACTACTTTTGGTACAACCCAACTTACGTTTTAGAGCTCTTACTGATAATGAACTTGAAAAAAAATCGGTAGAGCAAGCATTTGCTAAGTCCATACTTTTTGGGTTTAAAATTGAAGAAGAAAAAAACGGCAACTATGTAATTGATATTACTAGTTTTTTAATGCAAGATGCCCATGGAGTATCTAACCGATTAAAAAGAGCCAATCAAGGGTCATACAGTTTAGACTTATCTAAAAGCGCTATTGCTTTGGAACGAACAAAGGCTTTTCCAAAAAACATAGAATTTGATGCAACACTTACGTTTAAAGGAGAACCAAAGGGTGCCTATATACGTTCCGTTACTCCCAATCCTGGATTGGTGACCGTGGCACAGCACCATTCTTTTATAGAACTCCCAGATGATGGTTTTAAAAAGCGTGTTTTTGACCCAAGATGTGGGTCGTACCCTTTTTCATATTATGACTATGCTACTCCTGTAGAAGAGCCTATTCTTAAACAATTTGTTACTCGGCATCGATTAGAGAAGAAAGATCCTAGTGCAGCCGTTAGTGAAGCTGTTGAGCCCATTATATATTATTTGGACAATGGCACCCCAGAACCTGTACGTTCTGCTTTAATGGAAGGTGGTAAGTGGTGGAATCAAGCATTTGAATCTATTGGGTATAAAGATGCTTTTCAATTAAAAATACTACCCGATGATGCGGATCCTTTGGATGCTAGATATAATGTAATACAATGGGTTCATCGTTCCACTAGAGGTTGGAGCTATGGAAGTAGTATAACAGATCCTAGGACGGGAGAAATTATTAAAGGACATGTTAGTTTGGGAAGTCTTAGAATTCGTCAGGATTTTTTAATAGCACAGGCATTAATGAATGAGCCTTTTGCTGAAAGAGATGATAATCATGATGCTATGTTAAAATTAGCATTAGCAAGGATTCGCCAATTGTCTGCACATGAAATTGGCCACACCTTGGGTTTTGCTCATAATTTTGCTGCTAGCACAAACGGTAGGGCATCTGTAATGGATTATCCGCACCCTCAATTTTCAATTAAAAATGATGAGATAGATTTTTCTAATGCCTATGATGTAGGAATTGGTGATTGGGATAAAACTATTGTTGCCTATTCTTATGCAGTTTTTCCAGAAAATGCCAATGAGAAACAAGAGCTGAATTCCATTTTGAAAAAAGCTCAAAATAATGGATTAAGGTATATTTCTGACCGAGATGCCAGACCGTTGGGAGGAGCACATGCATTGGGACATTTATGGGATAATGGAAAAAGTATTAGTGAAGAACTGGAAAATGTATTGGCTATTAGAAAATTGGCTATCAATAATTTTTCTATTGATAATATTAGAACGGGAGAGGCAAATTCTGTTTTGGAAGACGTTTTTGCCCCATTATACTTTTTCCATCGGTACCAAACAGAAGGCGTGGCAAAAATAATAGGTGGTTTGGACTATAATTATACTGTTAAAGGTGATGGGCAGAACACTGTTTCTGTAGTTGATAAAGAAACTCAAAAAAATGCCTTAGAAAGTCTACTAAAAACATTGAATGCAGAAGAAATAGCTATTCCAAAAGAAAAATTAAAACTTTTTCCACCAAGGGCAACTGGGTTTTATAGGAGCAGGGAATCTTTTAAAGGGAAAACAGGCGTTGCTTTTGATCCACTTGGAGCGGTAGAAACAGCAAGTAACAATTCGTTAGCACTTCTTTTGCATCCAGAAAGGGCAAATAGATTAATTCAACAAAAAGCGCTGGACAAAAACCAACTAGGATTAAAAGATGTTGTTGTGTCTCTATTAGATGCTACAGTTAAATCCAAAAGCCTAGATGGGTATTTAGGGGAAGTTCAAAAAACAATTAATTGGCAAGTAATACAAGAACTAATGGCCTTGGCAAGTAGTAAAAGTAGTTCTCCACAGGTAACAGAAATAGTTTTGTTTGAAATGATGAGATTAAAGACATGGATTAGTGAAAAGAAAATCAATCCAACAAACATTCTGATTAAAAAAGAGTTGGAATCTTTTATTGGCAATCCAAAAGGGTATGAAAGAAAAACAGCAGCACCAAAAATCCCAGACGGTTCTCCTATTGGGATGGATTGTTATAATTAACACATGGTAAATTGAAAATAAATTTAATCAGCGATACAGTTACCAGACCAAGTGAAGGAATGTTGGCGGCCATGATGTCTGCTGAAGTAGGCGATGATGTTTTTAAAGAAGACCCAACGGTAAATACTCTAGAAGAAAAAGTAGCAAGCCTATTTGGCATGGAAGCTGCGCTATTTTTTCCGAGTGGTACTATGGCCAACCAAACGGGAATAAAAATACATACACAACCTGGAGAACAATTAATCTGTCATGAATATGCCCATGTATTTAATTATGAAGGTGGCGGTGTAAGTTTTAATAGTGGAGTTTCTTGTAGATTGTTAGAAGGTGATAGAGGCATGATGACAGCAGAACAAGTAGAAGCAGCAATAAACCCACCAGATTTTTACCATAGTCCCTTAACCTCATTGGTTTGTGTAGAAAACACGACCAATAAAGGTGGTGGTGCCTGTTGGGATTTAGAGGAACTTATTAAGATTAAAAAAGTCTGTAAAGATAATAGCTTAGGATTTCATTTGGATGGAGCTAGAATATGGAATGCGCTGGTAGCCAAAAAAGAATCTCCAAAAAAGTATGGAGGACTTTTTGATACTATTAGTGTATGTTTCAGTAAAGGACTTGGTTGCCCGGTAGGGTCAGCTTTATTAGGCAGTAAAGAACAAATTGATAAAGCATTACGAATAAGAAAAATCTTTGGTGGAGGAATGCGTCAAGCTGGTTTTTTGGCTGCCGCTGCAATTTATGCGTTGGATAATAATATTGATAGACTCAATGAAGATTATTTACGAGCAAAAGAATTAGGAGAGTGTCTTGCTTCACTTTCATTCATTAAAAAAGTGGAACCAGTTGAAACCAATATTTTAATTTTTGAACTAGATGAGGAGCAAATGACTCAGGCAAAATTTCTAGAGAAATTAAAAAAGAGTGACATTCATATTATTGGAATGGGCCAAGGAAAATTGCGAATGGTTACCCATTACGACTATACCCAAGAAATGCACGAAATAGTTTTAAAGGTATTAAAGCAATTATAATTGATTCCAATTAGGCACAGAGGACAAACTGTTTTTAATATTTTTTATACCGTTTTCCATTCCAGCTTCAGAATTATAAAGTTGACTCTTTCCTACAACATTTCCTTCATTATCTTTTAATGCAAATAAGAATTTACCGTTGTGATTGGTTTTCCGTTCAAAGTATTTGTTACTAGACAATGTGGGATTTAATTTAGACACTGTTTTTTCAACAGTCTTTTTGTTCGGAAAGTCAACACTGTTTAAAAGTATTGTGCCACTTTTGGATTTTAAGCAGAAACTGTAGTTGTTATTTATGTCTTTTTTTATTTCAATCACATTGTCTACTTTACATAAAGATACTATTTAAATAACGAATCCATTCCGGGAATATTTGGCATTCCATCTTTGGCAACGGCAGCAAGCTCAGTTTCATTTACTTTAGAGGCTTTTTCAATTGCCCTGTTTAGAGTAGTAACCAAATAATCCTCCAATTGTTCTTTATCTTGTAAAAGAGAACTATCCAAATCAATTGTTTTTATAGTTCTATTTGCTGTTAGGGTTACTGCAATTAATCCATCAGATGATTTTTCATCAACCAAAACAGTATCCAACCGTTTCTTTGTTTCCTCAACTTTTTTCTGGGTTTCTTTAAGTTTCCCCATCATTCCCATTAAGTCTCCAAACATATTATATTTATTTTAAGAGGTTGCAAGTTCAAAATTACTAAATTGCTGCAATAAAAAACACTATCCATGATGCATTTAAATAGTAGTAAAATTGTTTTGTTGTTAAGTCTTACTTTTGCGCTTTCCTGTCAGAATCAAAAAAAGGAAAAAACAGAAATGAAAGTACCTGTAGCAAAAAAACAGCCAAAAGAACTAGAAAAGCATGGTGATATTAGAATTGATGATTACTATTGGCTAAATGATAGAGAGGATAAAGAAGTCATTACATATTTAGAGGAGGAGAACACCTATTATAATGAAATGACTGCCCATACCAAGGCTTATCAAGAAACCCTATTTGAAGAATTAAAATCTAGAATAAAAGAAGACGATTCGTCTGTTCCTTATAAACGTGATGGGTATTGGTACTATACTAGGTATGAAGAAGGAAAGGAATATGCTATTCATGTTAGAAAAAAAGAAAGCTTAGACGCTCCGGAAGAAATTATATTCAATGGTAACGAAATGGCAGAAGGGCACGAATATTTTAGCTTGCGTGGTATATCCATAAGTCCAAACAATAAATATGCGGCTTTTGCTTTGGATACTGTTTCTAGAAGGCAATATTACATTCAAATAAAAGACCTTGAAACTGGAGAAATACATCCTGATAAGATAGAGAATACAACTGGAGGCAGCGTTTGGGCCAATGACAATAAAACGTTGTTTTATACAAAAAAAGATCCTGTAACACTAAGATCAGATAAAATATATAAACACAAATTCGGAACCGATTCTAAGGAAGATGAATTAATTTTTCATGAGGATGATGAGACTTTTGGCACCTTTGTGTACAAGTCTAAATCTAAAGAGTATATAATTATAGGCTCTTATAGTACACTTACAAGCGAGTATCAAATTTTAAAGGCTGATACTCCAGATGAATCCTTTAAAATGTTTTCTCCTAGAGAGCGTGGTTTAGAATATTCTATTTACCATTTTGATAATGATTTCTATGTACTTACCAACAAGGACAAGGCTACTAATTTTAAATTGATGAAAACAAGTGAGGAAAAAACATCTTCAAGTAATTGGGAAGAGTTTATTCCGCATAGAGCAAATGTGCTTTTAGAGGACATTAATATTTTTAAGGACTACTATGTGCTTTCTGAAAGAGAAAATGGATTGAACAAACTTAAAATCAATCGTTGGGACAACGCGGATAGCTATTATTTGCCTTTTGATAATGAAACCTATACGGCATATACTTACGCCAATTTGGAGTTTAATACAGAAACCTTGCGCTATGTTTACAATGCCATGACTACTCCATATTCTATCATAGATTTTAATATGAAAACCAAGGCCAAAGAAGTTAAAAAAGAGCAGGAGGTTTTAGGAGGTAAATTCAATAAAAATAATTATCGCTCTGAACGAGTATGGGCAACGGCTGAAGATGGGGTAAAGGTTCCCATGTCAATAATTTATCACAAAGACACCAAATTAGATGGCACCAGCCCTTTGTTGCAATATGCATATGGTTCTTATGGTAGTACAACTGACCCTTATTTTTCTACATCGAGACTAAGTCTTTTAGACAGAGGGTTTGTGTATGCAATTGCACATGTAAGAGGAGGGGAGTATTTGGGAAGAAAATGGTATGAAAATGGTAAATTACTCAATAAGAAAAATACATTTACAGATTTTATTGATTGTTCCAAGTATTTAATAGAAAACAAATACACAAGTACAGAACATCTATATGCTTATGGAGGTTCAGCAGGTGGATTGTTAATGGGTGCAATAGTAAACATGGCTCCTGAGCTTTATAATGGAGTTATAGCCGCTGTTCCTTTCGTAGATGTAGTAACTACTATGTTAGATGATTCTATTCCATTGACAACAGGAGAGTTTGATGAATGGGGAAATCCTAATGATAAAGAATACTATAATTATATAAAATCATATTCTCCATATGATAATGTAGTAGCTCAAGATTATCCAAATTTGTATGTAACTACTGGTTTACACGATTCGCAGGTGCAATACTTTGAACCAGCAAAATGGGTGGCCAAATTAAGAGAGGTAAAAACCGACTCTAATTTGTTGTTATTTGACATTAATATGGATGCTGGTCATGGAGGTGCATCAGGACGTTTTGAAGCCCTAAAGGAAACAGCAAAGGATTATGCTTTTTTATTGGATTTAGAAGGTCAAATACAGTAGTTAAAAAAAAAAATGTTAATTTTGTCGCTGGAATATTGTTAACAGTTTATATATTGTATTCATATTCCCCTAACTAGACATCCTTTATGGAACCCAAAATTAATGCTTATAATAACCTGCTTGAGTTAATAGGAAATACTCCTTTAATCAAGCTAAATAAGATTACTTCTACATTTAAAGGTAATTTCTACGCAAAATTAGAAGCTTTTAACCCAGGACATTCTTCCAAAGACAGGATTGCTGCGTATATTATAGAGGAAGCTGAGCGCAAAGGAATTTTAAAGGAAGGAAGCACAATTATAGAAACAACATCTGGGAATACTGGTTTTAGTATTGCTATGGTAAGTATTATCAAAGGATATGACTGTATATTGGCTGTAAGCTCTAAGTCATCCCAAGATAAGATAGATATGTTGCGAGCAATGGGCGCTAAGGTTTATGTATGCCCAGCCCATGTTAGTGCAGATGATCCAAGGTCATACTATCAGGTAGCAAAAAGCTTGCATGAAGAGACTAAGAATTCTATTTATATTAATCAATATTTTAATGAGCTGAATATGGAAGCTCATTACAATACTACTGGGCCAGAAATCTGGAATCAAACCAATGGAAATATTACGCACTTAGTGGCGTGTAGTGGAACTGGTGGGACCATATCTGGAACAGCAAAATATCTAAAAGAACAAAATCCTGATATTAAAATTATAGGTGTGGATGCTTTTGGGTCTGTACTTAAAAAGTATCACGAAACTCGTGAGTTTGATGCAGAGGAAATCTATCCGTACCGAATAGAAGGATTGGGAAAAAACCTTATTCCGGGAGCAACGGATTTTGATGTTATTGATGAGTTCATAAAAGTAACTGATGAAGAAAGTGCCCATACTGCAAGAGAAATTTCTAAAAGCGAGGGTATGTTCGTTGGTTATACCAGCGGTGCTGCTATGCAGGCGTTAAAGCAATTGAATGCTGAGGGTGAGTTTGGAAAGAATTGCAATGTTGTTGTTATATTTCCTGACCATGGCTCAAGATACATGAGCAAGGTGTACAGTGATGATTGGATGAACAATCAAGGATTCTTTGATACTAAGAACGCAGAAGAGGCTCAAAAGATTCAGTTCATAAAATAAACGTCAAATTATATAATATTATAAGCAATGGTCATTTGGTCATTGCTTTTTTTTTGAATAGAAATATTTATGAATGCTAATTAAAAATCCATAATTTTGCAGCTAAATCAATTTTTAGGCTAGATGAGAGACTTATTTGATAGAATCATTGAAAACAAAGGGCCGTTGGGAAAATGGGCTTCACAAGCAGAAGGATATTTTGTCTTTCCAAAACTAGAAGGTCCAATATCCAATAGAATGAAATTCCAAGGAAAGGAAGTTATTACTTGGAGTATCAATGATTATTTAGGTCTTGCTAATCTACCAGAAATAAAAAAAGTTGATGGAGATGCTGCTGCTGAATTTGGGGCGGCTTATCCAATGGGTGCTCGTATGATGAGTGGACATACAGAGTTTCATGAGCAATTGGAACAAGAATTGGCCGCTTTTGTAAGTAAAGAATCTTCCTATTTGTTAAACTTTGGCTACCAAGGTTTCATGTCCGTTATTGATGCTTTAGTAACAAAAGATGACATCATTGTTTATGATGTGGATGCTCATGCATGTATCATAGATGGAGTGCGTTTGCACATGGGTAAACGTTTTACATTTATGCATAATGATGTGGAGAGTTTAGAAAAAAACTTGGAACGTGCTACAAAAATGGCTGAACAAACTGGAGGAGGTATTTTAGTTATCTCTGAAGGAGTTTTTGGCATGCGTGGAGAGCAAGGAAAGTTAAAAGAAATAGTAGCCTTAAAGGAAAAATATAATTTCCGTTTGTTGGTTGATGATGCCCATGGTTTTGGAACTTTGGGAGAAACTGGGGCTGGAGCTGGCGAAGAACAAGGTGTGCAGGATGACATAGATGTATATTTGGCAACTTTTGCCAAATCCATGGCAGGTATTGGTGCCTTTGTAGCTGCAGATAAAGAAATTATAGATTACCTAAAATACAATTTACGTTCTCAGATGTTTGCTAAATCACTACCAATGGTTTATGTAAAAGGAGCACTGAAAAGATTGGACATGCTTAGAACAATGCCAGAGCTTAAAGAAAAGTTATGGGAGAATGTAAATGCATTACAAAATGGACTTAAAGAAAAAGGTTTTGACATAGGTACTACCAGTAGCTGTGTTACACCTGTTTATTTAAATGGAAGTATTCCAGAAGCAATGGCACTGGTTAAGGATTTACGTGAAAATTACGGTATATTTTGTTCTATTGTGGTTTATCCAGTAATACCTAAAGGTTTAATCTTGTTAAGATTGATTCCTACAGCTACACATACATTGGAAGATGTTGCTATTACGTTGGATGCTTTTTCTGGAATTAGAGAGCGTTTAGAGAACGGGACATATAAAAGATTATCTGCTGCTGTTGCCGCAGCAATGGGAGAGTAAATGGCTCTTTTCTTAGAAAAATTAGCACTGTTCAATTTACATTTTAAGTTTTTTACACCAAATTTTTCCGATAGGTTCTTCTACGTTTATGAACAACTGGGTCAAAATGCTTCCAGATTTGTTTAATAGCAATATTATCCTCTAATTCTGGCGTTCTAATACAAGTTTCAATACCTTTCTCCTTGAAAGTTTTGTAATATTCATTAAACATTACCGCAGTGACTCCTTTGTTTTGATAGTCAGGATGCACTCCTATTAAATAAAAAATAACATCCTTACTATGCTTTTTGGCTTTTAACAAATGAAAAATCCCAAACGGAAACAGTTTTCCTTTTGATTTTTGCAAGGCTTCTGAAAATGAAGGCATTACAATTCCAAAAGCTATCAGTTTATCATCCTTATCAACAATGAATTTGATGTACTCTGGATTAATGAAACTTATGTATTTCTTTTTAAAATATTCTTTTTGAATATCTGTAATTGGAACAAAGGAAGATAGGACAGAGTAGGTTTCATTAAATAGGTCAAACATTTTGTCTGCCATTGGCATAACCTCCTTTGTAGTGGTAAAATTTATGGCTTTAACACCGTATCTCCTTTTTATAAGGTCATTTACTTTGATAAAAAACTTGGGGTCAGCATTAGAAAATGGAAATTTATTTTCCATATATTCTTTCTCTTTAGTGAACCCTAGTCGTTCAAAATGAGAAACGTAGTATGGATGATTGTACCAAGTTATCATAGTGCCAATATGGTCAAAACCTTCAATAAGAACCCCTACTTTATCTAGATTGGAAAATCCTACGGGACCTTCTATGAACTCTAAACTGTTTTGCTTTCCTATTTCTTCTACTTTATTAAGAAGCGCCTCAGAAACAGACACATCATCAATAAAATCAAACCAGCCAAAACGCATTTTATTAACTTTTTGATGACTGATTTCTATTCTATTAATAATAGCGGCAACCCGGCCTACAATCTCATTGTCCTTATATGCTAAAAAGAACCACGCGTCTGCATCTTTAAATGCTGGGTTTTTGTCCTTGTTAAAAGTTTCCAGTTCATCATTTATAATAGGAGGAACCCAATATGGAGAATCTTTGTATAAGGAAAATGGAAATGTTACAAACTTCTTTAAGTCAGACTTTGTTACAGCTTCTTTAAGGATAATCATAAATGTTCTTTTCTAAGACCAATATCAGCAATATTAATCAATAGAAAAAACTGAAAAGTACTTTTTAGGGAATTCTATGGTAAAGAGATTTAAAAATCTATCACGCCATTGTCTTCTGGCTTCTTCTTTTTGCCTTTTTTCTTCTTTTTTGAAGAGCCAAACAAACCTTTCTTCTTAGTCTTTTTCATACTATTCTTCTTAATCTCTCCACCGTTTTCATCTGCATTTTGGTCCTCAATAGGCACCAATTTGTCCTTATGAAAATCAAATCGATAAGAACCGCCAATAGAGGCAAAAAACCTTGAAGGTGTATTCTTAAAACTACCACCAAAATTAACATCGGCTTGCAATCGCTCATTGAATAGATGCACCATACCTGTTCTAATAATCATATCTCCGTATCGATCACTTTTAATACCTTGGTTTTCAATAAAAACACTCCATTTGGGGTTTCTAAGGGCACGGGTTATTGAAACAATATAACTCAACTCTGGGTCTTCGGTTCCTATTCGGTCATATGCAACATTTGTAATCAGTACAAACCTCGGCGTTAATCTACTTTGTGTAGCAATCATTCCCCTATAAGAAATAGTTGGGTCAGAAGGATAAAATGGATTATCACCTAAATTAAAAGTTGCACCTCCATATAATGATACTGCAGGCAAAAGGTTCTTAAATTGAAAAACATTATTTGCGCGCCAGCTTAATAAATTGGGCTTATTACGCTCTGGGTCTTTAAAGGGGTCGAACACTAAAAATTTTAATCCGGCTCTATGCCTTGTAAAATTGGTTCTGGAAAAACGCTCTCCAAGACTTATATAATCTTTATTTTCATGTAAATAGGTACCTTCCCAAATAACTTCTAACTCTTCAAATAGTAGCCCATATCTAATTGCCATTTCTCCACCAATTCGGTTAGCATTAGTTAATAATTCTGTATGCTCTTGGGTTTCATATACTAGACCAACTTCTGTCTGTAAGACACCTTTTCCAACAGCATAAGCACTTACAGATTGCCCAGGCCTATTAGAATTTATAACATCTGTATATTGGGAAATAACAAAAAGCGGAAGTGTAAATAAGAAGAGTGAAACTATTTTTTTCATTTTTTTGATTGATGTAAAACCGGCCGTTGCAGCCCATTTTAGTATTATTTTATGACTTTTGCATTCCAAATGCAATAGTAGATTTGTATTTTTGATATAAATTAATGCAATACATGGTTTTACTAAAAACGCTTTTAATACTACTATTAGTATACTACTTGCTTAAAATGCTTTTTAGGTTATTTGCACCTAAGCTCTTTAGTTATGCAGCAAAGAAAACTGAAGCACATTTTAAAGAAAGTTTTGAAAAATTCACCAATGAGAATACTCCACAGGAAGAAAAAGTTGGAGATGTTATCATTGATAAAAAGCCAAGTAGAAAAAACAACGCTGCAAAAAAAGTTGGAGATTATATAGATTTTGAAGAAATTGATTGATATTAGCGTAAAATCAACTCATGAAACCTGGCTTTAAAGCTTTATTTACCCATTTTTTTGTTGTCGTATTTTTTATTGTTGCTGCTCTGGCTTATTTCCACCCTGTACTTCAAGGAAAAGTTATTTTGCAATCGGATATTGTTCAATACAACGGTATGGCAAAAGAACAGACCGATTTTAAGAATAGAACGGGAGAAGAACCTTATTGGACCAATAGTGCCTTTGGTGGCATGCCCACGTATCAATTAGGTGCCAACTACCCTCATAATTATGTAAAGAAATTGGATAGACTTATTCGATTTTTACCCAGACCTGCCGATTATCTTTTTCTATATCTTCTTGGCTTTTATATACTACTTTGCTGTTTAAAGGTTGATTTTAGATTGGCTGTTTTGGGCGCTTTGGCATTTGGTTTTTCAACCTATTTAATTATTATTATTGGAGTTGGTCACAATGCAAAAGCACATGCCTTGGGATATTTGCCCATGGTTTTGGGTGGAATCTTACTTGTCTTTCAAAAACGTTATTTATGGGGCTTTGTACTCACGTCAATAGCTATGGCGTTAGAAGTGGTAGCCAATCATTACCAAATGACTTATTATTTTATGTTATTGGTTTTAATTTTTGGAGCGGTCTATTTTGTTTATGCAATAAAAAATAAGGAATACAAACATTTTTTTATCTCTGTTGGCATTCTATTAGGAGCCGTTATGTTGGGGATTGGCACCAATGCTACCAGTTTACTGGCCACCAAAGAGTACGCAGATTGGAGTACAAGAGGAAAAACGGAGCTTACCATAAATCCAGATGGTTCTGAAAAAGAAAATACTCAAGGACTTAGCAAGGAATATATTACGCAGTACAGTTATGGAATTACAGAATCTTTAAATCTATTAGTTCCCAGGCTATTTGGAGGTAGTAACCAAGAAAATTTAGGCACAAACTCTAAAGCTTATGATTATCTCACCAGTCAAGGTTTGTCTAAATCAAAAGCATTGGAGTTTTCTAGTGGTATGCCTTTATATTGGGGAAAACAACCTGGAACTTCAGCCCCTGCATATATTGGTGCAATTATTTTCTTTCTTTTTATAATGGGTCTGTTTTTGGTGAAAGGAAAATCCAAATGGTGGCTTTTGGGTGGTACCATTATGTCTTTAATATTATCATGGGGGAAGAATTTTAGCTTGCTCACAGATTTTATGATTGATTATTTCCCACTGTATGATAAGTTTAGAGCGGTATCATCTATCCAAATTATATTAGAACTTTGCGCACCACTTTTAGCAATATTGGCTTTGGTGAAGTTATTTAAACCAGAAATTGCTAAAGCCAAGAAATTGAATGCTTTAAAAATCAGTTTTATTATTATGGCTGGCTTGGGTGTTGCTTTACTGCTTTTAAAGGGGATGTTCGATTTTACAGGATTGAATGATGAAACCTACAGAGGGTATTTTGGTGATGAGTTAATGACAATGATTCAACGAGATAGGGAAGCTGTATATATTAGTGATACCATTCGTTCCTTAGTATATGTGCTTTTGGCTGCCTTTGTGATTTGGTTGTTCATAAAAGAGAAAGTCAATAAAAATATTGCAATTATTGGATTGGGGTTATTGATAGTGGTTGATTTGATTATGGTTGATTTACGCTATGTTGATGGAGAGGATTTTGTTAGAAAAAGAAGAATGACAGAGCCTTTTCAAATTACAGCCGTTGACCAACAAATAAAACAAGACACCTCTAATTATAGGGTGTTTGACTCATCTGAAGGGTTTCAAGCAAGAACAGCTTATTTCCATAAATCAATTAGTGGCTACCATGCCGCCAGGCCAAGAGGAATGGAAGATTTGTTCGATTTTTATTTGTATAGAAATAAGATTGGAGTGTTGAACATGTTGAATGTAAAGTATGTAATTCAGCAAGATGAGGAAGGTAGAAGCGGTGCAGCATTAAATCCAGATGCCAATGGGAATGCTTGGTTTGTAAAGAAATTGATGGAAGTTAAAAGTGCCAACGAAGAAGTTTTAGCATTAGATCACTTAGATAGCGCTCATGAGGCTGTGGTTAATACCAATGATTTTCCAGATATTCGTCGGTTCGATTTTCAGGTGGATTCTACAGCATCAATTCAATTGTTGAAGTATGAGCCAAATCATTTAAAATACAAATCAGAAAATGAAAATGCCGGAGTAGCCGTTTTTTCAGAAATGTATTATGCCAATGGATGGAATGCCTATGTAGATGGCAGTTTAAAGCCTCATTTTAAAGTAAACCATGTATTGAGGGCTTTGCGATTGCCAGCAGGAGAACATACTATAGAGTTTAAATTTGAGCCTAAAGTTGTGGAAACCGGTAGCCAAATAACCTTGGTAAGTTCAATTCTACTGGGATTGGCGGTTGTTGGAGGTATAGGATTTTCAATATGGCGTCCTCGTAAGAAAGAGGAAGAATAGCATGCAAAAAGTACTCATCATAACGTATTACTGGCCTCCAGCAGGAGGACCAGGTGTTCAACGTTGGTTGAAATTTGTGACTTACCTTAAAGATTTCAATATTGAGCCAGTAGTCTATATTCCAGAGAATCCCAACTATCCCATTATTGATGAAACATTTATAAATGAAATTCCTCAAGGGATTACCATATATAAGCAACCCATTTTTGAACCTTACAGATTGGCAAATTTATTTTCCAAGAAGAAAACAAAACGTATCAGTTCTGGTATTATAGAAACCGAAAGCCAATCGTTTTTGGAAAGGACGATGTTATGGGTCCGTGGCAATTTTTTTATTCCGGATGCACGGAAATATTGGGTAAAACCCTCTATCAATTTTTTAAATGATGTAATCAAGGGAGAAGGTATAGATATCATTATTACTACAGGTCCGCCACATTCGGTTCACCTCATTGGTTTGGGCTTAAAAAAGCAATTTAACCTCCAATGGTTGGCCGATTTCCGCGACCCATGGACTTCTATTGGGTACCATAAAAAACTGAAATTGTCCAAACGGGCTCAAAAAAAACATAAAAAACTGGAGCAATTGGTGCTTACCAGTGCGGATAAATTAATAGTGACCAGTAAGACCACTAAAGCTGAATTCAAACGAATTACTCAAAAGCCAGTTAGTGTAATCACTAATGGGTTTGAAACCTCTCGACTCCACTCGAGGGGACAGAATGAATTCGATAAGGATGACTTAGACTCTAAATTTACTATTTCCCATATTGGCTCTTTGCTAGGAGGGAGAAACCCAAAGAATTTATGGAACGTTTTGGCTGAGCTAGCACTTGAAAATAATGATTTTAAAAATACCCTTCATTTACAATTTGCGGGAGTGGTGAACAAAGAAATAAAGCAAAGTCTTAAAAAAACAGGATTGGATTCATGCTCCACTTTTTTGGGTTATGTGAGTCATGAAGAGGCTATTCTGCTCCAAGGAAAATCACAGGCCTTGTTGTTGGTAGAAATAGATTCAGAGGAAACAAAAGGTATCATTCCCGGGAAACTGTTTGAATATATGGCTGCCAATCGTCCCATTTTGGGAATAGGCCCCAAAGAGTGGGAAGTGGCAGAAATAGTAAAAGAGACGAAATCAGGTGAAATTTTTGGGCATGAATCAGAATCAGATTTAAAAAGTGTAATTTTAGATTGGTTTTTAAAGTACCAACAGCAAAAACTAACCGTTTCCTCCAAAAAAATAGACCAGTACAGTAGGAGGGAACTCACAGGGAAACTAGCCGAATATATTAGATGGGAATCGTATTAAAGCAATCTTTTAGGAACACGTTTATCACCTATTTGGGTTTTGGTATCGGTGCTATCAATATTCTATTTCTCTATACCAATTTCTTGACCGATGAATATTTTGGTCTGGTGGGCGTACTTTTGTCCACGGCAACCATTCTTATGCCCCTCATGGCCTTTGGTGTGCCCAATACCTTGGTCAAATACTTTAGCAGTTTTCAAGAGGATAAGGATAAAAATGGCTTTCTCACTCTAATGTTGTTACTACCGCTCGTGATGATTGTCCCATGTACGGTCCTTACCTATTTTGGGTTGGAGGTAATCGGGGATTTTCTGTCCAAAAAGAATGCCATTGTAAAAGGGTATGTCTGGCACATTTTTTTGATTGGATTTGCTATGGCCTATTTTGAAGTCTTTTATGCATGGTCCAAGGTACAGATGAAATCCGTTTTCGGGAATTTTATGAAAGAGGTCTTTGCTCGTATTTGTGTGACTGTATTATTGTGCCTAGTTTATTTTAAAGTGATCACGGTAGATGTATTCTTAATGGCCTTAGTTGGGGTATATATTGTAAGGACAATTATCATGAAGTTATATGCCTATGCCTTAAAATTCCCAAAACTTCAGTTTAAATTTCCTAATAACACCTCAGAAATTATAAAATATAGTGCATTTATCATTTTAGGAGCCTCTGCGGCTGTCATTGTATTGGAGATCGATCGTTTTATGATCAACCAATATATAAAGATCGAAAATGTAGCCTACTATAGCGTTGCCATATATATTGCCACTGTTATTGTGGTGCCTTCTAGGGCCATGCACCAAATTACGTATCCATTGACGGCTGAGTTAATGAATAAAAAAGATGATGTGGCGCTAAAAGAACTCTATCAAAAAAGCTCTCTTACCTTGTTTATTGTCTCAGGTTTGTTGTTTGTTCTGATAGTATTGAATTTACAGGATCTTTACACTTTAATTCCCGAAGCATACAGAGGAGGTTTTTGGGTAGTCTTTTTAATTGGGTTGGTAAAAGTATATGATGCCCTTTTGGGTAACAACAATGCCATTTTATATAACTCTGACCATTATAGAACCGTGCTGTTATTGGGTGTTTTCTTGGCAATATTGACCATCCTCTTTAATTTATGGTTGATACCCAAATATGGTCTTATTGGTGCTGCGCTTGCAACTTTTATGGCTGTTTGTATCTTTAATACCACCAAACTGTTTTATGTACACAGTAAATTTAAGATACAGCCCTTTACATGGGAGAGCCTTAAAGTATTTGTATTGTTAATGGTTTTGGGTGTTCCCCTTTATTTTTTGGAACTACCTTTCCATGCACTGATCAATATAACCTTAAAAAGCCTGTTAGTGGTAGTGCTTTTTGTTGGAATGCTGTACAAGTTTAAAATTTCTGAAGATGTTTTTGGGGTGTTGAACAAGTTTTTAGGGCATTAATTTTCAACGGTCTCGTATAACCGTCAGTTACGGGATTAAAATTACTGATTTTCGGTCTGGAACTGACTTTGGCAATTCCGAGTGGATTCGGACGTAGTCGAATCCGCCGTAATTGCGGTTATACATTGTTGTAAGCAGTTTTTTATTCAAATACATTTCTAAATTTATTGAACTCAAACGCTTCGTTGATATTCAATTCTATATATTTTCTTAAATCTTTATGGTCTTCTTCGGCTCTTTTTCTACTGTAAACTTGTGAATTTGAGTTAGCCTTTTCACATAGTTCAGTAATTTGTTCTTCAGTAAATTTGTCCAAATTGGGATGTACTAAATAAGAATAAATTGTGTCAGCATCATTATAATTTTTAGCTATTGAGTATCTCCAAATTATGAATTCGGTGACTTCTTTTACATAGCCTTTAGTATATCCGATTTTTAGAAGTCTTTGATAAGCAGCTCCACTTGCATCAAATGGAAAAACCTGTCCATAATTATCTTGAATCCAATTTTTTACTTGTTCTAGATGTTTTATGTAAGATTCACTTAAAAACCAAGCTACAGTTTTGGCGCTTATATCTTTCTCAATATGTTTTGCAATTAGTAAGTGAACATCTTCTCTAAACTCTTGATAAAGAAATTCATTTTCAGATAAAAACCGTATTAGAAAGTTGATTGTATGCTCGTAATTTCGAATATTACTAAAATATTCTTGCTCATTCTTTATTTTTTGAATGCACAATGCTGTATTTCTCTTGTACAGAAAGTATAAAACTCTATAATTAATTAAACGATTTTCCTCTGCATCTTCATTATCTAATCTGTAGATGAATTTCCATAAATCTCTAAAAATAGTAACTTCTACAGTTGGATTTAAGTTGTTTAAATATTTTGATTTTATGTATTTCTCTAAACTTTCATCATCTATTAATAGTTCTTTCTTATTCGCTATATCAACAAGAATTGTAGACAATATTTTTTTCGAAAGAATTGGTGATTTTAGAAATAATGATTCTAACATATTCCTAATATGAGATGCAACAGTTTCTTTGTTGGGTGTATATAGTTTGTCATCTTTGTCAACTACTGGATGTGCACATAAGTGTCTGTCATTTTTTAAAGCTTGAATGTGTGCATAATCAACATTATCAATTAA
The DNA here is from genome assembly GCF_056326165.1 of Saonia sp. Taxonomy (NCBI): domain Bacteria; kingdom Pseudomonadati; phylum Bacteroidota; class Flavobacteriia; order Flavobacteriales; family Flavobacteriaceae; genus Saonia; species Saonia sp. The sequence continues at coordinate 50,451 of NZ_JBWFBN010000003.1, forward strand.
ACTGGTTCTGTTTTTGATTTTTTCAATTATATCTTTTTCCCAGTCAGGATTATTCGGATGAGCTTGCTGAAAAGTCCGTATTTCGTTTAATATGTCTCTTGCAATAGAGTCTGAATAAATTTCATCAAGAACCTCTAATTTTATTAAGATATCGTTTATTACAACAGAGTAAAGTGTGACAATTGATGCACGATAGTTTCCATTAAAATAGGAACTCGAGACTTCTCTAAAGTAGGCTTTTGTCCTTTCAGAGTTTATTTGTTCTATAGAATTTTCTAAACTGTAATCGTTCATTCGTCAAATTGCATACAACAATTGAATATAGATATCTATTATATGAGGAACTAAGATAAGTGATTTTTGTGCCATTGAAAGAAGATTCTTCCTGTGTCAATGAATCATTCTCTTTGGGTTAATCCTTTTTAGTAATACAGCTATTTGTGACCATTCCTATTGCTAAAAGTGACAAATTAAAATTGAACACCTCATTAATTTAGTTTTAATGCTTTGTTAATAGGGTTGTTTTGCATTTGTTTATCACCAACGTTTAGGTTATGATTTCTTTGCGGCGAAATTTTAAACCTATTTAAGGACTTATATATTTTGTGTTAGGACTTACATTAATTCTCTTTAAGCCAAAGCGGCGCACCATCTTCCCACTTATTATGTGTTAATCTAAATTTCTCCCCATCTGCCAGTCTTATCGCCGTAATTTCACCATACATTTGAGGACTGAAAATATAGGGCTGTATTAAAGGCTGTTCGTCATTAATTCCAAATTCTTCAGAAGTGTATATTAACCATTCACCATTTGGAGAGAAGTGCGGATGCCCCTCTTGTCCTGGGTAGGAGGTAAGTCGTTTTGGTTCACTCCATACATTGTTGACCTTTTCAGTTAAATAGATGTCCATGGTTTTTACAGTACCATCTTTATCAATGCCAATCACATCCGAGCAATAAGCAATTTTATTGCCATCGTAAGAGATAACAGGAAAGGCTTCCTTGTCCGGGCTATTGGTAATATTGGTAATGGTTCCATTTTCCTCAACATATATATCCATATTGCCAGTTCTTCCGCTTCTAAAAACCATAACGTTATTATCTTCAGAATAATCGGCAAAGCCGGTATTGCTCTCCAAATTGGTCACACGTTCCAATGATTTGTTTTCAAAGTGGTAGCGATAAACACAACCCCTGGCTTCCGGACTTCTTCTAAAACCGCCTACCGAAAATTGAAGGTACTTACCGTCTGGGGTAACTTTGGTGTCTATTATATTGGAAAATTGTGGGTTAAAACCACTATCTGGTCGAAAGTTGAACAAGTGCTCTATTTCATTTGCTGCATAATCTACTGCATAAAAATCTTTTTCTGTATTAAAAAATGAAGACAACATAAGTCCTGCATAAAGAACAACCAACGCATAAGGAATAAACATAAACGTATAAAGCTTATACAACGAAGCAATAGGCTTCTGTGACTGTTTTCTTTTAGTATACATAAAATAGGCCAATATACCCAGTACTAAAAGTACAGCTCCCGCTACAAGTAAAAAAGATTTTACTGTACTCATGGGCATTACTTTGAAGAACAATTGATCGTCGGTAGTTTTTACCAAAAACAGAACAATAACAACTGACAGTAAAGAAAAAATAAGATGTTTCCAAAAGGAAATGGTCTTTCTTTTTTTAATGCTCATGTAGATTCCAAAGAGCAACCAAATAATTGCAAGCAATGGCAGCAATAGGACGGGATAGGCAAATGGTGCTATGGCCTCCTGAAAACTATTTGCTTTGGCAACGCCATAAACAATCTTTCCGTCTGGTGTTGCTGGCGCGGCGAAAGATCGTCTAACTCCATAAAATGAAAGTGTTTTGTTTGGTATGTCTTTTATGAGTTGAGGGCTGTTTTTAACCAATAAATCGCCAAAAAAGTCATCCAAATTTGTGGGTTCTCGCTTAGGTGTTTCACCACCATGATAAAGCATTATGCCAGAATCATGGTAGTCCACATTTAACATGTTCATTTGCTGAACCAAGCTAGAGTCTATTTCCTGTGTTTTTGGGTCTAGTCCAAGAATAGAAAATCCATTAGGTCCTTCTACAAAACTGGTGAATAAAATTTTACCATCAGACTTCATAAGGGGTGATACGCAAGAATGAGTATCGGGAGATATTTGCGTGGCATTTTCGCCGGTATTGGACATTTTAAATAGCTTGAAGGATTCATTGCCATTGTTATAAAGATAATCGGCAGAATAATAAAGGATTTCTTTATCATCTTTAGACCAAACAGGGCTTCCTTCCCAATTCTCGGAATTTGTAAGTCTATTCGTGCTGGAGCCATCCGCATTCATTACATATATATCACCTGTCCGTTGCATTGTAAAAACCAATCTTGGAAGTGGTTTGGTTTCATGCGCCCTATCACTTGAAAAGGCAATTTTCATCCCATCATTAGAAAACTTTGGTCTAAAATCCCCGCCTTTATTATTTGTTAGGTTGACCGCCTCTGAAATATCCAAGGTATCCAAAGGTGTAAAAGGTAATTTATAAATATCCGAGTTGCCTTCGTGGGTAGAGACAAAAGCCATCCACTGACCATCTGGTGAAAAGTCCATTTGATCTTGCATGGAATTACTGGTTACCAAAAGTCTTGGGTTGGAGCTATCTTGGGTACTTTTAACAAACAATTGTGGACGACCATTTCGCTCAGAGGTAAACACCACCCATTTTCCGTTGGGTGAAATTTTACCATCGTAATCCAAACTTTCGTGTTCCGTGAATTTAGAGAAGCTTTTTCCATCATCTTTAGACAAATAAATATCCCATCCTTGCGGTCTAAAAGAGGAGTAAAATACTTTTTCTTGGGCTCTGGATAAACTTCCGAAAATTATAAGAAGTGCAATAAATATGGTAATTTTTTTCATTGTGTATGGTTTGTTGCTATAGTATGGATGTATATCACGTAAAACATGCTTCCTTTTTATATGTCCTTTTTTACTTGCTTCCATTAGTCTTTTGTCCGTATGGAGTTATTGCTGTCTATAAAACCAAAGCAATAAACAAACTTCTTATATTGAACAGGTTATTTTATTGAACTTAAATTCAAAAAATGAGGGAGCATTAATAACTAAGGGGGAGATACTTATAAATGTCTAATAAATTTGGGAAACTACAAAATTATTAAAAGAAAAACCCCGTGGGGAACTTAATCCGCCACGGGGCTTTACAACTAACCAACCTAAAAACTATCTTTATTGTCTTCTAGGACTTCTAGTAGACACTGTACTGTTACTTCTTCTTGGTGAAGCACTTCGGCTTGTAGCCTGTGGACTTCTAGAACTTCTGCTGGTTGTGGCAGAAACCCTTTTTTGTGTTCTTTGTGGTGTTACCGTTCTCTGTACACTCCTTGTTACAGGTTTCCTGTTCATGGTTGTAGTACTTCTGGTAACTGTTCTATTGTTAGGTCTAGCGGTAACTTCTCTTTTGGTTACTTTTCTAGTAGGAGTAGACCTATGTACGTTTCCTGTATTTTTACGCACCGTAGTACTTTGTCTAACCGTTCTGTTACCATTGGTATTACCTCTTTCCATAGTTCTAGACGTTGTGGTTCTGCTCACTGTTCCTCTTTGCGGATTGGTACGTACAACCGTTCTTTTGGTTTTGGTAACATCACCTCTTTGGGCTATAGTTCTATTGCTTCTTGTTGCATCCCCACGTCTCTTGTATGTGTTTTCCCTTGCAGCTACACGCTTATCATTTCTATAAACCGTAGTTCTTCTATTTCTGTTATCATACTTATGCATCTTTCCAATTTTGGCATAAGCTCTTCTTCTATTCTGCATATATGGTCTATAGTACGTATATCTAATTGGTCTATAGTATTGTCTATAAGGTCTGTTATACACTAGACAAAGATTTAAAGCCGGTCTGGCAAAGAATCTATGAAAAGGTCTGTACACATAGCGTCTGTTATACACATTTATAAAACCTGTGTGATGGCTATAGAAACCTCTATTGTTATAGTAAGCGTACATTCCGCCTATTCTGTTAACTCGTCCGTTTCTGTACCATACATCTACATCACCAATTTGGGTTACACGCCCAAAAGCATCATAATACACAGGAACATTCTCTACTTGGATTACAGCTCCATAGTCATCATATTGTACAAATGGGTTATAATCGAATCCAGAGTTAAATGTTATGTTTGCTCTTCTAGAGCTATAGGAAGCTCCAAAGTTTACTCTGTTATCAATGTAAAAATCGAACTCTCCATCCGGATATACCGAAAAAGTAATGCCATTCTCTACAAAGATGAAAGAGTTATTGTATCTATAAGCATTGCTTGGTATGGCAACCTTATCTTCTGTTGTTGCAGCTGTGATACTTGCAGTACCAAAAACCAGTGCTGTTAAAAGGTATATAATTTTTTTCATCATATAAGGTTTTAAACCTGCCGACCGACAGGTGGGTTCCGAATGAAACTATTTTGCATTCGATTAGTATATACCAAACAGCGTGCCAAAAAATCATTATGAAATATAACTATCTGATAATCAATAACTAAATTCTATTCTGAGCTATAATGAAAAGGTAAGGCTTCACAATATTGAATAGTGAAGAAGGGAATTAGTAATTTAAAAATGTTCCGTCAATAAGAGTTTTACTTTTTTGTAAAACGTGGTAGTCTCCTAATAAATAGAGAGATTGCTTAGTTCCTCGCAATGACTTCGAAACTCATTTGTTTTTTCGACAGAGCCTGAAAGAGCGACGAGAAAACTTTATAAAAGATTTCTCAGTCATTTCATTCCTTCGCAATGACTTTGGGTTTTTTGTGTCATTTCTATTGTTGGGAGAAATCTATTGTGCAACAGGAAAATCACAGGTCTCTTGTCCCCATTCTGCCCATGAACCATCATAAAGGGCTTTGGGATTGGTATTGACCAATTCGCATCCTAAAAGAATGATGCAGGCCGTCATACCCGACCCACAGGTAAAAATTTGTGGAGAATCAGAGGGCAAGTTAAGCTCCTTTATAACCTTATTAAGGTCATCTTTGGGAAGAAACTTACCATCTTTTAATAACTTTGAGTAGGGTAGACTAATAGAACTTGGAATATGCCCACTTTTATATCCTTCCCTTGGTTCGGGTACTTCAGCATAAAATCGACCTTTAGATCTAGCATCTAGAACTATTGCTTCTTTGGATTCTATGTTTGTAAGTAAATCATCTGTAATAACCACTAAATCACTTTGATACTTGGCAGTAAAAGTTCCTTGTGCATAGGTTTTGGCTTCTTTTGATTCAGTTTCAAAACTTTTTTCTATCCATGCAGGTAGGCCTCCATCTAAAACTGCCACGTTTTTATGTCCCATTATTTTAAACATGTACCAAGCTCTTGGACTGGAATAAATTCCTAATCCATCATAAACTACAACTATACTATCATCGTTAATGCCCAATTTTCTACATTCATCAGTAAAAGCTTCTGGGGACAATAAAGAATTGGGTAAAGGGTTTTCTTTATCTGAAAAAGAGTTTTTTATATCAAAAAAACGTGCGTTTTTAATTTGAAGCCCTGGGTAGGCCGTATCTATATTAGCAATAGTATTTTTTACTGTAGCATCAAGAATTACCAACTTTGGGTTATTAAAATTTTCTTTAAGCCAATCAATAGAGACCAGTGGTTCCATATTATACAATTTTTTCAATTAAGTAATGGGCGGTATATGATTCCTTATTTTTTACGAGCTCTTCGGGAGTTCCATATGCAATTAGTTGTCCGCCCTGATCTCCACCTTCCTGACCAAGGTCAATAATATAATCGGCACATTTAATCAATTCTATATTATGTTCTATAACAATGATGCTATGCCCTTCTGATATCAAAGCATCAAATGATTTTAATAATTTTTTTATATCATGAAAATGAAGCCCCGTCGTAGGTTCATCAAAAATGAACAGCGCTTTTTCTTTGGATTTACCTTTTACCAAAAATGAGGCTAGTTTAATTCTTTGCGCTTCGCCACCAGAGAGAGTAGAGGAGGATTGACCTAATGTTACATAACCCAAGCCCACATCCTGTAGGGGCTTTAACTTTGTCATAATCTTTTCCTGACCATTAGCCTCAAAGAATGCTACTGCATTATCTATAGTAAGATTAAGAATATCATCTATGGATAAATCTCCAAATTTTACCTCTAATACTTCTTTTTTAAACCGTTTGCCATTACAGGCATCACATTCCAAATGCACATCGGCCATAAATTGCATTTCCACAGTAATTTCTCCCTCTCCTTTACATTTTTCACACCGGCCACCATCTACATTAAAAGAAAAATGTTTTGGTAGATATCCTCTTAGCTTACTCAATTTCTGGGAAGAATACAATGCCCTAATATCATCATATGCCTTTATATAGGTAACGGGATTAGAGCGAGATGACCTGCCAATAGGGTTTTGGTCCACAAATTCAATATGCTTTAAATGTTCATATTTACCCTCTACTTTTGTGTGCTGACCAGCTTTTTCTCCATAGCCTCCAACTTCTTTTAATATAATAGGATACAATATCTTTTTGACCAAAGTACTTTTTCCACTTCCTGAAACTCCTGTTACCACAGTTAACATGTTCAAAGGAAAAGTGACATCAATGTTTTTGAGATTGTTTTCCCTAGCTCCAACAATATTAATTTGATTTTGCGATGTTCTACGTTTGGCTGGAACCTTAATTTCTTGGGTACCATTTAAATATCCAGCAGTTAGAGAAGTTGATAATAGAATTTCATCTAATGTTCCTTGTGCTACCACTTCTCCACCATGAGTACCAGCCTCTGGTCCAATATCTATGACAACATCGGCTGCCTTCATAATATCCTCATCATGTTCTACCACAATTACCGTATTGCCCAAATCCCGTAGGGATTTCAATACTATTATTAGGTTTTCCGTATCCTTGGGGTGTAGCCCAATACTGGGCTCATCCAATATATACATTGAGCCGACCAAACTACTTCCTAAAGATGTTGCCAAATTAATACGTTGACTTTCCCCACCAGACAAGGTATTAGATTTCCTGTTAAGTGTTAAATAACTAAGTCCCACTTTTTGTAGAAAGCCCAAACGACTGTTTATTTCTACCAAAAGCCTAGAGGCAATTTTTGAATCGTGTTCATTCAACGAAAGTTTTTCAAAGAAAACAATCAATTTTTTAATGGGTAATTCCACTAATTCTGAAATGGATTTTCCATCCACTTTTACGTAATCGGTTTCCTCTCTAAGTCTGCGACCTTTACATTGTGTACATTTGGTTTTTCCTCGGTAGCGCGAAAGCATTACCCGATTTTGGATTTTATAGCTTTTCTCTTCTAACTCTTTAAAGAACTTAGATATACCTATAAAATGGACATTCCCGTCCCAAACCAACTGTTTTTGTTCATCTGTAAGTTCAAACCACGGTTTGTGGATAGGAAAATCAAATTTATAAGCTGAGTTTACTAGCTGTTCCCTATACCAACCCATACTTTCTCCACGCCATGGAAAAATGGCACTTTCAAAAACCGATAAAGAGGTATTGGGAATTACTAAATCTTCATCTATCCCTATAACATCTCCATATCCTTCGCACTTTGGGCACGCACCGTAGGGATTATTAAAACTAAAGAGATGGGTATTGGGCTCTAAGAATTTCATTCCGTCCAACTCAAACTTATTACTAAAAAGTTTTTCTGTTTTAGTTTCCAACTCTTCAATAATACATTCGCCATTTCCTTCGAAAAAGGCTGTGTCAACTGCATTTGCAAGTCGATTATAAAAATCTTCATCATTTTTGGAGATAATTCTATCAACAACCAAATGAAAATTTCTGTCCATTTTTGTAATGGAATCATCTATTCTAAGAATTTCACCTTTATACTTTATTCTTGCATACCCTTGTTTGGATAATATTTGAAGGGATTTTATTGGATCTCTATCCTTTTTTATGGTAATAGGAGCCAATAATAATAATTTAGTTCCTTCTGGAAAGGTTTTTATATAAGTCATTACATCAGTAACTGACTGCTTTTTTACCTCTTTCCCAGAAATTGGGGAAATGGTCCTACCAATACGTGCAAACAATAATTTTAAATAATCATATATTTCAGTAGTTGTCCCAACCGTAGAACGCGGATTGGTTGAGTTTACTTTTTGTTCAATGGCGATGGCAGGTGCAATGCCTTTAATATAATCTACCTTTGGTTTGTCTAACTTCCCTAAAAACTGCCTGGCGTAAGATGATAGGCTTTCCACATACCGTCTTTGTCCCTCTGCATATAGGGTGTCAAACGCCAAACTAGACTTTCCAGAACCAGAAAGCCCTGTAATGACCACCAGTTTATTTCTAGGGATTACAACATCAATGTTCTTAAGGTTGTGCAGTTTTGCACCCTTTATAATTATGTTTTCCTTGGGATTTACTTCAGCTAGTGTAGGCATTATTCATATTAAGATGTAAAGATACAATATGTCCAATTTAATTACTAAAGGATATAATATTAGAAAGAAACCTTTAGCCAAATGTTCTATATTTTATATTTTTTCTATATTTGGCTTGTAATTAAAAAACAGAAACGCCTATACCGTACAATTACTTTTTAAAAGTTAACCTATTATAATTAGAATCTTTCCGCAAGGAAAGGCCCCTAAGTTTAACCCAAAAAGTAATTACATGGAACTGCAATTAGACGACGCTGTATTAGTCAAAAATTACATACAAGGAGACGAAAAATCCTTAGAGATTCTTATCAACAGACACAATCAAAGACTTAGCAGCTTTATTTATTCCAAAGTTTTGGATCAAAGCGTTACCGAAGATATTTTTCAGGATACTTTTATTAAGGTAATACGCACCTTGCGTAGAGGCGCCTATAATGAAGAAGGTAAATTTTTACCTTGGGTAATGCGTATTTCTCATAACCTTATTATAGACCACTTTAGAAAAAACAAAAGATTACCCAAATTTGAGTGTAATGAGAATTTTAATATTTTCTCCATACTAGGTGATGGCAAGCTAAATGCTGAAAAGCAATTAATAAAGGACCAAATAGATTTTGATGTGCAATCCTTAATAGAACAATTGCCTGAAGATCAGAAAGAGGTAATTAACATGCGAATGTATAAGGATATGAGTTTTAAGGAAATATCCGAAAATACTGGGGTTAGTATTAATACAGCCCTAGGAAGAATGAGATATGCACTAATTAACTTACGAAAGCTTATTGAGACCCATAATATAGTTTTAACGAATTATTAGGTCGTAGGTCGAACTATGTAAATACCTCCATATATGCTGCGTTATCTTAAGACAACTAAGCAAAACAAACAATATGGAAGAAATTTACGCTAGAAATAAACAAGCATGTGAATTGATTAAGGCTCAACCAGAAACTGTACAGTTCTTGTTGAACTATTCTAAATCCTTACACATTATAGATCATGATGGGATAAAGCTTGAGAGTAATAAGAATTAAACCATTAAAATTTAACAGCAACGAAAAAAAGGGCATTTAATTGCTCTTTTTTCTTGTTATGGAAAATAATGGAAGCCACATCAAAAGATGTGGCTTTTTTTGTAAAGAAATATAAAACCGTTGTTTGACATCAAAAAAGCGGTGTTTTACAACATACTTTTTCCCAGACCTCCCTATTTATCTACTTTTAAATTGTAATTGAAACTCAGGCATATAATAAATCATTTACATATTAACTATTAGCAATCAAACAAAAAATCATCCTTTAAAAGGATACTCAAATTAAAAAAACATAATTACATGGAAGTTCAAATAGAAGATTCAGTATTAGTAAGAGAATATATAAGCGGAGATGAAAAGGCTTTAGAGGTTCTTATTAATAGACATAATCAGAGAATAAGTAGTTTTATATATTCTAAAGTTATGGACCGTGATATAACGGAAGATATTTTCCAAGATACTTTCATTAAAGTAATAAATACGCTTAAAAAGGGAAGATATAGTGAAGAAGGTAAATTTTTGCCTTGGGTCATGAGAATTGCCCACAACCTAATTATAGATCATTTTAGAAAGAACAAAAGAATGCCAATGTTTGAGGGCAGCGATGAGTTTAATATCTTTTCGGTTATTGGTGATGATAAATTGAATGCTGAAAAGCAAATAATAAAAAATCAAATTGATTCTGATTTACGAATATTGGTAGATGAGTTGCCAGAAGATCAAAAAGAAGTATTACTGATGAGAATCTATAGGGATATGAGTTTTAAAGAAATATCCGAAAATACAGGAGTAAGCATAAACACTGCTCTGGGCAGAATGAGATATGCACTGATTAACCTCAGAAAAATTATTGATAAGCACAACATTGTACTTACCAATTAATCCATTAAGTACACTTAAACAATAATTCCATTTTAGTAGCGTTATTATGTAATAACAAAACTATTATATGGAAAAAATTTACTCTGAACAACAAAATGCATGTAGACTAGCAAAGGCATGTCCAGAAACAATTCAATTTCTTTTGAATTATTCTAAGTCTTTGTATATAACGCAGTACAATAGTTTGAAGTTTGAAGGGCATTTAAACTAAAATAAAAGCAGTTCTTATTAAGAGCTGCTTTTATTTTTATAATAATCTTGTAACACTTTCTTTCTCCCTATAGTACTGGTAATTATATCTTTATCAAGATTCCAACCTCTTGCGGGAGAGTATTCTCTACCGTACCATATAATTTGTAAATGCAAATCGTTCCATATTTCTTTAGGGAACAATCTTTTTGCATCTTTTTCTGTCTGTACAACATTTTTGCCATTGCTAAATCCCCAGCGATACATTAAACGGTGAATATGTGTATCCACTGGAAAAGCAGGAATTCCAAATGCTTGAGAAACCACCACACTTGCCGTCTTATGTCCCACAGCTGGAAATTCTTCTAATAGAGCAATATCATTAGGTACAATTCCATCATATTTTTCAATCAACATTTTTGAAAGCCCATATATTCCTTTGGATTTCATTGGTGAAAGGCCAACAGGCTTAATTATTTCCCTAATTTCATCAATAGATAATTTTACCATATCATACGGGTTATCAGCTTTAGCAAATAATAGAGGCGTAATTTTATTTACTCTAACATCTGTACTCTGCGCAGAAAGTAGTACGGCTATAAGTAATGTATAGGGGTCTTTATGTTCCAAGGGAACTGGAATCGTTGGGTATATTTTTTTAAGTGTCTGGATTGTAAAATCAACTTTTTCTGCCTTTGTCATTTATGTGTACTTTAGTACAAGAAAGTAAACTCAAATTTAACCATAAAATAGAAATGAATACATTAAAAGTAGGGGACAAGGTTCCAGATTTCTCAGTAAATGATCAAGATGGAAATTTAATTACACTATCTGATTATAAGGGTAAAAAACTGGTAGTTTTTTTCTACCCTAAAGCCAATACTCCAGGCTGTACCGTTGAAGCTTGTAACCTTAGGGATAACTATGAAGAATTGCAAGATGCTGGTTATGAGCTTCTTGGCGTAAGTGCAGATACAGAAAGAAAGCAATTCAATTTCAAAAAAAAGTTTGATTTTCCATTTCCTTTATTGGCTGATGTTGACCATGCAGTTATCAATATTTTTGGGGTATGGGGGTTAAAAAAATTCATGGGTAGAGAATTTGATGGAATTCACAGAAAAACCTTTGTTTTAGATGGCGATGGAATTATTACCAAAGTCATTGATATAGTAAAAACAAGTGACCATGCCCAACAAGTATTGGAATAAAAAAAGCCCAAATGGGCTTTTTTAATTTTTATAAATGGAGCTATACTCATTTTTCCTGAACCGCTTCCTTTTTTTGAAACAACCCTTCTTTTTTAATGGTTTCAGCAATTCCTTCTGGTAGCATTTCTTCCCAACCAGTTTCTCCATTAGTGATTTTTTTAAGAACTTCTCTAGAGAAAATATGCATTATATCTGGATCATAGTCAATGATATCCATAACCTTACTATTGTATTTAAAGAACTTATACAATTCTTTCATTCTTGGATGAACTTGGACATTGTTACTTGTCATAATTTGTCCAGTCTCAACATTTTTCATGGGGTAGAGGTAAACTCGTAAATCTTTAAAGAACAACTTACCAAAGGCCTCTAAAATACCACCACTTAAGTGGCTGTAATATTCCTCGTCAAAAATATCAACTAAGTTATTTACCCCCATGGTAAGCCCAATTCTATTTTTTGTATAGTTGTTAAAATATTCAACCAGCTTATAATATTCTTGAAATTTGGAAATCATTACCGTATGACCCAAAGAGCAGAGCAATTTGGCCCTGTCCATAAAATCTTGCTCGTCAATTTTACCAGAAGCTTTTAAGTTGGCCAGAGTGATTTCAAAGACTACGATAGTGTTTTTTTCCAAGACCGTTTGTTCCCTAATAAATATGTCATAAGATTTTTCCAGCATATCCATATTTACTTTGGTCACAGGCCTAAAGCTACCGCGGAGTGCAAGAATGTTCTTTTTGTACAATACTGATGCTGGCAATAAATTATTTCCATCAGGCCCAAACATAACTGCATCAGTCATATCATTTTTGATAAGTTGTAGACTCATTAATCTATTATCTACATCTTCAAAGTTTGGCCCTGAGAAATTTATCATGTCAATTTCAACAGTATCAGTATCAATATGGTCGTATAAGTATTTTAATAACTTCCTTGGCTTGTTATATTTATAAAAAGCTCCATAAATGAGGTTTACCCCCATAATTCCCAAAGTTTCTTGTTGTAGCCTTGCCTCATTTTGTTTAAAACGAACATGTAGTATAATTTCATCATATTCCTTTTGGTTTTGATCCAATTGAAAACGGATACCAACCCAACCATGTCCTTTGTATCGTTTGGAAAAATCAATGGTTGCAACAGTGTTAGCATAGGAAAAGAAAAGTCTATCAGGTTGATTTTCCCTATTAATTCGCTCTTCCATTAAACGCATTTCATGAGAAAGCATTGTTTTTAAACGTGCTTGTGAAACATATCTCCCATCTGCCTCTATACCATAAATGGCATCACTAAAATCCTTATCATAAGCACTCATTGCTTTTGCAATGGTCCCAGATGCTCCACCGGACCTAAAAAAATGTCGTGCGGTTTCTTGTCCAGCACCAATTTCTGCAAAGGTCCCGTAAATATTAGGGTTTAAATTTATTCTAAGCGTTTTTGCTTTAAGTGAAGGAACATTCTCAAATCCAACGTCTTTTTTTAAAACTGAAGCCATCTCGTTTTATTTTTGCTTTCAAAGTTAACAAGATTGAACAATCTTTTAAATTTATTAGTTATAAATTTGGATTAAATGAGCATCGGTTTGAAAATTACTTTTTTGGGTACAGGAACATCCCAAGGAATTCCAGTAATTGGGAGTAAACACCCAGTTTGTCTAAGCGAAAATCAAAAAGATAAAAGATTGCGTGTTTCTGTTATGGTATCTTGGGAAGACTACAATTATGTAATTGATTGCGGACCAGATTTTAGACAACAAATGCTTACCCATAAAGTTGATAAGCTAGATGGAATCCTTTTCACGCATGAGCATGCCGATCATACGGCTGGTATAGATGATATAAGGCCATTTTTTTTTAGACAAGGTGATATTCCAATTTATGCTCAAAAAAGAGTGGTAGATTCATTACAGCAACGGTTCGACTATATTTTTGCTGATGAAAACAGATATCCTGGCGCACCTGCTGTACAGGTAAATCTAGTTGAAAATAATCGGCAATTTAAACTTGGAAATCTTGAAGTTACTCCAATTGAAGTCTACCATAATAGATTACAGATTTTTGGTTATAGAATTCAGGATTTTGCCTATTTAACTGATGTAAAAACTATTTCTAAAGTTGAAATCGAAAAGTTGAGTGGTGTAGACATGCTTTGTGTAAATGCATTGAGAGAGGAGCCACATCATTCTCATTTCAATTTAGATGAAGCATTAGAATTTGTGAAAAAAGTACGGCCTAAGACTGCTTATCTTACTCATATTAGCCATATGTTAGGATTTCATGATGATGTAGAAAAAAAATTGCCAGATAATGTACATTTGGCGTATGATAATTTAATAGTAAACCTATAAGTTTAATGAAAAGTAAAATATTTTTGTATCTATTTGTTTTTGCCGCTTTGATTGCTCTCTATCAATTCGTTAGTGCCAATAACATGTTAAAAGAAAAAAACGCGACTATTGTAGATTTAGAAAATAATACAGAAGCGCTGCAAGATTCATTACAAGCTGCGCAGCTAAAAGCATTAGACCTACAATATTTTTCCTTAGAAAATAATGATGATGCATTAGCCTATTATGAACATTTAAACCTTAAAGATCCTTCACTGTATATTTCTGATAAACTATTGGAAACCAATGAAAAGAAAGGGGATAATCCATTAATTCCATACGCAGGGATGGAAAGTGATTTTAAAATCAATAAAATTAAATTGATGAACCACAAATGGATTATTGCAGATTTTTCTGATGGAAAATATTGGGGAGAACTTCTTTTGCACTATGAATTAAAAGATGATTTGGGTGTTGATTTCACTGTAATAGACCACTTACTATATACTAGGAGCAATTAGATTTTCTCATCTAACCAATCTTTTAAAGAATAAAAATTCTGCGGAGATACTCCATGACCAATGGGGAATTCTTCATATGCATGGTTTACATTTAGTTTTTTGAGTATTCCTGGAGCTTTTTGAGCCCATTCTATTGGAATTACTTGATCAACCGTTCCATGGGAGGCATATATGTTTAATTTTGAATAGTCATTGGCTTGATAATTCTCCACAAGAATATTTTCATTTATATAACCACTCAGTGCAATAATATTTTTAATTTTTTGTGGATAGGACAACCCAATGGAATAGCTCAATATTGTTCCTTGACTGAAGCCAAGTAAAGTAACATTATTTGTATCCAAATGATATGTAGAACATGCTTCATCAATAAATGAGACAATTTTATCTCTAGATTCCACGGCTTGCTCTTCATCACTCCACTTTCCTTTTTCAGCATCAAAATTAATTGCATACCATGCATATCCATATGGCTGAAGACTGTATGGAGCACGAACGGAGATAATACAAAGCTCTTCCGGTAATTCGGATGCAAATGAGTATAAATCTTCTTCGTTACTGCCATAACCATGTAACATGAATAACACAGGCGGTTTAACCTCTTTAAGAGATGAAGATCTAATTATGTGTTCCAAAGATAATGGGGCTGTTGTCATTAAGTATTAGGAGATAAAAGTGAACCATTTTTGAAAATATTTCCCCAAAATAGGTACTTCCAGTTCTTTATTATTCAATGCGCCAACAAAGCCATATATCCAAAGCACAATATAAAAGACATATAAACCATACCAGGCATAGGTGTTGAACCATTGACTTAAAAAGAGCGAGCATCCAAGAAAAATCAAATGTAGTCCAAAGGCCTGCCGAATATGAAACCTGGCAAACAAGTGTTTAGGTTCAGAATTCATACTGATAGCAATTAAAGCACCAACAATGGTCATGTAGGCAACTATGGCTGTGGTTTTTCCCGGTTTTTGGTCAGTCATTAATTTATTTATTAAATCTAAAATAGACTATTTTCCAATATTCCCAATTATTGGTAGTGGTTCAGCTTTTCCATTAATGGCATTTACCAAGCCGAGAATTGCCAATACCATTGGTGCCCATCCTAAAATACTTAGAAAACCAACATCTAAAAATCGTAACACAAGACTTAGGGCAATACTAAGTACCCAAACCTAAATGACTGGCCAATATGGAAATCAGCAAATGTATTTTTTTTGCTCATATTCATTAAATAGGCAATAATTAACCCAATTACAAAAATGTAACTAATAATTGCTTCTGTTTTTCCTTCATTGATAGTGCTTTGGTCCATAGTTATATTATTTAAATTAATATTAAAATAGATATTTAATTTATAATTTGATTATTGGAGATTACACCATAACTTTTTCCTTTTAATTTTTCGCCTAAAAACATGCTGTTTTTTGATGTAGACAGAATGTTTTCTTTGGAAAATACATATTCTATTTCAGGGTCAAACATCGTTATATTGGCTAGTTCTCCTTCCGCTATTTTTGAAGTTGTGATGTTGTAAAGCTCTTTGTTTTTAGTAAGCAATCCAATGGTCTTTTCTATTCCAACTAATTGATTTAAAGCTCCAAATATATTTTCTAATCCTATTGTTCCATTTTCGGCATTGTCAAATTCAACATTTTTCAACTCAATATTTAAGGGCAAGTGGTCACTTGTTACAAAATCTATGGTTCCATCTTTTACTCCTTTAATCAATTCTTTTGCATCAGTTTTTGTCCTGATAGGGGGTATTGTTTTAAAATTGGAATCAAACTCCTCCAAGACATCATCTGTAAACCAAAGGTTATGGATTGCCACGCTACAGCTAACATTTAATCCCTTCTTTTTTGCTTCCGAAATTAGCTTCACCGATTTTGCTGTGGAAATGGTTGGAATATGCAATTTACCACCTGTGTATTCTAGAATAAATAAGTCCCTAGCAATTTGAAGTTCCTCTGCCAGCGCAGGAATCCCTTTTAACCCCTGTTTGGTAGATACTTTACCCTCATTGACAATTCCTTTCCCTGCAATTCCTTTATCTAAAGGAAAAGAATAAACTAATCCATCAAAATTTTGTGCATAAAGTAGAGCTATTTTTATTAGATTAGAATTTTCAGTGGCGCTTTTAAAGTCAGAGAAACCTACTGCTCCAGCATTTTTCATGTCATACAATTCCGCCAAGTCTTTTCCTTCACCTTTGGTGGTCAGCATACCTAATGGATACAAATTTGTGGCACTGCCCTGAGCTGTATTTTTTAGAAATACAATGTCTGAGCTACTATCTGGCAGTGGATTACAGTTAGGATTAAGAACAATATCTGTAAAACCACTTTTAGCAGCAACAGTAAGTCCATGGACAATGGTCTCTCTCTCTTCATACCCAGGCTCACCAAAGGAAACACTGGTGTCTAACCAACCTTGCGAAATATGTAGGTTTTTATGATTTATAATTCTGGTATTTCCACCTGCTTCAATTTTAGCAGCAATCCTATCTATGATACCATTCTTAATTAGAATATCACGCTTTTTAAGATGCAAATTCTTATTGGAGGCATCTACAATTGTGGCGGACTTTAGAAGTATGTTCATTTAAAAACTTTTTGAATAAGAATTTCAATCAAAATAAAAAGCAATGCTAAAATAACAAACCATTTCCAAAGGTCTGTAACTCTGTTGTCATTTTCCAACTCTTCAAAAAGAGTAGAAATGGTGCTCTGCTTTGTTGTTGCATCAAGTATATTTAAATCTAAATATGCAAGCTCACTTTCTTTTCTTGGGTTATTAAAGCTTATATTTTTAAGTGCTTCATTGCCATTCTGTACGGTATAAATACCATTTCTTTCGAGATTATCATCGAATGTCAATGTTACCTTATTTGGAAAGGACTGTTGTTGAGGAATAAATTCATAATCTCCTTGAACTAGTTTTAGAATATTATCTTTTCCAAGATTTGTTGAGATATCTATGCCAGAAACTTCACCCATAAGGTTGTACAGCTTTGGTAACTTAAGACTTCTTGCCCCCATATTATATAATGTAGGGACTATTATTGGTGATGCTATAAAATTGCTGCTTTCTTTTGACAGGGGACTAGTAAATATATACAATCCATTTTCTCCAATTAAAAAAGGGTTTCCATTTTCAAATGAAAGAACAGGGGGCATTGTTGATTGTATTTCATAGTATTGTGAAACAGTTGGGTATTGAAAGTTTGTCACTTTCTTTTCAAAGACATTGGTGAATAAGGGATGAGAAAAATTTATTTGCGTGATGTCTATACCACCCATGATTTGCTTTGAAAAAGTAGAAGAATTAATATTTGATAATAATTCATTGTATGATTGAGTGCCAATATTATTTGATGGGATAATTACCAACGACCCTCCATTTCTTTTAAAAGATATAAGCGCATTTTGAAGTGAATTGGGAACTGTGCTTAGTTCATTCAGAATAATCAAATTTTGTGATTCCAATACACTGTAGTTCAGGTTTTGAAGAGAATATGATTTGTACTGAAATTCATCATCAGTAAAAATTCTACTCAAAAAACCAGAATCAACTTCCGAAATTGCCAATACTTCTATTTTCTCCTTCTCATTTATATTAAAATACAAGGCGTTGTCATATGATAGACCAGCATCCAACACTTCAATTTTACCGTTGATTATTTCATTTTTTGGTAGCGTAAAAACCAAAGAAGCTCTTCTATTGCTGTCAAAATCTGCAGAAGTTTTGGCTATTAAAGATTCATCATTAAATAAAGAGACAGCAATATTATCAGAACTGGTCAAAGAAGAGAGTTCAGTTGTTAGTTCAAGAGTATTAGACAAAACATCACTTACATATGCAGTATCTATTACAATGTTTTCCTGTTTTTCTGGTAATAACTGCACTAGATGTTTCTGTATATATGTTTGGCTAGAATCAATATTGTTAGAAAGCATTCTTTGTTGAAAGTCTGAAATTATAATCAGATTTTTTATGGATTCAACACTATTGGAAAATAGGGTACTGGCCTTTAACTGTATTTCATTTAACTTAAGTTGTTTTTGAGAATGATTTATGGATAATAAATCGTTCTGAACATCCATTAGCTCAACCTCCCTATATGTTATGTTATTGGTAAATAGTGAAAATGTACTTTCTTGGGGAATGGCTTTTATTAATTCTTGTATCCCATTTTCCAACAAGCTTACATTATTGTTTTTGCCCTGCATACTATAAGAGTTGTCTAAATAAATAACAACTTCTTTTTTAACAAGTGCTGTTTCTTTTGCAAAAAATGGTTGAGCAAAGGCTAAAATAAGTGATGCCAAAAGCAGTAGTCTGGTAAAGAGTAACAACCATTTTTTTAGGGTATTACTTTTACGAGATTCCACAACAACTCTCTGTAACAATTTTACATTGGTAAAAGGAGTCTTCTTAAATCTACGAAGTTGAAAAAGATGAATGAATAAGGGGATAAGTAGTAAGAATAAGGCCCAAAGGAGTTCTGGATGTTTAAACTGCATTCCCTATTTTGATTTGGCAAATATACTTTAAAAAGTTTAATGTATAATAGTTTAAATGGTTAAAATGATTATGATCAATATACCTTAATCAACCTATGAGCTTTATTTTTCAACTATTATTTTGGGTTTAGCAAAAGAAAAAATAATCCTTGCCAGGTGTCATATTAATTTCATCAAAATAATTTTTGATTGATATTTGGGCTTCCACATTGGCGACGGTAATAATGCTCTGTGAGTTCTCTAATTTGTCTAGGGCAGAAAAATGTTTAAGCCTAATCCCATAAATGTCTTTCCCAATCTTTTTTGGATTGTCACATATCCATTGAAAATCAATACCCTTTTCTACTAAACTTTTTGCGATGGATTTACCCTTAAATCCAGCACCCCAAACTGCTAAAATCTTTCTGTCTTTATATTCTAATTTTAAAAAATAATGCAACTTAATGTTTAAAAAGTAGTTCTGAGCATAGTGTTCACTGGTACGTGATGTTCGAGAATCATAGTCTCGCCAATAATGCAGAAGTTCGTTGCAGGGAATGCATATTAGTTTTTCTTCATAAAAACGGAACGTTAGGTCATAATCCTCAGGATATCTGTTGGGCTTAAAAGCTTTGCACTTATCTAAGTCTTCTCTATAAACCATCCAACAAGGAGAGGGGATAACACATTCCTTATAGATTTCTGTATAATTTGAGCCTTGCTCTGTGAGCATATTCAGCCAAACTTCATACCGCTCATAACCATTACTAATTCCTTGACTAGAAAAATACTTTACTTTCCCAACTGCCAAATGTCCCTTACCATAATCCAATAAGTTATTCAACATTACTTCCAATTTGTTTGGAGTCATAATGTCATCGGAATCCATCCTAGTAATAAAACCACCAGTACTTTGAGAATAGGCAGTTCTGAGAGCTTCTATGATACCATTTCCACTATTATCATACACTTTGAATCTGGAATCCTTTTCAACATATTTTTTTAGAATTGATTTGCTATTGTCCGTAGAATGGTCATTTACAGCTAGAACTTCCCAATTAGAATATGTTTGGGTACGTATTGAATCCAGACATTCATTCAAGAATGAAGAAGTATTTTTAAAGGGAATAAGAATGCTTATCAGAGGATTCTTCATAAGGCGAGATAAGCAATTTTGAGCTTAACTAAAAGGTAATAAATCTGGCTCTAAATATTCGGTTTTTGCTTTATAAGACGAAAAAATGTCAAACCCATAATGACAACCCAACAAGTCTTTGAAGTTATTTTTAAGCCTGGGAAATTCTTTTAGCAGTTCAATGAAAGAGCTTGACTTTGATTTTTCAATAAAATGTGCTACTGCTTTAACAGAAGCAATTGTTACTGTTTTATTAAACTTGCCTCCTTTTCCATGAATATTATCAAACTTTAGAATTTGATTGCAAATTTTATTACTTGCTTGTTCCACACCATACTTTTGAATATAAACCCAGGCCAACCTTAAGTGGGCCGTATGTGTAAATAGGGAAGGGGTTAAACTACAATTAGAAAATTGTCTTTCAAATTCAGCATCGCTTAAATCAAAATGTTTCTCCATGATTTTATTCTTCCAACGCCTTTTTTATAGCTTCTTCCACCAATGGCTCCATAATCAAGTAACCATCCTTGTTTGGGTGTACTCCATCAGAAGTCAACTCTTCTCTCATACCATTATTACCGTCTGTCATGGCAGAGAAATAATCTAAGTATACAAATCCTTTTGTTTTTGCATACTTTTTAATTTCATCATTTAATTCTGGAATTCTAATATTGGGATTTAAACCAGGTCGCCATCTATAATCAAAAGCGGGGTGCACAGAAGCAAGAATAACTTTTATCCCATTGGCTTGTGCAATTTCTGCCATAGAAGTTAGGTTGTCCATAATCATTTGTGTGCTAGCATAGCCCGTATTTTCCGCAATGTCATTAGTTCCGGCACAAATAACTACCACTTTAGGGTTAAGGTTTACAACATCTTGCTTAAACCTTAATAACATTTGTGGTGTGGTTTGACCACTGATACCACGATTTACATAGGGCTTGCCTTCAAAAAATTCTGGATGATGATGTCCCCAACCTATGGTGATAGAATTACCCATAAAAACAATTCTGTTTTCACCCTCTTTAGGTGCTTCTAGACTGCTATTTGCCTCCTTAAACCTGCCCATGTTGGCCCAATCTTTTGCAATATCTTGAGCTACAGTACTTTGTTTACCAAATAACCCTAAAAACATAACCAATGTGATAAATTTTAAAATTTTCATACTTTATTTATTAAGTCCCTTACGTTGGTGTAAAATGTCTGCTGAAATAATATTACCGGAAGTTTCACCAAACTCAATTTTAATGAAGTTCAAGATATCCCTTATTTCATCATCCTCCAAATTTTGATATGATGGCATTTCATCATGGTATTGTACACCATTTACTGTTATAGGTAAATTCATTCCCTGTAGTAAAATATCTATTAACCTTGGATTATTATCTGTAACCCACTCACTGTTCACCAAAGGAGGAATTTGACCAATATTCCCTTTTCCGTCTGGCCTATGGCATGCAGCGCAATGCTGCATATATAATTTTTGCCCTTGTAAAAGTTCATCATCTGTTGCATTGAATGCCCAATTTTCCGTAGGTAACGCATATGGCTCCTTATCTTCTTTTAATATAACGCGGCTTTTTATACTTGCCAGCTGTTTTTTTATTTTGGGAGTTAAAGGCTCCAATTTAATAATGCGGTCTCCTTTTTCTTTAGGAAGAGAATCATACATCCATGGTTGATGTCCTGGATGCCAATCTAAATTACTGGTAGCAATATAAATTGCACCGTCACGCCCAACAGTTACATCTCGTATTCTTCCCAGCTTTTTCTGTAACAATATATGTTCATCCGTTACATTTTCTCCCGTACTATCTAGATTTAAAACCCTTAAAGATTGCCCCTTTAAGGTAGCTTGAATCAAGCTATTTTTCCATTCTGGAATAGCCTCATAATTATAGTATGAAAGCCCTGAAGTTGCTACCGTGGGTGTCCATGTCTGTATGGGTTCCTTGATTGCATGGTCATTGCAGTATTGTTTTTCTGTTTCTAAATCGCAATAGCCATGAACATTTGGCCAACCATAATTTGTTTTTTTAATGATTATATTAATTTCATCATCATTATTTGGACCATGTTCAGAGGCATATAATTTATTATTTCCAAATGCAATGCCTTGGACATTTCTATGACCCAGACTCCAAACAGGGCTATTGGGATAAGGATTATCTATAGGAATAGTGCCATCTATATTTAAGCGGAGAATTTTTCCATTAAATACTTCAGGGTTTTGTGTAAAATCTGTTCCGCCACCAGCATCACCTAAGCCAATGAATATTTTATTATCTGATGAAATAAGCATTCTAGAACCATTATGGAAGGTATTTCCTGGAATTGCATCTAATATAGTAGTTGGTTCAACTAACTTATCATTCATAAATGTAAACCGAGTTATTCTAGAATAAATATGATCCAACAAATTTGAATCTTTTTCTGCATATACGTAATGAACATAGATATAATGATTGTTTTCAAAATCTGGATGCAATACCATACTGAACAATCCAGATGACTTCCTGTAAAAAACGTCATCAATAGTAGTAAGGAGCTGTAATTCTCCTGTTTCTTTATTAACTCTACTAATGGTGCCTTTTTGTTGTGTGAACCAAATCCACCCATTTGGACCCATTTCCAAATCCCATGGAACGTCCAAATTATATGCTATTTCCGTGGCGACTAGTAGGGTAGAATTTAATTGAAGTTCTGATACATATTTGGCAGGATCAAATTTTGAAGAGGTAGTTCGTGAACACCCATAAATGGCTAATGCCAGTAATGCTAATACAAAACCCCTTAAATAAATTAACATGGCTATTCTCTTTTATATACCAATTTAGATTTTGTTTTTCCCCTAAATCCATCAGCTTCTTCTTTTATAATTAATTTTTTTCCAATGCTTGTTAAACTCCAATCCTGATTGTTTTTAAATTTTCGTTCATTCCCATTGAAATTAAAAGTAGTTTCAGATTTAACGGATAGCATATCCTTGTCTTTTGACCATGATGCGGTTTGTATTCTCGGAGAATTAAAGACGATTGATTTCATCTCCGTGCCATCAGTTTTTAATATAATACGTGTAATTTCATCATCTGACCATTCAACTTCTGAGTACGACTCAATGGCCAACATTTCATCGGCTTGAATAATATTTAGTTTATGAGCCGGATTCCCTTCTATTTCACTTTCATTTTCTACAAGCTTCCACATCCCAGAAAAATCCGCTGCTTGTTTTAATTCCAAAGGTGGTAAGTTGGAAGACTTTCTAAATGGAGTTATAATTTCATTGTATTTCTCATCTTCCATGAAAACAACATGCTTATCATCAAGAAAATCATTATAATGTTCTTTTGGTGTTAATTTTGTCATACCAGACCAAATGACATAGAACGTCCAATTTGGCTGCTCTTTTAAAACTTCTATGGTTGGGGGCACTCCTACTTCAGCAAGAGCCATAGGTTTTCCATTGGCCAACTCCTTCAATTGATTATAATACGTTTGTTTATAATCACTTCCATATACATCTAAACCAACAACATCAAAGTATTTTTCTCCAGGGAAATATTTTTTATATGCTCTTTCTGGTAATCCGCTTGTGCGGTCCACACTCCACACCCATACCAAATTATTTAGTTTGTGATGCTTTACCAATCTATCAAAAATTTGACGATATAGGCGTTCTGTTGTGTATTTTCCCTTGTGTAATCCTCCCCACCAGAACCAATTTCCGTTCATTTCATGATATGGTCTCCATAGTACTGGAACTTTTGCATCTTGCAATTGTTTTAGGTATTTGGCAATTTCATCTACCTGATTTGCCCATTTTTTATACAAGGCAGTTCCTGGGGTCATAATATCTTTGTATTGCTCATCTGTTAATTTACCCTGAACACTTGCTAAAGCTTCAGGATTAGAGCCTGGTCTAGGGGTAAAAGTTATGGGCTCGTCAGCTGTTGGTGGAACACCGTGCCAGCATAAAGTAATAATGGACCCTTTTTTATGCTGTTTTATGGCCTCATCTACAATAGCAGGTCTGGAAAGGTATGAGTCTTTGTCACCTTCTTCAGAAAAACCAAAATCTTGACTCCATACGGGTGGGGTTTTTCCAATATATTCAGCTGCAAACTCTGAATTTTTTGCTCTTGAAATAGGAAAATTGTGCTGCCCAGCAAGCATATGTTTACCGCTAATACTATATAAAAGTTCTAGAAGCGCCTTTGCTTCGTCTGAGGCGTTCGGGGTTACTGGTCCTGCATTTTGAGCAAAAAGACCAGAAGACAGAAAAATTAAGGTCAATAGTGACCAATATATTTTTTTCATAGAAGTATTATTTTAATTGTAAATCGTTTTTAATTCTGTTTTCAGATGGACGTTGCACAAAAAAGTAAATTATCAATACTATGGCAATAGTTAAGTACAATGCATGTGAGCTTTGTAAAAATGCAAAAAGTGCCAAAAAGGATGGTACTTCTATAATTGCATATTTTATGAGTGATGCACTTTGATAGCGAGCTAACTTACTTTGTAATGGCAGTTTTTGTGATATTTTGTCCACCATATTCTTAAATACATATGTACTTAGAAAATAACCAACAATAGCAATAATGGGTACTAGATATAAAAAATAGTCTCCGCTGGGATATAATTCAGTTTTTAGTGTATCTCCTGTATAGTATGCAAAACCAGCAAAGGCCAACAAACCCGTAAAAAGGCCTAAGTGTAGCATGGATAAGGTTTGCAAAAAAGACTTGGGAACGGTATTCTCCTGGCTAGACATTTGGTTGGTTTAAATCCTTTCCAAGATAGTGATTTATGAGGTAACCCACCAATAGATTAGTAAAATGAAAAAAGAAGTTGCCCCAACTGCAATACATGAAATCATTAGCTCTTTTTGCCTTTCAATTTTGATTTGCTTAATAATTTTATTTTTAATTTTCTTTTTTTCAAATTCAGTTAGTTCTTTAAAATTCATTCCACTGGCACGAGAAATATTATTGTATGTCTTGCGAATTTCCTTAAAGCTTTTTCTTTTCTTAAGCAAAGCTCTATTCTGAAGCGTAGTTTGCATTCCATGTGACATAAAGCCCATAATCTCTTTCTTTATATATGGGTACTAAAAAGGAACAGTTTGTTACATTCTTTCAACTTATTCTTTAGGAGGGGTAATCATAATATGGGCTCTATGAGTTCCAGGGTTCATTAGCCACGCATGCCCTGGCGGTGTAGGTTTAGTAGGCAATCCGGTTGATTCCCCTGTAGCGAATGGCACATAAAAAACATAACGAACATAAGGGTCTTCAATTTCTCGAGTCTCTGGATTAACTGTTCCAGAAAACACGCATAAAGTAGCTTTGTCCGGCATTTTTAATGTTCCAGCTTTCACCTCTTTTTCTCTAAGATCAAAAATCTGTTGAAATTCTAAACCTTGTGCTTTTAATTCTCTCCCACGAGCCATAAATTCATCCAAATCTTTATGATAAGCCGCAGTAGAAAAACTATCATTGCTTGGGTCATCAGCCAAACATACATACGCATTACTGCCTTTTCTTAAAGTCACAAAGTTTCCATTTTCATCATACCCATAAACTTTAGCACCTTCCTTATATTCCTCCGGAGCTGCCATTGTAGCCGTTTTTATTTGCCATTCTTTTGAAGGAATTGTTTGTGAAGAAAGACTAAACATTAATAAAAGTACTGGAATAATTACTATTTTTCTATTCATGACAATCGTTTTAATATTTTGCTGGTTTTCCGTTCGTTAAAGTCCTTTTAATAAAATCCCTTATATCATCATTAGCACTTTTTAAATCTTCTCGGCGTAAGTACATCATATGACCACTTCGGTAGCCTTTAAAACTGAAACGATCTTTCATTCTACCACTTGGATCTACTTGCCACATAAGATATTTAGCATTGAAATAGGTAGTAGCTCCGTCATAATAACCAGATTGAACCAAGACATTTAGGTAGGGATTCTGCGCCATAGCTTGTCTAAGGTTTTCTCGTGTATTCTCATCAGAATTATCCCAAGGATGCACTGGGCCAAACATATTGTATTTTACATCCGTTTTAAAGTTTAGCTCTTCTTGAAGATAATAGTTAATGGCCGGAGTAAAGCTATGAAGCCAAGAGGTTAATTCCGCACTATAATCAGGTTGCATCCCTACTAATTGCTTATCAATTCCTAGATACCTAGAATCCAATCTACCTATATTATATCCTCCTTTTTCTTTGAGTAAATTTTTCCAAAAATATTGAGTTGGAACATTTAGGTTTTGATCAATAATTTCTTTTTTTGATAGCCCAGAATAGTATGCCATTTTTTCTGCTACAGAATTTTTTTCAGTTTCCCCAATAAAGCCACCTTTAGCTAAAGCTGGAATCAAAGTATTGACAGTATACTCTTCAGATTCTGGAAGAATTTCTAATAGATCTTTTTGTTGTAATGCTGGTGGCAAAACTTTATGGTGCCAGGCAGCAGCAGTATAATAGGGTAGATTAATAGCCTCTGCAACTGGGCCTGTATTTCTTATAATTTTATAATCAGCAGGAGAAACCAAAATAACACCGTTAAGATACATCCACTGGTTATTCTGTAAAGCAAAGGAGAGTCCCATTACCCGTGGACCACCATAACTTTCCCCAATTATATATTTTGGTGACCGCCAGCGATTGTTTCTGGTAACAAAAGTATTTAGCCATTCTGCCAAGTATTTAATATCCGCATTTATTCCAAAGAACTTCTTACGATCTACTTCCTTACCACTTTCAGGTATAGTACGAGAGTATCCGGTATTTGCCGGGTTTACATAAACTATGTCCGTCATGTCCAAAACTGAATAGGGATTCTCTTTTACACCATAGGGTTGCACAGGGTAACCTTCATCATCGATCTTTAGAACTCGTGGTCCAGTATAAGCCAAGTGCATCCAAACACTACCAGAACCAGGTCCCCCATTAAAAGAAATTAAAAGGGGTCTAGAAGCCCTATCTTTTATATTGTTCCTAGTATAGTAAGTATAATGTAATGCAGCTATGGGTTCCCCAAGTTCATCCCAAACGGGCTGGGTGCCAGTAGTTGCCGTATATGTAAAAGAAGCTCCATTTACTGTAACACTGTGCTGTGTTGTAATAGTAGTGTCTACAGGAATGGTTCTGCCCTGTGTAAAACCAATTGCTATGAAACCAAAAATGAAAAATGAGGGCAAAAGTAGTTTACTTACCATAATGAATTAGCTTGTTATTGAACTTAAAAATAAGTATTTCAATTGAGAGTTTTGTGTATTGGCTTCTTATTTACATTTACAATATTCATATTAAGGAATTCTTAACAAAAAATCATTATAATAAAACCCTTAGTTCGTTAACTTTATGTGCTTTAGTTAAGTAGATTAATAAAACCAACCGTAAAATATTTATCATGGAAAAAATTAACAGAAGAACATTCAATTCTAAAATAACCAAAGGAGTAGGGGCTGCTGCAGTATTAAGCAGTGTACCGCTTGCATGTGCTATGGGAGCATCAAGTCAAAAGAAAAAATTGGGCTATGCCCTTGTGGGATTGGGTTCCTACAGCACCTATCAATTGGCACCAGCTTTACAAGATGCACAGCATTGTTATTTAGCGGGCATTGTTACAGGCACCCCTGAAAAGGAAAAAATATGGATGGATAAATATAATATTCCAAAGGAGAATGTATATAACTATGAAAATTTTGATGACATAGCCAATAATCCTGATATTGATATTGTATATGTGGTACTGCCCAATGCCATGCATGCGGATTTTTGTATTAGGGCAGCTAAGGCAGGTAAGCATGTGGTCTGTGAAAAGCCTATGGCCATAAATGCGGAAGAGTGCAATGCCATAATCGATGCGTGTAATGATGCAGGAGTTAAACTGGGAATGGGGTATAGATTGCATTCTGAGCCTTATACCCAAGAGATTAAAAAATATACAAAGGAAAAGACATTTGGCGATGTAAGATATATTTCTGCTGAAGCAGGCTACTTTTCTGCCAGTAATCCCGAGCAATGGAGATTAAATAAGAAATTATCAGGGAGTGGTGCATTAGGGAATATGGGGGTATATGCCATACAAGCAGCAATCTATGGTACTGGTGAGAATCCTATTTCTGTAACAGCACAGGAGTTTAGTACTCGACCAGATTATTTTAAGGACACGGATGAAACCATTACGGCCCAGTTTGAATTTCCAAGTGGTGCCATTGGAAACATAATGACTTCTCATAATATCACCAGTAATAAATTTCTTGCTAATTGTTCTGATGGGTGGTACGGTTTAGATCCAGCAACAGGTTACGGTCCATTAAAAGGAGAAACATCTAAGGGAACAATAGAATTTCCACATGAAAGTCAACAGAAATTACAAATGGATGATTTTGCACAACATGTTTTAACTGGGTCGCCCAATATAGCGCCAGGGGAAATGGGTCTTAGGGATGTGATAATCATGGAAGCTATTGTAAAATCAATTAATGAGGGCAATAGAAAAGTAAAGTTGGATTTTGAACCCGGCTTTGGCTTTGGGGGTTAGTTTAATTTTAAAAATTACATGAATCTAACATTCAATTAGCAAGTTAACTATTATTTAATTTTTGATTAATCAAATCAATATATTCAGTTAATGAAACCATAAGATTGGTCAGATAGTTTTGGGATACTAATAAAAACCTAAAAACTATTTGAAAAATGATTTCTAAAAAATTACTATTAAGTGCTCTATGCCTTTCCATTATGGGATCCAATTTTGTAAGCTGTAATCCTGAAGACGGAATGGATGGTCGGGATGGAATTGACGGAGTAGATGGAATTGACGGAATAGATGGTCAAGATGGAATGGATCTTACTATCGCAGAAATGGAACCCCTTACAACTTCTGTTGTTTCTAACGAAGTATTTGAATTAAAAGGTGGTTTTACCAGTAGTGCAGAATTGCAAATGATTCTATCATCTGCAGACATTTTGCCAACAGACACCACTTTTGTATATGGGTCTTATATGGACGGTGCGGCCCTTTACCCTTATGGAGATGGTACTTATGCCTTTATTAATAATTTAGAGCGCGATTACTCCATTGCAAGAATTAGAATGAATGCAGATTTAGAACCTATGGAAGGTGATTACATTGTAAATGCGACTGCAACTGCTTTTACTGCACAATGCTCTGGTTCTGCAATTACTGTAGAAGAGCATGGTTTTGGACCATTATATTTATCTGGTGGTGAATGGGGTGGTAATGCCAAGGGAGTTTACAAAGTAAATCCTTTTCGTTCTACTAACGATAGAGTGGAAGTTGATAGATTACCTGCACTTGGAGAGTGGTCAACTGAAAATGCAGTAGTAATTGGTAAAAATGCTTTTCCAGGCCAGACGGTAGTTTTCATGGGAGATGATGATAGTGACAATATATATCCACAAGCTCATTTTGCAATGTACGTTGGCGGCCTTGGAGATTTGAGCAATGGATCACTTTACGTATTAAGAGGTAAAGATACCACAGAGACCGAAATTGGCGGTGGAGGTCTTAAGTTTGAAATGGGAATGGTAGAAGGAACTGAATATGATGTAGAATGGGTAGAGGTTACTGAAAGAACAATTGATGAACTTAACCAAGAAGCTATTGATTCTGTAGCCATAGGATTCCAAAGAATAGAAGATATTGATTGGAGAAAAGGCTCCGCAGAAAACAATAGGGAAGTTTTTTTTAATGCAACAGGGAGAATTCGTTCAGACAATCCAGATTTGGCCAATAGAGGCACTTCTTTTGGTAGGGTATATAAAGTGGAGTTAAATCCTAATAATCCTACTGGAGATGCCAAGATATCTGTTGTGGTAGATGGTGATAAAGAAGGAGGAATGGGTGATGGTATGCACTCTCCTGATAACATTCTGGTGACAGAAAACTATGTGTATGTTCAAGAAGACCCAAATGGTTATGCCGATTTAAACCCAGAGATTACCGGTTATGCCAAATTGTGGCAGTATGATATTGTCAACAATACGTATACAGAGGTAATGGAATGTAATCAAGTAGCTGCTGCTGCCCTAGGTTTTGGTGATACAGATAGCATGTGGGAAATAACAGGGCTAATTGATGTAACTGATATTATTGGGGCTTCGGAACCCACTTTCCTTGGTGGGGCACAAGTTCATGGATGGAACTATAGTAGTCAGCCAGAAACTACTCTTAGGGCAGATGGTTTAAAATTCTTTGATCCAACTGCAATTGATGAGAGCTCTGCTGGTTTGGAAGGATCCTTTTTGTTCAAACTCACTGGTCTTCCAAGATAGCTGCAAATAATCTTATTATTAATAGGTTCCCATTTTTAAATGGGAGCCTTTTCTCGCAAAATTCTACCAATCAACACATATGAATGCATTAAAATATATTTCCTTCATCATTCTTTTTCCATTAGTCACTACTTCTTGTAAAGAACATGAAAAATCAAAAATAATTATGCCTAATAATGAATCCATGTTCAATGGGGATATAAGGCAATACTATTGTAGAACTTTGGATAGTGCTGCCCACTATATCCAAAAATTGGATACCTTCAATACAAAAGAAGAAAATCAAAAATATTTTCTAAAAAGTAGGGAATGGTATAAACGCGCAGAGCCTATGCTGATAGCCTATGATTATGAAAATTACCTTTCTATGAATGCCCCTAATCTCTTAAAGGTAGAAATGGAGGATTTTACCGATATTAAAAAAATAAAACCCAAAAGCTACCAAGTGCTGGAGGAGTTATTGTATTCAGATGATGAAATACCCAATAAAGACCTTCATAGGGTTTTGGAATATTTAAAGGTTAGAATCCCATACATTAGAAGAAACCACATTCTTTATACCCAAAGAGATCGTCATCATTTAAAAATGATTAGGGATGCCATTGTAAATATTGCAACCAAGGGTATAACGGGCTTTGATTCCCCAATGCTGGCCAACTCTCTTAATGAAGCCATATATAACTATGAATCTATTATTGAGATATTAAATATATACGAGAATACTTTTAATGATAAAACCATTTTTGATAATTGGATGAAAGAAATTAGAAGTTCTATAACAGACTTAAATTCGGGAGATTTTGATTCTTTTGACAGGTACGGTTTCATTAAGAACCACACCAACAACCAATTAAGACTTGTAAATAATACGGCAAAGGATTGGGGAATTGAACTAAGCAAGTCTAGGGCACTTAATCCCGAAGCAAGCAACATATTTTCCGAAGATTTTTTTAATATGAAAATGTTCTCTTTACAGGGTTCTCCATCTATTACGGAAGATAGAGTGGAACTGGGGAAATCGCTTTTTAATAATACAGAATTTTCCAGTACAAGAACAATAAGCTGCACCACATGTCATATTCGTGAAAGGGCATTTACGGATGGCCGTAGAAAGGCAATGGGCAATGATGGGAAAGATTTACAGAGAAATACACCCACATTATCATATGCTGTTTACCAAAGAACATTTTTTTATGATGGGAGAGGAGATGGACTTGAAGGTCAAATCGTAGCCGTGGTCAATAATGAGAACGAGTTTCATATGGATCTAAGTACCATTGAGGAAAAAATAAAGAACGATTCTGTTTATAAAGAGAAATTTAACAAGCTATATGATGGTGAAATAACCAATTTGAATGTTAGAAATGCCATTGCTACCTACATTAGAAGCTTAACCCCTTTTGATTCCAAGTTTGACCGTAATATGCAAGGATTGGAAGAATCTTTGACTGAAGAAGAAATCCTTGGATTCAATTTGTTTATGGGAAAAGCTGCTTGTGCCACTTGTCATTTTCCACCTGCCTTTTTTGGAACGGTACCACCAAAATATAATGAAACTGAATTTGAAAACCTTGGTGTAACAAAAAACGCTGATTTTGAAAATCCTATTTTAGATGATGACCCTGGTCTTTACCATCCATACGAAGTGGAAGAAAGGCGGCATTTTTTTAAAACATCCACTGTGAGAAACATTGAGTTAACCGCACCCTATATGCACAATGGGGCCCTTGAGACCTTGGAAGAGGTATTGGACTTTTATAACAAAGGCGGCGGCCAAGGAATGGGGCTGGATGTACCATACCAAACATTGCCGCCAGATTCATTGGAATTGAGCACGAAAGAAATCGAATCAATTATTTCTTTCATGAAAACTTTGACGGATAAAGAATTTGAGAAAATTTAGAATTTTTCAAATACCCCCAATCCAAAAAGGGCAAAGTCATATTTAACAGGGTCAAGTGGGTCTAGTCCTCTAAGATTGGTGTCCAATTCAGTGAGGGCTTTGGCATCATTTTGTTTACGATTAAGCAAACCCAATT
This sequence comes from Saonia sp., assembly GCF_056326165.1. Classification (NCBI taxonomy): domain Bacteria; kingdom Pseudomonadati; phylum Bacteroidota; class Flavobacteriia; order Flavobacteriales; family Flavobacteriaceae; genus Saonia; species Saonia sp. The sequence goes on from NZ_JBWFBN010000003.1 coordinate 83,086, forward strand.
TTCTTGCAACGTTTCCAGAGTGTACATCCAAGGGACAAGATAATTGACTTGGAGTTATTTTGTTCCAAATACCAAAATCAACACCGGTTGAGTTGTCACGAACCATCCATCGTAAAAACATATTAATGCGTTTGGCAGCAGAGCCTTTTATGGGGTCAGAGATATGTTTGGTAGTCCTTATAGGGTACGGGATTTCGAAAAAGATTTTTTTAAATTGGGAAATAGCATTTTGCATGGATGTTGCTTCACTATGTGTAGCGAACACTTGCTCTAGCTCTCCGTGCTTACTATAAATATTTTTGAGACTTTTAATGAAGTACTTTAAATCTTCGGCATTAAAAGTTCTATGTACAAATCCATTAAGAGATTCTAAATCACTTTCCATATGGTTCATTATAAAATCATAAGGCGCATTGTCCAAAAGCCGCATCATTTTTTTTGCATTGTTAATGATGCTTTTTCTATTTCCCCAAGCAATGGTGGCTGTTAAAAACCCACTAATTTCTATGTCTTCTTTTTTGGTATATAAATGCGGAATCTGTAGGGGGTCACTTTCCAAAAATTTTGGATTGTTGTATTCCACAACTTTTGCATCCAAAAAATCCTTCAATTCTGCTCTTGTCATTCGATAGGAATATTGAGTAATTCAGCAATGAGCATTGGTATAAACAATATTGTATTGTAAACGCTGTGGAGAAGTATAGACCAAGTTAAGCCTAAACGAACTCGTATGTAACCCAATAAAACACCTAGTATTAATTGCGGAGCAACTAATAAAGGAGCTAAAGTCAAAACTTGGGTAGTGAATTCAAAATTTGAAATATGAATTAAACCAAATGCTATAATCGACACATAAAAAGCATATTTAAAATATGGAGAATCTTTAAAAAATATTAAAGGTCCCCTAAAAATTAATTCTTCAATAACAGGAGCGACTATCCCAACCAATAGAAAAATAACACCTATAGGCATATCCAAAAGCTTTTCTGAGGCGTGCTCTCCTAAATCCAATTTAAGTGCGTTGGTAAGAACCCCTGTTAGAATAGAAATAAGGATTCCAAACCCCAACCCCAATAGTAATAGGCTAAACAACATCTTTTTTTTGTATGAAAGAGCTGCATTATCATAATTCTGATATACGGGATCCTTTATATATGTCCAGAGTTTTTTTAACAAATTATGATGTTATTAGGCCGTCTACCATGGTTAATTTTCTATCAGCCATATTTGCCAACTCTGTATTGTGGGTAACTATAACAAAAGTTTGCCCAAACTCATCTCGTAGTTTAAAGAATAGTTGATGAAGATTATCTGCACTTTCTGAATCTAGATTTCCACTAGGTTCATCAGCAAAAATAATGGATGGATTGTTTATCAAAGCTCTAGCTACCGCAACTCTCTGCTGTTCTCCTCCAGAAAGTGCATTTGGTTTATGGTCATACCTATCCTTTAATCCTAAAAAATCCAAAAGCTCTTTTGCCTTTTTCTCTGCTTCACCGCGAGCGGTTTTTTTTATGAAAGCTGGAATGCAAACATTTTCCAAAGCCGTAAATTCTGGCAATAGTTGATGAAATTGAAAAATGAAACCAATATGTTCATTCCTAAATTTTGCCAAGACTTTATCAGATAAATTAACAACATCTATATTGTTTATAAGTAACGAACTATCCTGTTTGTTGGATTGCACGTCCAAGGTCCCCATAATTTGCAGTAATGTAGTTTTTCCCGCTCCAGAGGCACCTACTATGGATACTATTTCTCCCTTTTTTATATGCAAATCAACTCCCTTTAGAACTTGGAGCTCTCCATAATATTTTTGAATATTACTGGCCTGTATCATTAAAATATATTTTCAGGATGAAAGTAAACATAAGTATAGACATGGCAAAAATTAATGATATAAGTACTTTAATGTGTATTTTTGGTTCCTGTCATTTTGTAAGAAGAAATACCATAATTAATGTCATATAAAAATCTAGAGGAATATAATATTGAAGTTACCAATGAAGTAAAAGAACGCTATTCTAGCATTATTGGAGAAATAGGGGAAGATATTACACGTGAAGGATTAGTTAAAACCCCTGAAAGAGCTGCTAAAGCCATGCAATTTTTAACGCAAGGATATGACCAAGATCCTGTTGAAATATTAAAGGGTGCCATGTTTGCTGAAGATTATGATGACATGGTTATCATTAAAGATATAGAGTTATATTCTCTTTGCGAGCATCATATGTTACCATTTTTTGGAAAAGCGCATGTAGCGTATATTCCAAATGGACATATTGTTGGGTTGAGTAAAATACCTCGTGTGGTTGATGTTTTTGCCAGAAGATTACAGGTACAAGAAAGATTAACGCATGATGTTCTAGAATGCCTTAATAATACATTAAAACCAAAGGGAGTTGCTGTAGTTATAGAGGCTTCTCATATGTGTATGATGATGCGTGGAGTACAGAAACAGAATTCGGTTACAACAACATCTGGATTTAGAGGGCAGTTTGAAAAAATTGAAACAAGAAGTGAGTTTTTAAAATTGATAAGTTCCGATTTATCATAGTAGTGCAAACAATATCACAATCTAGTTGAAAGAGTAAATTTTGGCATCTTTATTGTTTTCTTTCAATAGAACATTTAAATTAAAAACATGTCTAAATTAAAAGATAAAAAAATGAGAAACCTCTTTATGGGGTTGCTATTTGATGCCGTTGGAATGTTATCATTTGCCATTCCTGGAATAGGGGAGTTCTCGGATATTATATGGGCACCATTGTCCGCTTGGTTGATGACTCGTATGTACAAAGGAAGAATTGGTCAAGCTGCTGGCTTGGTTACTTTTGTAGAGGAATTAATTCCTGGCCTGGACATAATCCCGTCATTCACAATAATGTGGTTATACACCTATATTTTTAAAGGAAGTAAAAAAGGGAAGGTAATTAATACGAAAACTTAAATTGTGATTTTCTTAACATTCCTAATTCACATAAATTAACTAAGTTTGTTATATATGGGAGAGAAGAAGAAAATTATTTTCTTTATTGTTTTTACTTTTCTGATGCTGATAAAGGTATCGGCCTTCCATGTTTATACCCATCATGATACTAATAAAACTTCAATTGAAAATTGTAAATGGTGTGTTGTGGCTGTTGAGAATCAGCAAGCTGAACACCAACTTTTAACAATAGTTGAAGCACCAACTGTAAGTTTGGTAGTATTGGTAGAGCCAATACTGGAGGTAGAAGCTGAATTATTTTTGGGAAGTCCCCATAAATCATGTCTATTTTCAAGGCCTCCGCCTTCCATCCACACCTTAGGATAATTCTACACTTTTTTATTCAGTCCCTCATTCCAAGGGAGAAAACCATTTTTTAATGCATATTAAAACATTTATTTTAACTGTTTTATGTGTTTTCATAACATATTGTTCTATAGCTCAAAATTGCACTAGAACTTTAAGAGGAAACATAATTGATTATCATAATAAAACCTTGTTGTCTGGGGCAACAGTTGTTGTATTAGGTACTAATTTATCCGTTATTTCCAATAATAATGGTGAATACATTATTAAAGGGTTGTGCGAAGGGAATATTGAGATGGAAGTTTCCCATCCAGAATGCTCAACATTGATAATTCCCCTTCAAATAGATGGAAACACCAATTATGATATAAAATTGGAACACCACTTGGAAGAGTTGGATGAAGTGCAGGTTGTAGGGGATATCGTTAGCGAAAAGACGAACTCAGCTTTGGAAAAAAGTTTAAAACTCAATACGCTTGAACTGTACAGTACAGGTAGCTTGGGCGATGCCCTAAAGGGATTGGGCGGTGTATCTTCATTGAACACAGGTGCAAATATTGTTAAACCGGCCATCCATGGTTTAAATGGTAGTCGGGTTTTGATCTTAAATGATGGTGTGCGAATGCAAGATATGGAATGGGGCGCAGAACATGCACCTAATATAGACATCAATACTGCAGGCTCAATTTCGGTCATAAAAGGAGCATCGGCACTGCAATATGGAGGAGATGCCATTGGAGGAACTATTGTAATGGAACAAGAACGAATTCCCTTAAAGGATTCTCTTTATGGTAAAACATTGCTGAACGGTGTATCCAATGGAAGAGGTGGAAATGTAGTTTCTGAACTGACCAAAACCTATAAGAATGGATGGTTTCTAAAAGGGCAAGGGGCATATAAAAAATTGGGCGACCATGAAGCTCCAAATTACGTATTATCCAACACAGGTGTAAAAGAGTTGGCCGCTTCGCTACAATTTGGGAAGCGTCAATTTATCAGGGGATGGGATGCTAGGTATTCTTATTACAACACAGAAATAGCTATTTTACGTGCATCACATATTGGAAATGTGGATGATTTAATACGTAGTATCAATAGTGGAGAACCAGGAACCATTAACTCATTTACATATGATTTACTAAATCCACGACAGAAAGTTACCCATCATTTGGGCAAGCTTAAATTTTACAATCGGTTTGAAGGTGTTGGAAAATGGAATCTACAATATGATTTTCAAAGCAACCGAAGGTTTGAGTATGATATTCGAAGGGGAGAAAGGGACAATACGCCATCTATTGACCTAGAATTGACCACGCACACCTTATCCACTGATTTTGTTTGGGACGCAAAAGAAGACTGGAAATTGCATTTTGGATTAATGGGAAGGTACCAAGACAATTTTGCAAATCCAGAAACAGGAGTTCGCCGTCTGATTCCTGATTACCAAAAATTTGATCTTGGAAGTTTTTTAATTGGGGAATATAGGGTCAATGACCAATTTTTATTGGATGCTGGACTGCGTTACGATTATAGTAGAATTGATGCCCAGAAATATTACGTTACTTCTCGTTGGGAAGAACGTGGATATGATGATGAATTTCAAGACTTGGTCGTGGAAGATTTGGGCACCCAGCTTTTGGTGAACCCTGTTTTTGACTATCACAATATTTCTGCAACAGTAGGAGGCAGGTATGAATTTATAGATTATTCAGAATTAAAGTTTAACTATGCGCTAGCGCAAAGGGCACCAAATCCTTCAGAACTGTTTAGTGATGGGTTGCACCATTCCGCAGCCAGAATTGAGCTGGGTGATTTGAGAATGGATAGTGAAACCTCACATAAAATAACAGCATCTTATGAAAAGGGTTTTGAAAAATGGGGAATTGTCATTGAACCTTTTGCAAATTGGATTCAAAATTTTGTCTTGCTAGAACCATCCGGAGTGGAATTCACCATTAGGGGAGCATTTCCTGTATGGGAATATCGCCAAACCAATGCCCGCGTATTGGGATTGGACATTGCTGCTACAGCAAATTTGACAAGCCATTGGACAACGGAGCACAAATTTTCCATTGTTAAGGGTAAGGATGTCGAAAATGGGGATGCTTTGATAAATATCCCTGCAGCAAACTTCAGAAACAAATTAATATTTTCGATGCCCAAATGGAAGAATTTTGAAGCCTCTATGGAGAGTCAATATGTATTTCGCCAAAATGAGACCCCTGACAATATTTTGGTTTTTTCCCCTGAACAACAGCAAGATGTTATGTTAGAGATAAACACACCTCCAGATGCATACCATTTACTTGCTCTTAGGTCCAAATTAGAGTTCCCGTTCAAGAATAAAACAAAATTAACTACGTCTCTTACGGTTAGCAACCTTTTAAATACAGATTATAGGGACTACTTAAACAGACAACGTTTCTTTGCTAATGATCTTGGGAGAAACATCATTTTACAAATTAAGTTTAATTATTAATAACATAAAAATTATGAAAACAATCAAAATCTTATCATTAATAGCCTTTACAGTATTATTTGTTGCGTGTTCCAGCGATGACAATGCGCCAGAAGAAATCCATGAAGAAGAAGTTATTACAACCATAACTATAAGTTTGATGCCAGATGGTGGTGGTACAACCGTTACTTTACAATCTCAAGATTTAGACGGTGATGGGCCAAATGCGCCTAATGTCACTGTTTCTGGAAATTTGTCAGCTAGCACCTCCTATTCTGGATCTATAATGTTGTTAAACGAAACAGAAACTCCGGCCGAAAACATTACAGAGGAAGTAGAGGAAGAAGATGACGAACATCAGTTTTTTTATGTTACTTCTGGAAGCATTGCCAGTGTAACATATGACGATCAAGATGGTGATGGAAATCCTGTTGGGTTGGAATTCACACTGACAACAGGAGATGCTGGAAGTGCAGTTTTGACCGCCACGTTACGTCATGAACCAAAGAAGCCCAATGATGGTACTTTGGCTGATGCCGGTGGAGAAACTGACATCACTCAGACATTTAACCTTACCGTAGAGTAAGAAGGATAAAAAAGTTTATAATGGGGGCAGAAACCCTGCCCCTAAATTTTCATGAAAAAAGAACGTAGAAATATATTTGTAAGTTTTGTGTTGGCAACCTTTTGGTTGTTCCAATTCTCTTTTCATGCCTACCATGTTTTTACGGAGCATACAGACTCTAAAGCTTCTATTTTTGAGACACTTCCAATAATTAAAAAAATAGATGATGGTTCAACACAGTGCTATATATGCGCCTTTCTTAACAATCATTACCCAATATACTTTCAAGCAATTGCTGTATTAACTCTTGCTTGTTTTATATTTCTTTTACAAATACAATATTTTGAAAGCAACCCCTTAATTTTTTCACTCGGAAAAGTACTTCTACGGGGACCTCCTTCTTTCAGATAAACCATTTCTATTAACAAGTCTTTCCCAGAAGGGAAACGATGAACATATTCCTATCCTTTAGTATAGAACTAATATGGATAGTATTATCTATTTAAACTTATAATAATTCCTTATATGATTATTGCAAACGACCTTACTAAAAAGTATGGTGATAAAATAGCACTTGATAATTTAAACCTATCGATTGAATCTGGAGAGATATTTTGCTTGCTGGGGCAAAATGGCGCAGGAAAAACTACCACCATAAATTTATTTCTTGGACTTATAGAAGCCACAAGTGGTAAAGCTCTTATAAATGATATTGAAGTAAAGCACAACACTTCAGAAACCACAAAACACATAGCCTATATTCCAGAAGTTGTGCAACTCTATGGAAACTTGACAGGTGTTGAAAACCTGGATTTCTTTAGCAAAATAGCTGGGTTCAAATATTCTAAAAATGAACTGGTTTCCTTTTTGGATAAGGCAGGGCTGCAACAAGATGCACATTTAAGTAAACTAGGTTCCTATTCTAAGGGTATGCGTCAAAAAGTGGGTATAGCCATTGCCTTGGCCAAAGATGCAGACATCATTTTTATGGACGAGCCAATCTCTGGCCTTGATCCCAAGGCAACCGTGGAGTTTACGGCAATCTGCAAAGAATTGGCCAAAGAAGGAAAATCAATCTTCATGGCTACCCATGATATTTTTAATGCAGTGAACGTAGGTACCACAATCGGAATAATGAAAGAAGGAAAATTGGTCTATACCTCTAAAACAAACAAAATAGACGCGAACGAATTACAAGATTTATACTTAAAAACAATATAAAATGAAGCCCAACAAACTAACATATACAATATTTCTTTTTATACTTTGTGCATTTTCTTATGCACAACAAAGCATCACGGGAAAAGTTGTTGATCAAAATGGCAGCCCAATTTTCGGGGCAACAGCATCCTTATCAAATAACAGTACAACCATTGGGGTGTTGACCAATAAAAATGGTGTGTTTAATCTCAATGCCGAAAACGGGAGCTATACTTTGGAAGTCCGTTTTTTAGGGTATGAAACGTACACAACTTCGATTGATATTAGCTCTGCCCAAGATTTAGGAACAATTACTTTAACCGAGTCAGCCCAAGAGTTACAGGCTGTTGAAGTGATAGGTCGTGCCAGACAAGATTACAATAGTGATTATTCCTTTTCAGCTACCAAAGTGGCCATAAATAATAAAGAATTGCCACAAGCAGTAGCTACAGTAACCAAAGAACTTATTGCTGACCGACAAGCATTCCAGCTACCGGATGCGGTAAAAACAGTAAGTAATGTTTCGATCACAGGCTTGTACAACCATTATAATATCCGCGGTATTACACAAGCAGATGATGGGCAAATGCTTAATGGTATGCGTACACGTCAGTACTACTTTTTACAACCTATAACGTCTCATCTTGAGCGTGTAGAGGTTATCAAAGGACCTTCGTCAGTAACATTTTCCAGTGCGGATCCAGGTGGAACCGTAAATATGGTAACTAAAAAACCATTAACTGAAAAGCGGAGTGAAGTCTCAATCGCTGCAGGTAGTTTTGGAACCTTAAGAACAACAGCGGATTTTACAGGTCCTTTAAACAATTCCAAAACATTGTTGTACCGTTTTAACATAGCATTTCAAGAAGCAGATTCTTTTAGGGATGTGGTAAATAACAATGCCATTTTAGTTACACCATCTTTAAGTTATATTCCTAACGAGAACACATCGCTCAATGTAGAAATGATCTATAACGATGCTAAAGGTAATTTAGATAGGGGTCAGCCAATTTTTGGTGCAATTAATGGTGAATTTGATTTAAATAGCACCCCAATCTCAATGAATGTCGGTGCATCAAACGACCATTACAAAAACAAGGAGCTTATTTTCATGGCCAACTTTAATAAAAAATTTGCTGAAAATTTTGGTTTCAATGCGCAGTTCATGAAACAAACCTGGGACGAGGATTTAGCCGAACATAGGGTTGATGGTACAGCGGTTGATATTGATGGTAACGTGATTCCTACACTTGTAAGAATGAGATATGACAAAAGACAACAGTTTTGGGAAACGGATAATTTTAGCACCTATTTTACCTATGATATCAAAAATGATAACATTTCGAATAAAATATTGGTTGGATATGATGCAACACGTTGGGAAAGGAAAATTGGAGCTGGATTCCTACGTGCCAGAAGGTATTTAACAGTAAGTGGCGGTCAGTCTAATTTTGACTCAAGTAATCCAGATAATTTTCAACAGATGGTTGTAGATGGTATAACGATGCCAGTACCTGCCGTTCCCCATTTTGATTTAGAAAATCCTTTTAATGGCGCTAGAAATACAAATGCCTATAACCTTTCTGAATTATCAATTCCTGCAAATTTAAACACTTCAAGTGGTATCTATATTCAAAACCAATTTAAGGTTGGAAAATTTTCAGCTTTAGTAAATCTACGGTATGAATCGTTTACTGATATTTTTGATTATAAAGGTAATGAGCAAGAATTTAAGACCGATGCTTTTGTACCTAGATTGGGTTTAACCTATGAAGTCACCAATGACATTAGTGCATATGCCACCTATTTAAAAGGATTTCAACCCCATACAAATACGGTTTCATTATCACCAACTGCCGAAGGCTTCTTTTGGTCTGCTTCACCAAGCAGGTTTGACCCATTGGAAAGTAGTCTGATAGAAGTAGGAGCTAAAGGAGAATTTTTAAATGGGAAAATATTCGCCAATCTCGCAATTTTTGATATCAGCCAAAAAAATATCTTGCTTGGTGATACGTATGATTTAGATAACTTAACAACCAGAGGGGAACAGAGAAGTAGGGGTTTTGAAACAGACATTTCTGGTTATGTATCACCCAACTTACAATTAACCGCTTCATATGGTTATACAGATGCTACCATTGAAGAAGATGCCATTGAAAATTTTATTGGGGAACGCATTGGAGGTGCTCCAAAACATAATGCAAACCTGTGGGGGCGTTACGATTTTAATCCCAACAGTGCATTAAAGGGAATAGGCTTTGGTTTGGGTGTCCAATATGTAGATGAAAGATATACATGGTATAACCCTACCTACAGCATCAATAGGGTATTGTTGCCATCATACACTGTGTTTGATGCCGCTGTTTATTACAAGCCAAATAATACAGGTATTCAATTGACACTTAAAGTCAATAATTTATTTGATGAAACCTATTGGTTGGGAGGCCTTAATCCTTCTAGATTAGGTCCTGGAGCACCAAGAAATGTACTGCTGAATGCAACCTATAAATTTTAAGCAAAATGGAGTTCAGCAACATTGTTTTGTTTGCCAAAAACTTTTGGCGCAACACGTTTAAATTGGTCATTGTATATGTCATGTTTGCAATTTTTGTTCTGCTAACGGTCTTTGCAGCTGTTAGTGGGATCCAAAATTACAAGCAGCAAAATAGCATTCGAACAGAACATCAACAAAAGGCCCGTGAAAGCTGGGAGGCCAATCCTGACAAGCATCCGCACAGAATGGCACATTTTGGAACTTTTGCTTTTCGGTTAAAACATCCCTTGAGCATGTTTGATTATGGCATTGAAAGCTTTACTGGAAATGCGGTTTTTTTGGAAGCCCACAGACAGAACAGTGTTAATTTTTCGGATGCAAGTTTTTCTACGGGCACATTGCGTTTTGGGGAATTGAGTATGGCCATGATATTACAGACTGTGTTGCCGTTGATTATATTCTTTCTTGGCTTTTCCACAATAGTTTCTGAACGCGAAAATGGTTCATTAAAAATATTGGTTACACAGGGAGCATCTTGGAAGAGCATATTATTAGGCAACTCACTGGGTTTATTTGGAGTGGGATTGTTGTTCTTTTTACCGGTACTGTTGATTACAGGGGGCTTTCTTTTACTAGATAACAGCGTTTCAGAAGGTTCGTATTCGTGGCCACGTTTTGGTGTTATGATGTTTTCTTATGTTGTCTTTATGGCCATTCTATCCATGTTGACCATTATGGTTTCGGCAAGTAGTAAAACCTCTAAAAATGCACTGCTAAAGTTATTGGGAATTTGGTTGGTTATGGTAGTATTATTGCCCAAAACCTCTCAAGCTTTTGGTAACTATTTTTTTAGCACACCCTCAAAATTAGAGTTTCAGGCTGCTATTGAAAAAGACATAACAAAAGTGGCAGATAGCCATAACCCTGATGATCCTTATTATGAAAAATTGCGCGACTCTGTACTTACTTTTCACAATGTGGAAAAAGTAGAGAATTTACCCTTTAATTATAGTGGTTTTATAATGGGTGTTGGTGAAAAAACCAGTTCTAAAACCTACAATAAGCACTACGATGATTTAGTAAGTACCTATCAACAGCAAAATAATTTGGGTAGGTTTACTTCTTTGATAAACCCGTTCATCGCTATAAAGAACCTCTCAATGGCTTTGTCGGGTACAGATTATGATGGTTATGTTGATTTTCAAAAAAAGGCCGAAAAATACCGATACGATTTAGCCCAAGAAATGAACGAGCTGCAAATGGAATATATAAGCCCAAATAGGGTAAGTGGTTCTGAAGGCAGCGTTCATGTTGTAGGTCATGAGCATTGGGAAGAATTTCCAGATTTTTCATATGAATTCTCTCCCATAAGCAAGTCATTGTCAAGAGAGGCTTTGGCCATAGCATCCTTACTGGCCTGGCTGCTTCTATCCATATTGGCCATTAGTTATTTAACAAAAAAAGCAAAAGCAATTTAGTTATGTTTCAACTTTTAATGACCCAATTTTTAAGATCGCGCACCGTTGTTTTAAGCTTTGTGCTTATCATAACATTAGGCCTTGTAAGTATTCTTGTTGGCAAACAATTTTTGGACAGACAAGAAAAAGCCATTAATGAAATTACTACTTACCAAGAAAACCATATTAAAAAGAATATTGAATTTCATGGTGAAGACCTAGGTTTGTTACTATACTATTTAAAATTCTCTTTTATAAACAAGCCATCCAATTTGGCAGGATTGTCCATTGGACAAAGCGATGTAAACCCTAATGTACAGTCCACAAAAATTTTAAACCTAGAAGGACAAAAGTATGATACGGATTTAGTCAACCCGGTCAACCTCCAATCCGGGAATCTGGATTTGGGCTTTGTCATTATTTATTTATTTCCGCTCTTGACCATTGCAATTTTGTTCAATCTGCTATCGGAAGAGACAGAATCTGGCACATGGCGACTGGTTGCCGTACAGACCAAATCCAAATTAAAGTTCTTATTGGGAAAACTTTCTGTCAGGACCATATTTATGTATGCAGCCTTATTTTTGTTGTTGTTGCTGGCAAAAGTGATATTAAAGATTCCCTTTGATGAAAACTTTATGACCATTATTGGGTTGAGTACCTTGTATCTAACCTTTTGGATAGCACTTTGTTTTTTAGTGATAGGTTTTAAAAAGAAATCAGGATTCAACATTCTGTTATTGTTATCAATTTGGTTGGTACTTGTTGTGTTGTTGCCCTCTACAATCAATAGTTATATTGCCAACAGGTATCCTGTACCCGAGGCATTGAGCACCATGATCAAACAACGGGATGGTTATCATACAAAATGGGATACTGATAAGACAACAACCCTTAAAAGTTTTTATGGACACTACCCACAATTTGAACACTACGGTTATCCCAACGAAGGGTTTACATGGCTATGGTATTATGCCATGCAGCAAATGGGTGATGATGATGCTAGGGAAGATAGTAAGCAATTCAAGGATAAGATACTGAGCCGTGAGCTAACGAGCCAAAAAATTGCCCAGTTTATTCCCAATATGTATACCCAACTCGCATTCAATAAAATTGCGGGGACCAGTCTGGGAAATCATATAGATTTTATGGATGAGACCACCAATTTTCATGAAAGGTTACGCTTGCATTTCTACCCTAAAATATTTGATGAAAAAACAGCGAAGGATGTTGATTGGTCACAGTTTAAACCAAAATATTTTACAGGAAAAAACAATATGAGTTTAGGTAAAATGTTAATCCCTCTTTTAATCATCATTACCGTTATTTTCTTATTGTCCATCTTAAAATTAAGAAGGTTGTGATTTTTACTTATAATACCATATTTAATAGGAAGCTAGCAGTTACAAAAAAAGGTATGGGGGTACTGGTATTATTTCTAGTGTTGAACTCTTTCGTATATGCGCAAGAAGAAAATTTTCCACCTCCCGAAGAACCTGCAAAAGTAACGGTTCACCAAGCTAGTGGATCAATTAAAGTTGATGGTTCCTTAAACGAAACAGATTGGGTCAATGCACAAGTACTAGATGATTTTTTCAGAAGAGAACCGAGACAAGGTGGTGACATCAAATACAAAACAGAGGTTCGTTTTCTTTATGATGATAAAAACCTTTACATAGGAGCTTTTTGTAAAGATTCTGCTGGCGTAAAAGGAATTCGAATTCAAGACCTACGTAGGGATTTTTCTTGGGGAGAGAACGATATTTTCGGAATTGCCCTAGACCCACAAAACTTAAAGCAGTATGCCCAAGGATTTCAAACTACCCCTTATGGCAATCAGAGAGATTTTCAGAATTTTAATGGTAACAATTTTGATACCGGTTGGAATACCCTATGGCGGGTTAGAACCCAAAGAAAAGAAAATGGGTATATCGTTGAAATGGCCATTCCGTTTAAGTCCTTACGCTACAATTTACCAGAAGAAGGTTCAGCTATAGAATTAGGAATTACCCTTGTTCGTTATGCCAGAAGAGACATAGAGGTAAGTACCTTTCCGGCTATTCCACAATCATTTACCCCTTACCGTATGACATATGCTGCAAAGCTTACAGGCATCAACGCACCGCCTCCTTCGACCAACATTAGAATCGAACCTTATGCGCTTTATCAATATGATGAAAACAAACAAGGTAATGGTTTGATCAGTAATTCAAGCGACCCTAAAACTGGTTTTGATGCGAAATGGGCACTAAATCCAAAGACGGTACTTGATTTAACAGTGAACACTGATTTTGCCCAAGTCGATGTAGACCGAGCCGTAAACAACTTAGAACGTTTTAATATATTCTTCCCTGAAAGAAGACAGTTTTTTTTAGAAAATTCTGGTATTTGGGCTGGCGGGTTACAACAATCCATTCGACCATTTTTTAGTAGAAGAATAGGCCTACAGGGTGAATTTAATGCCATTCCCGCACCTATTGATGTTGGAGCTCGTTTTACACAACGAACGGAAAAAAGCGCACTTGCGGGGCTTCTTGTGCGCCAACGAGGAACTGAAAATTCTACTGTAGCCAACTTTGGAGTCTTTAGGTACCTTAAAAACTATGGAAGAGAAAATAATGTTGGTGTTATGCTAACTCATCGGTTGGATGAAAGCAACAACTCTTTAGGTGTTGGTAAAACAAATAATACCACCATTACAATAGATGGTCAAATAAGACCTACAAGTCAAATTGACATTCAGTATTTACTTTCCACATCAATTGATGAACTTTCAGGTAAAACAGGGTATTCTGGGAGAATCTTTGTAGGTAACGACACAAATAAGTACTACTATGGATGGGTTACCGAGTACACGGATGACAATTACAATCCAAAAATGGGATTTGTTAGGCAGAACAATGCGATTAGGCACAATCCGGGGGGATATTATATTTGGCGTCCGAAAAAGCTGGAATGGATTAGACGCTGGGATCCCGGTGTATTTGTGAATTATAACCACGATGCCGATAGGCCCGATAGGTTTCAACAAGCCAGTTTATACATTTTCCCCATATACACTTGGTTCAAGGACAATAGTTTTTTGGAAATTTCCAACACTCCCACATGGCAGAACATAAATTTTGACTTTGCCCCTTTAGGGTTGGAAATTGAGCAAGACAGATATTTTTATACCCGTCATGTAGTACGCTACTATACCGATCAATCCAAAAAATGGTCAGGAGATTTAAGTTTTGGTTTTGGTAATTTCTACAATGGTACACGCAACGCCATTAATGCCACTGCCCGTTTTGCTCCAATTCCGCATGCGACACTGTCATTAAATTATGAACACAATGATATTAATGGAGTGGGCATTTTGGAAGAAAACTTGGAAACCGATCTTTATTCTGCAAATCTACGATTGGCCCTTAATCCCAGGGTTCAATTATCAACCTTTTACCAATACAACAGTTTTAATGAACAAGGTAGATGGAATGTTCGTTTTAGTTGGGAGTATTCGCCATTGTCATTCATCTATTTGGTGTTCAATGATATAGAAACCAATTCTTTTGACCCAACACAAAGAAACACACAGTTTATCAGTAAGATCACCTTTTTAAAACAGTTTTAACCCATTATGAACATGCTTAAACTAACTTCAAAATCTGATATTATTGGTTCAATTGCCAGTTCCTTATGTCTTATACATTGTTTGGCAACACCATTTATATTTTTGGTGCAGGCACAGTTGGTCCTATCAAAAGAAACTCATCCTTGGTGGTGGGGTTTACTTGATTTGGCTTTTTTGGTCATTTCATTATTTGCCGTCTATTGGTCGGCTAAAACCACCACTAGAAAATGGATGTCATTTGTGCTATGGATATTTTGGTTGATATTAGCCTTTGTGGTCATAAATGAAAAGCTGTCCATTATTCATCTAACAGAAACGCTTATTTATATCCCTACGCTAGGTTTATTTTTTATACACCTTTATAATCGGAACTATTGTCAATGTGCTAATGAGGGTTGTTGCGTAGAAAAGTAAAGTGTTTATTTATAAAAATCTTTTTAAACCCAAACGCATAAGCATTTTCTTTTCAAAATTCCAAAAAAACTGAAATTGCCCAAATAGCCAACCAAAGGCGACCAGTAATATTTGATAGATTGGAAAAATCAATAAAATGCGAACAATCCAATATATCCATGGGTTTGTTGTTCCTTTTTCCAAACCAATGAATTCCGTCAATGGTGAAGCCAATTTTGCCGCAGTTGTACCAGTGATGGCAAAAACAATAAAAATAATTATTATTTGAAAATTTGATTTAATTCCCCAACGTTGCTTTAGCTTCTCCATCAATTAAATTGTGAACACAAATATATCGTTTAAATTCTTGGAATAAAAGGGCCAAGCCTTTGATTGTACTTGCGTTGAAAATATATAAAGTAATTGTATAATTGATAGTTTACCTCATAGCCATAATCAATATTTCTTTCATAATCTATTTGCAGCTCATATAAGTTAGGGCTGTACCTATTGGGCTGTAGAACTCTTCTGTTCCATTCTTGTACATAAAGAATGTTTCTATTCTCCAAAAAAGATTGGGAATAATACCCTTCTGGTCTAGCAATACTTTGTAGCCATGTATAGAAACCGGGGTCTATGATGGTAATTTCATATTCAATTTCTTCATCACCAATAGTTAGGTCATCACCTTCTTCCTTATTGAAAATTGCTTTTTCTTCTTCAGAAATTTGAACAGTTTCTTTTGAGCTTTTGCAACTTATGGATACCCATAAAAACAAAAAGAATATTAACTTGATTATTTTCATAACAAAAAGGTACAAAAAAAGCCATTTGAATACTCAAATGGCTTTCATAAAATATGTTAAGATTATTATTTTCCAAATAATCCACCAAGAAGGCCGCCTAAACCACCTCTCTTTTTTCCTCCTCCAAGTACCATGCCGGCAACATCATCTAATACACTACCATCACCATCTGCATCTATAAGACTTTCTATAAGACTTTGATTTTGTTTTGGCTGCCCTCCTAAAAGACCCCCAAGTAATCCGTTTAAACCATTGGCATCGCTTACATTGTTTTGTGCTTTCTGTTTTCCTAAAAAGCCCATTAAAATTGGTGCTGCTATTTTAAGTATATTGGCAATAGTACCTATATCCATTCCAGATTTTTGGCTCAATGTATTTTCTACTTGTGGCTGTTTACCTCCCAAAATATGACCTAATATTCCGGCACCATCATCGATGACAGATTTGTCTACACCTCCACCAAATAAACCTCCAAGGTTATCTAATATTCCCCCATCATGCTTAGAAGAAAGAGCATTCAACAAACCTTCTGCGCCTTGTGGAGAAGAAACATTTTTTTTCATAGCTCCCATTAAAAGGGGCATAGCCATGCTCAACACATCAGCTGTTTTATTTTCAGGCTGTCCAGTTTGGCCTGCAACACCTTGAATTAATTGTTTGCCCATTGGGCTGTTTAGTAAATCTAATAATCCTGACATTTTATATATAATTAGTTAATGGCTTGTAATGTATCAAAAAAAAATGACTGAAGAGTTCATTTAAAGTAAAATATTACTTTAAAAGTGCTATTATTTGCGTTGCCAATTCTATTCCAATCCTATCCTGTGCTTCTTTGGTGGCAGCACCTATATGTGGAGTTAAAGAAATATGGGGGTGCATAAGAATTTTAATTTCTGGTTGTGGTTCAGATTCAAATACATCCAAAGCGGCAAACGATACTTTGTTGTTATCAAGGGCATCAACCAAAGCAACTTCATCCAATACACCACCACGTGCCGCATTAATAATACCTACACCATCTTTCATAGATTCTAACTCTTTCTTACCAATAATATACTCTTTTTGAGCTGGAACATGCACTGTTATAAAATCTGAATATTTTATAACCTCTTCTTTTGGAGAACTTTCCAATGGAAATGAAACTTGTTGTCCATCAAAAAATGGTACTGTTAAAGTAGCTTCTTCCATATAGGGGTCAAAGTAGATAACTTTCATCCCTACACCTAATGCTATTTTCGCCGTTGCCTGCCCTATACGTCCAAAACCTATTACCCCCAATGTTTTTCCACGTAATTCTGTACCACCAGCATATGCTTTTTTTAGAGCTTTAAATTTGCTATCACCTTCCAAAGGCATGCTTCTATTGGAATCATATAAAAAACGAACACCTCCAAATAAATGGGCAAATACCAGTTCTGCAACAGATTCTGAGGAAGCTGCGGGCGTATTAATTACATGAAGTCCTTTTTGTTTTGCATAATCTACATCAATATTGTCCATGCCAACTCCTCCACGTCCAATAAGCTTTAAAGTAGAGCAGCTATCTATAATATCTTTCCTTACTTGGGTAGCACTACGCACAAGAATGGCATCAATTTTATTTTCATTTATATAATTTACCAATTGCTCTTGAGCCACTTTAGTTGTAATGACTTCAAAACCGCCATTTTCTAATGCTGTTATTCCAGTTTGTGATATTCCGTCGTTTGCAAGTACTTTCATCTATAAATGTTTATGCTTTTCTTTCCAATTCGCTCATAACATCTACCAGCGTACCAACACTTTCCAAGGACAAGGCATTGTACATAGATGCTCTATAGCCCCCAACAGATCTATGACCGTTTACACCACTTATTCCAGCTTCTTTCCACATTGAGTCAAAAGTGTCTTTTAATGACTCATCAACAAGATTAAAAGTTGCGTTCATATTAGAACGGTCTTCTTTGGCAGCAAAACCTTTGAAAAGGGGATTTAGTTCTATTTCAGAATAAATTAGCCTTGCTTTTTTCTCATTAATTTCTTCAATCGCAGCAATACCTCCCATATCTTTTAACCATTGCAAGGTTAACATAGATACATAAACAGGAAAGACTGACGGTGTGTTGAACATACTATCTTTACTAATATGCACATTATAATCTAACATAGATGGTATTTTGCGAGAAACTTTCCCAAGAATATCTTCTTTAACAACTACCATGGTAGTACCCGCTGGCCCCATGTTTTTTTGCGCTCCAGCATAAATTAAGTCAAATTGAGAGAAATCCAGTTCTCTAGAAAAAATGTCGGAGCTCATATCGCATATTAATGGAACGTTTGTCTTTGGAAATTCTTTGACCTGTGTTCCAAAAATAGTGTTGTTAGATGTAAGGTGTAAATAATCCAGATCTGATGGTATATCATACCCTTTTGGAATATAATTGAAGTTTTTATCTTCTGATGATGCCAACTCCACAGCGTCTCCAAACAATTTTGCTTCTTTAATAGCTTTAGCACTCCATGCTCCAGTATTTACATACCCAGCTTTGGTTTCCAATAAATTATACGCAACCATAAGAAACTCCATACTTGCGCCGCCTTGTAAAAATAGAGCTTGGTATCCCTTGTTCTTTAGTCCCATTAACTCCAAAACCAAGGACCTTGCTTTATCCATAATGGCTACAAATTCTGTACTACGATGGGAAATTTCTATCAATGAAAGCCCAATACCATCAAGTTCAATTACTGCTTCTGCAGCTTTTTTCATTACTTCTTGTGGTAATACACACGGACCAGCACTAAAATTATGTTTTTTCATTTTTTTACTGTTTTATTGGAATAAAATTAAGCAGTTAAAGGTCATAAAATATGTTGAAAGTATATAGACAAAATGCAATAAATTCTGTTATGTTCTTAACAAGAATTCAACAGTGTCCACACCATCGGCATAATCCATTAAAGATGGTATTTGTGTTTGCCCAAAAGAAACTTCACTTTCTAGAACCCCATTAGCGACAATACATTGGAGTTTTTCCTCATCTCTTCCTATTTTTTCTAGTATTTCTTTTTTAGAAGAATACCTTTCATAAAAAAGTGATGCAATGGGAGAGGAGTAACTTCTGTCTTCCTTTAAGATCAAAAACCCATTGTCCAATATCTTGAACTCACTCATTAAATAAACGGCTTTGTTATAATCATAGTTATTTGCATATTTTGCTCCATCTATTATTTTATTATAGGGATAAATAGCCTTGAAAAATGCATCAAAATTATAATCCACAGGCACAAATAATTTAGAAACACTGCGACAACCCAATCCATAGTATCTAAAAATATCTTCACCTAAAGCATGTAGTTGTTCTTTTGTTTCATCACCAGTTAAAACAGCAGTTGAGTTCCTGCTTTTTCTAATAATGTTTGGTTTGTTCCCAAAATAATGTTCAAAATAGCGAGCTGTATTGTTGCTTCCTGTAGCAATGACACAGTCATAATTCTGTAGTTTACCATCAGTAAAAATAATTTCACTTTTTAGGGTAGGTTCCACTGTAATTAAATAGTCGGCCAAAAAGGGGAGGAGTATATTATCATTGGACGATGTCTTTACCAAAACTTTGTTACCGGTAATCAACGCTGAAAGAAAATCATGAAAACCAACAAGAGGAATGTTGCCCGCCATAATAATGGCGACATTTTTTGGATCTATGTTTCTAAGGTCATATTTTTTTAACCATGTATTTAAATTACTTTCTGTTAGTAAATTACCCCAATTTACTATACTAAAGAGAATGTTTTCTTTGGTATACCAACCATTCTTATGTCCAGAAAGCTCTATTTTTTGCTCTAACTTAGAAAACCAGTCCTTATTAATTCCTACTATATCTATAGGTTTTTTAGAATATTCACAAAATTCTCGAAGAAACGCCCCAAGTTTAACAAAAGCTTTTAATCTAATAGCAAGGTCGGTCATTATATTTGTACAAGATTTTTATTGAGATTACCTTTGCACAAAAGTACGCATTTAGAAAAAGAAGAGTATGGCAATAATAATAACAGATGAATGTATAAATTGTGGAGCTTGTGAGCCAGAATGCCCAAACACTGCTATATATGAAGGCGCGGATGAATGGCGATACGGTGATGGAACATCATTGAAAGGTGATTTAGTATTGCCAAACGGGAAAGCCGTAAACGCAGAGGATGCTCAAGAACCTATAAGTGATGAATTGTATTATATTTCTCCTGATAAATGCACAGAATGTATGGGTTTCCATGAGGAACCACAGTGTGCTGCCGTATGTCCTGTAGATTGCTGCATACCAGATGAAGATCATGTTGAAACAGAAGAAGTGTTATTAGGGAAACAGCGGTTTATGCATCCTGAGGATTAAATTTATGAATATAGTATATAAAAAAACCCACTTAATATAATTAGGTGGGCTTTTTATTTAAACACTATTTTGTTAGAACTTGTAGTTCAAAGATAAATTTAGCATTGTGCCCAATTGACTAAAATGGTACCCATCATAGGTCATTTGAGAATAACGTTGGTTGAACGTAATTAAGTTTGATTGGTTTTGAACCTGAGCAGCATCGGCTAAAAGAGCATCACCAGCAGAATTTTTAGATATAAAACTCCACTCTGGTAATACATTTAACAAGTTATTTATGTTCAATGCTATTGTGAATTTTTCCGTTGCGTTGAAATTCACACCTAAATCAGTAACTATTTTTGGTGTAAATTCAGTAAATATATCATTGCTCATACCTTGTTGTTGGAATGTAGTTTTTCCGAAATAGGTATTGTTCAATGAAAAACCAAATTTATCAACATCATAATTAGCACCTAAAATCCATTTTGTTTTTGGTCGTGATGTAAAGAACAATGCTTCTTGCGTATCATTCACAACTGATTGTCCTGCTTGCTCTACCAATTCTGGATTTTTGACCGCTCCATCACGTTCATTTTGGATGGTGTAGTTTCCAGATAAGTTAAGACCTAAGTTACCATTACCAAGTTCAATATTCTTATATCCAAGCACTACATCAATACCAGAAGTCTTTGTGTCTATTGCATTTGAAAAGAAACTAACATCACTTAGATTGTTACCTGCCAAAAGAATATCCAGTTGATTGGTTGGGTCTCCACTTGGGCCAATCTCTGTACCTAAAACAATTCTATCTTTTACAGCAATATTATAGTAATCAAATGTATAGCTGAAGTTATTAGCAACTTTACCTCCAAAACCTACAGTGAAGTTGTTTGAAGTTTCAGCATCAAGCTGGGCAATACCCAATAATTTTGCTTGGGTAGAAACATTGTTAATTAACCCACCCACTTGAATACCTTGACCAGGAACAAAACTATACTGTGCCTTTTGAGTATATATTTGATGTAAGGTAGGGGCTCTAAAGCCAGAAGACACAGACCCTCTTAATGTAAATGCATCACTTACTTTATATCGAGAACTAAATTTGTATACAAAAGCATTTCCGAAATCAGAATAGTTCTCAGTTCTTATAGTTCCACTTAATAAGAAATCATCAGTTACATCATAATCCAAACTAAAGTAGCCACCTATATTGTATCTATTGAATTTCCCAGAATTTTGAGGAGAAGCACCAGCAAATGAATCTGCACCACCACCATCGTAAGAAGCCAATTCACCTTCGATAACTTCAAAAGTTTCTGTTCTAAACTCGGCACCAACACCAATACTTACTTTGTCAGATAGTATTCTTGAGATATCTATGTTACCAACATTATGAGAAAATTTTGTTCCTCCTGGATCAAATGATTGCTGGCTATTTTCCCTGTATAATTGTGCGCCTTCAGTAACCTCACCGTCATCAATAACCCCATTAGAATTGGCATCCACCCATGTTGATGGAGAATATACAACATTTCGGTTATGACTTTGATTTACTTTATATGTTTGAAGGTTTCCACCAGTTGTAAAACTAGCATCAATATTCCAATCGTTTATTGTTGACTTAAATCCAACTGTACCATTATAATCACTTAATAAACCTTCAAAAGTAGGCACATATCCATCATAAGATCCATTTGGTCCATTAGGGAAAAAATCCGCTAAGTATGGAAAATCAGCTTCTGTTCTCCAATAAGGAGTTCTATAATTGGCAAAACTGTTTACCGCTTTATAAACATAAGCAGCATTGGCATATAAGGTTGTATTCTCACTTAAGTTATGCCCAAAGTTCACAGAAAATTTTGCTGCAGCTGTTTCTGGGGAACCATTAATGTTACCAGCATCTGGCTTTCTAGACAAGAATTCTTGTACATCTGCAATATCAGCACCAAAATCCCCCGCTTCACCTGCTGCATCTACTGTTCCAGGTCTGTTTGCTAAATTTACTTTGGATAAATCAACAGTATAATTTACAAATCCCTTGTCTTCTCCAATAGATGAACCATTGTTTAAAGCAACACCAAACATTTCACCATCACCTTCAGAAGTAATTCCTGCTCTAATTGTGGCAGAACCTTCATTTGGAGAATCTTTTAAAATAATATTCATTACACCAGCAATGGCATCAGAACCATATTGGGCAGAAGCTCCATCTCTTAGGATTTCTACTCTTTTAATCGCATCTGTTGGTATGGCAGAAATATCTGCACCAGTTTCACCTCGTCCGGGAGAGGTTTGTGTATAGAGAAGAGCACTTAAGTTCTTTCTCTTTCCGTTAATCAAAATCAAAGTTCTACTTGGTCCCATATTACGTATTTCGTATGGATCCAATAATGAAGTTGCATCATTTACGGGTGTTTGTACGGTATTAAATGATGGTATTCTATACTGCAAGGCTTTATCAAATGTCGCCTGCCCCGTAGAGTTTAACTCCTTTACGCCAACTACATCAACTGGTAGTGGTGTATCAGTATTACTACGAGGTGCTGTACGAGAACCTACTACAATAAATTCCTCTAACTGAACTCCTTCTGATAAAACCGCGTTTACCGTAGAACGACCAGATACTTGTAGCTCACTAGAGCCATAGCCAATATAGCTAAAAACCAAAGTGGCATTATCACCGACTTCAATTGTATAATTACCATCAAAATCTGTTGTAGTACCATTTGACGTACCTTTTTCAACAATATTGACGCCAACGAGTGGGACTCCGCTATCGTCTTTAACAGATCCATTTACGGAGTTCTGCGCAAATAATGTTGAAGCACTGATTAATAAAAAAAGTGTGAGTGTGTAAGTTAATTTCATAAAAATTTAGTTTTAATGTGAATCGGTAATGATATGGAATTAACAGGAGAATACTTCCATTTTATGTAAAAAATGACTTTATCTTTAAAATTCATGAAACATTCGTAATGATTTTGGTTTCTAGTCAAGAATATTTTGCCATAAATGAAAAATCTTTAAATAAAATGTATTTATAGTGGATAGATGGTTATTTTGAAATATTTATTGCCGTCCATATATACATCTCCTATATTTGCACGTTCAAAATAATTATACATGAAAGCTGGTATTGTAGGATTGCCAAACGTTGGAAAATCAACCCTTTTTAATTGCCTTTCAAATGCAAAGGCTCAAAGTGCCAATTTCCCTTTTTGTACAATTGAACCCAACATAGGGGTCGTAAACGTGCCAGATGACCGATTAGAAAAATTAGAAGAGTTAGTAAATCCAGAACGGGTAATACCGGCAACTGTGGAGATTGTTGACATTGCTGGATTGGTAAAGGGAGCAAGTAAAGGCGAAGGATTGGGAAATCAGTTTTTAGGAAACATTAGAGAGACCGATGCTATCTTACATGTTCTACGATGTTTTGATAATGATAATATTGTTCATGTAGATGGCTCAGTTGACCCAATTAGGGACAAGGAAACAATAGATATGGAACTCCAATTGAAGGATTTGGAAACTGTTGAAAAAAAACTGGATAAAGTAAAACGTGCCGCTAAAACAGGAAATAAAGAAGCGCAGAAAGAAGAAGTTGTTCTTTTAAAATTGAAAAATGGATTGGAAGCTGGGACTTCCGTACGAGCTATAGAAATTGAAAAAGAAGATAGAATAGAGTTTGTAAAGCCATTACAGTTTATAACCGATAAACCTGTAATGTATGTCTGTAATGTGGATGAAGGAGCTGCAGTGGATGGAAACGACTATGTGAATAAAGTAAAAGCAACCGTTGCAAATGAAAATGCAGAGGTTGTTGTCTTAGCAGTAGGGACCGAAGCGGATATAACGGAGTTGGAAACTTATGAGGAGCGACAAATGTTCTTGGAGGATTTGGGATTATCAGAACCTGGCTCTGCAAAACTAATTCGTGGTGCATATAAACTTTTGAATTTAGAAACCTATTTTACAGCGGGAGTAAAAGAAGTCCGTGCTTGGACAATTCCCGTTGGCGCAACTGCCCCACAAGCTGCGGGTGTTATTCACACCGATTTTGAAAAAGGGTTTATTAGGGCCGAAGTCATTGCGTACAACGATTATGTTACTTATGGTACGGAAGCCAAAGTTAAGGAAGCGGGCAAGATGCGTGTTGAGGGCAAAGAATATATAGTTAAAGATGGTGATGTTATGCATTTTAGGTTTAATGTATAACCTATTTCTGAACATCGTATTTTTCTAATATTTTTCATTATTCTCAAAGTATACATCTTTAGTTTTGTTGTATGCTAAAAAAACCTTCTACTTCTCTAGGAGTACTATTCGCCATTCTTGGTGTGGTCCTGTTTTCTGCCAAAGCCATTATGGTAAAACTAGCATATAAGTACGGTATTGATACTGTCACGCTACTTTTTTTTAGAATGATATTTGCCCTTCCATTTTATTTGGTTATTGCTTTTTGGAAAAAACCATTACACCCAAAGGAAATAAAGACCAAGGATTATCTATGGATTGCCTTTTTTGGTTTTGTTGGTTATTATTTGGCCAGCTTGTTCGATTTTGAAGGTCTGCAATTTATAAAGGCGGGGTTGGAAAGAATCATTTTGTTTATTTATCCAACTTTGGTGGTGCTTTTATCATGGTTGTTTTTTAAGAAGAAGATTACTAAAAATCAAATTTTAGCCATTTTGGTTACTTATTTTGGTATAGTGGTGGTTTTTTGGAATGAAATAGGACTTACTGGTGATGCGGTTCTTTGGGGTGGGTTTCTTATTTTCCTTAGTGCACTTACATATGCACTCTATTTAGTAGGTAGTGGATGGCTCATTCCAAAGTTCGGATCAGTTAGTTTTACAGCCTATGCCATGATAGCATCCACAATATATGTTGTGGCAAACTACCTACTTATTGCAGATTATTCAATGTTGTTTTCTTACCCCATGGAAGTTTACCTGCTTGGTCTTGCAATGGCAATATTTTCTACATTGATACCTTCTTTTTTGGTTTCTGAAGCAATTAATAGGTTAGGTGCATCAACGTTTTCAATTTTTGGAAGCTTGGGACCAATATCCACAATTATCTTGGCATATTTCTTTTTGGATGAAAAAATCTCTATTATTCAAATAGTAGGAATGCTCATTGTAATTTTTGGTGTTACACTGGTTTCTCAAAAAAAAGAAGGAAAAAGTTAGCCTATCAACAAAATATAGGCTTTGATTGTTAATTACTTTAAGGATTAGGTGTTTTATCTTTTTGCCACACTTCCTATATTAGCAGACCTACATACCAAAACTATTTAATGGCAGGAAATACACAATATACCGAAGACAATATACGCTCCTTGGACTGGAAAGAGCATATTCGTATGCGTCCAGGTATGTATATTGGAAAGTTAGGTGATGGATCTTCCGCGGATGATGGAATTTACATTCTACTAAAAGAAGTCATTGATAACTGTATCGATGAATTTGTGATGGGAGCAGGGAAGACCATTGAAATCAGTATCAAGGATAATGTTGTAAATGTACGAGATTATGGTCGTGGCATTCCCTTGGGGAAAGTTGTGGATGTTGTCTCAAAGATGAACACTGGCGGAAAGTACGATTCCCGTGCTTTTAAAAAATCTGTTGGACTAAATGGAGTTGGGACAAAGGCAGTTAATGCACTTTCAACTTTTTTTAAAGTAGAATCCAGTAGGGAAAATCAATTAAAAACTGCAGAATTCCACCAAGGAAATTTAGTTGTAGAGGAAGGTCCAATGGAAACTTCCAAAAGAAAAGGAACTAAAGTTTCCTTTACTCCAGACGAAGTCATTTTTAAAAAATACAAGTATAGGAATGAGTACATAGAGCGAATGCTTAAGAACTATGTCTACTTAAACCCAGGACTTACTATCCTTTTTAATGGTGAAAAATTTCATTCTGAGAATGGACTTAGGGATTTGTTGGAGGATAACAATAATATGGAAGATATGCTCTATCCCATCATCCATTTGCGAGGAGATGATATAGAAGTAGCTTTAACACATAGTAAAACTCAATATAGCGAGGAGTATCATTCTTTTGTTAATGGACAACATACAACACAAGGAGGAACACATTTAACAGCTTTTAGGGAAGCCCTGGTGAGAACTATTCGTGACTTTTATGGAAAGAATTACGACCCATCTGATATTAGAAAATCAATAATTTCCGCTATTTCTATCAAGGTAATGGAACCTGTTTTTGAGAGTCAAACTAAAACAAAGTTGGGTTCTACAGATATGGGCGGCGATTTGCCAACGGTGCGAACATATATTAATGATTTTGTTGGAAAATACCTAGATAATTTCTTGCATAAGAACCCCGAAACTGCAGATAAAATTCAGCGTAAAATTGTACAGGCAGAAAAAGAGCGCAAAGAATTATCTGGTATTAGAAAACTTGCTAGGGATAGGGCAAAAAAAGCAAGTCTTCACAACAAAAAATTACGCGATTGTAGAGTACATCTTGGTGACTTAAAGAAAGATAGACGTTTGGAGAGTACTTTGTTTATTACAGAGGGTGATTCTGCATCAGGTTCCATAACCAAATCCAGGGATGTAAATACTCAGGCAGTATTTAGCCTTAGGGGCAAGCCACTTAATTCATACGGCATGTCCAAAAAGATTGTTTATGAGAATGAGGAATTTAATCTTTTACAGGCAGCATTGAACATAGAAGAATCCATGGAGGATTTACGGTATAATAATATTGTGATTGCCACGGATGCGGATGTAGATGGTATGCACATACGCTTGCTATTGATTACCTTCTTTTTGCAGTTCTTTCCAGAATTGATAAAAGAAAACCACCTATACATTTTGCAAACCCCATTATTTAGGGTTCGTAATAAAAAAGAAACCATATATTGTTACAGTGATGAAGAACGTAAGGCAGCAATAGAAAAATTAACAGGAAAACCTGAAATTACCAGATTTAAAGGTCTAGGAGAGATTTCACCAGATGAATTTCAACATTTTATTGGTGATGATATTAGATTAGAACCGGTAATGTTAGATAAGTCCATGTCCATTGAGGATTTATTGGCATTTTATATGGGCAAGAATACTCCAGATCGTCAAAAATTTATTATTAATAATTTGAAGGTGGAACTGGATTTAGTTGACGAAAACCAATTATAAACCAAAATAATTTGAGTCTTTCTTTATGGAAGAAAATGAAGAGTTGAACGAAGCACATATAAACCAAGAGGATTCTCATGATAGCCTTACTAGGGTTACGGGAATGTATAAGGACTGGTTTTTGGATTATGCTTCCTATGTAATCTTAGAAAGAGCTGTCCCAGCCATTGAAGATGGTTTTAAGCCTGTGCAAAGAAGAATAATGCACTCACTTAAAGAGTTAGATGATGGCAGGTACAATAAAGTGGCCAATGTCGTTGGTCATACCATGCAATACCATCCTCATGGTGATGCTAGTATTGCAGATGCCATGGTGCAAATAGGGCAAAAAGATTTGTTAATTGATACCCAAGGAAACTGGGGAAATATATTAACAGGAGATAGAGCTGCAGCATCTAGATATATAGAAGCACGACTTTCTAAATTTGCCTTAGAGGTGATTTTTAGTCCTAAGATCACAGAATGGCAATTATCCTATGATGGAAGAAAAAAAGAACCAGTAAACCTTCCTGTAAAATTCCCATTACTTTTAACGCAAGGAGCAGAAGGCATTGCTGTTGGCCTTTCTACCAAAATTCTTCCACATAATTTTAATGAGGTAATAGACGCTGCCGTAAAACATTTAAAAGGACAACGTTTTACTTTGTTCCCAGATTTTCCTACTTCTGGAATTATTGATGTCAGTAATTATAATGATGGACTTAGAGGAGGTAAAATAAGAGTTAGAGCTAAAATATCGCAGTATGATAAGAACACTTTAGTCATTAATGAAATTCCATACGGTACTAATACATCTTCTTTAATTGACTCTATTCTTAAAGCAAATGAGAAGGGAAAAATAAAAGTTAAGAAAATTGAGGACAATACAGCTGCAGAAGTTGAAATATTGGTGCACATTCCTTCTGGAATTTCTCCCGACAAAACCATTGATGCTCTTTATGCATTTACTGCTTGTGAATCTTCCATTTCTCCCTTAGGCTGTATCATTGAAGACAATAAGCCATTATTTATTGGCGTAACAGAAATGTTGAAACACTCTGTTGCCAATACAGTGGAGTTATTAAGGGCCGAATTGGAAATTCAGTTAAGTGAACTAGAAGAGCAATGGCATTTTACTTCTTTAGAACGTATTTTTATTGAAAACAGAATTTACCGGGACATTGAAGAAGAAGAAACATGGGAAGGGGTAATTAGTGCCATTGATAAAGGTTTAAAGCCGTACACCAAGCATTTAAAACGCGCAGTTACAGAAGATGATATTGTACGTTTAACGGAAATCCGAATTAAAAGAATTTCAAAATTTGATTTAGATAAAGCGCAACAACAATTAGATGCTCTTGAAGAGCGAATAGCAGAAACAAAACACCATTTGGCTAACATCGTAGATTTTGCCATAGATTATTTTAAAAATCTTAAAAAGAAATATGGTAAAGGAAGAGAACGTAAATCCGAAATTCGAATTTTTGATGATATTGAAGCTACAAAAGTGGTCATTAGAAATACAAAACTTTATGTAAATAGGGAAGAGGGCTTTGTTGGAACATCTTTAAGAAGAGATGAATATGTAACTGATTGTAGTGACATTGACGATATTATTGTTTTTACAAAAGATGGTAAAATGATGGTCACTAAAGTAGATGCCAAAACATTCATTGGTAAAAACATAATTCATGTTGCTGTCTTTAAAAAGAAAGACAACCGTACTGTATACAATATGGTCTATAAAGATGGTAGAGGTGGCCCCAGTTATATAAAAAGATTTACAGTGACCTCTATTACAAGGGATAAACTGTATGATTTAACCACAGGGAAAGCTAATTCAGATGTGCTCTACTTTACTGCCAACCTTAATGGAGAAGCACAAGTAATAACAGTTCTTTTAAGACAAGCAGGGAGTATTAAAAAATTAAAATGGGATTTGGATTTTTCTGATGTTCTTATAAAAGGAAGAGCTTCAAAAGGAAATATTGTTACAAAATACTCCATAAAACGAATTGAGTTTAAGGAACAAGGCGTATCCACCTTAAAACCGCGAAAAATTTGGTTTGATGACATTGTAAGACGTTTAAATGTTGATGGTAGGGGAGAACTATTGGGAGAATTTAAAGGGGATGATTTATTACTGATTGTTACACAAAAAGGAGTGGCAAAAACAATTCTACCAGATTTGAACAATCATTTTGAAGAAGATATGATTGTTTTGGAAAAATGGAATCCAAAGAAGCCACTTTCAGCAATTTATTATGACGGGGAAAAAGATAGATATTACGTAAAACGGTTCATAATAGAAAATGAAAACAAAGAAGATTTGTTTATTTCTGAGCATTCTAAGTCGTTTTTAGAACTTATTTCTACAGATTGGAGGCCTGTTGCAGAGATTGAATTTGTAAAGCCAAGAGGAAAAGAAGCAAAACCAAACGTCACAGTTGATTTAGAAGATTTTATTTCTATAAAAGGAATAAAAGCAATGGGTAATCAATTAACTTCTGATAAAGTTAGGAATATCAATGCTTTAGACCCCTTACCTTATAAAGAACCTCAAAAAAATGAACCAGAAGATATAGAGGTTGTAGATGAAGAAGATGTCACTGAAACAAAAAATAATGAAAGTGATACTACACAAAACGGGAATTCTGAACAACCAACCTTATTTTAGCATAAAATAATGACCAGATACCCTTACCTTTTTAATAGTATATTTGCAAAAATTTAACCATAGATGGATTTTACAAACCCCCTGGTATATGGCGTACCGTGTTTTATTGCCTTTATTTTATTAGAACTTACTTATAGTAAAACACATGGTGATGACCATTTATATAATTGGAAAGACCTTGCTGCAAGTGGTTTTATGGGGGTTGGATCAGCTATCCTAGCACCCTTGCTAAAGGTGGCTTATACCATTGTCCTTTTTAAATTTGTTTACGGTCTTTTTAACCCAGAAGTTGATGGTGTGGCAACAAATATTCTTGGGTTTAAATCCTTTGGATATGCGTGGTATATTTGGTTGTTGTGTCAATTGGCTGATGATTTTACATATTATTGGTTTCATAGAGCCAATCATGAGATAAGAATTCTTTGGGCTGCCCATATTGTTCACCATTCTTCGGATAATTTTAATTTAGGTACAGCAGTGCGTAATGGGTGGTTTACAATAGTTTATAAACCACTCTTTTATATGTGGATGCCTGCCGTTGGTTTCCCAGTGGAAATGGTTATGGTTTGTTTGGGAATAGAAGCCCTATGGCAATTTCAATTACATTCTGTTTATGTTCCAAAAATGGGAATTATAGAAAAGTTTATGAATACCCATACCATGCACCAAGTACACCATGCACAAAATGTGGAATATTTGGATAAAAACCATGGGGGCTTTCTAAATATTTTTGATAAGATTTTTGGTACTTGGAAAGAATTAGATGATGATATTGATGTTAAATATGGTGTAATCCATGCGCCAGAATCTTATAACCCAATTGTTATATTGACCCATGAGTTTAAGGATATTTGGAATGATACCAAAAAATCCAAAAAACTGTCCCATAAACTCATGTATATTTTTGGACCTCCAGGCTGGAGCCATGATGGCAGTACCATGACAGTAAAACAACAGCAACGAATGTTTAAAGAACAGAAATCCAAAAACCCTAAAGTTGCTTTTAGTAGACCTAATTAAGGTCGCTTCAAATAATTGTTTTATATGTTCTTGGCTATGAACATGTTCGGATATCAATTCTCATTCTTAACGAATATTGGTGTTATTCTTACCCCTCAACCACATCCTTTTTACGAATTCTCATATTAAAGAATTCCACCAATAAGGAGAAGGCTATGGCAAAGTATAAATAGCCTTTTGGAATGGTGCCCACTTCATTGCCAAATACCACTAAATGGGATATATGTGCAGCTTCGGCAATTAGCATAAAACCAATTAAGATTAAAAAAGAAAGCCCTAATACCTGTATAGAAGGGTGCTTGTTTACAAATTCTCCTACTGGGTTTGCAAACAACATCATAATTATCACAGATATAACAACTGCAATTATCATTAACACCAAGGCATCATTTGGATTGGGAGATATGCCATTTGTCATACCTATTGCTGTAAGAATAGAATCAAAGGAGAATACAATATTTATAATAGTTATCTGCAATATGGCTTTTGCTAGCGTATTGGACCGGTGTTTTGTAACTTCTCTTTCATCGTGTCCTTTATCCTCAATTTTCTCATGAATTTCATGGGTGCTTTTATAAATTAAAAAGAGTCCTCCAGCGAATAAAATTAGTGCCTGCCAACTTATTCCGCCGTTAATCCAAGATTCACTAAAAACCAAAAATGGTTTCTTTAATGATGTAAGCCATGTTATTCCAAATAAAAGAAGAATTCTAAAAACCATTGCGAGAACAAGGCCTATGTTAGTCGCTTTTCTTCTATTGCCTTTCTCTAATTTACCGGCAGCTATAGATATAAAAATAATATTATCTATTCCCAATACTATTTCTAAAAAAGTCAATGTTAATAAAGCTATCCAGGCATCTGGACTTGTAAAGATTTCAAACATGGCTAGTTAGTTTTAATGACTGTTCCTTTAGATTTTTTAGTGTCTCCCACAATGTTGTACTCAAAAATATAAGAATTTTTGGTTGTGGACAATATTTTCATGTGGATGGACTTTTCTTCTGCCATTGATTTAGGATTCAATTTTTTCACAATATACTCACAATCGTTGATCCACCTTACAGAGGAAGTGTCTGCCTTTCCATTATAATAATCAATTTCAATATCATTGCTCCTCGTAAAAGTGGTGGTTTGTTCCTCCCCATTTATTACAGAGGTAAAGGTAAAAGTTCCCATTTTAAAGTCTTTGCACTCCCTTTGGGGTTGATAACAAGAAGTTGCAGATAACAAAACTATACAGATGAAAAATGCTCTATAAATCATACCTGCAAATTAAAGTAAATAATATAATGTGATAATGGAATCCTGAGCTTATTTGGGTGTAAAAGATTCAAAACTATTGTTTTTGTAAAAAATAACAATCTTATCAATCTGTTTAGAGACCGATTCATCTTTATTGGAGTCCGTATTTAAAATAGGAGCAAGGTCTTTAGTGGTAATCTCTTTGTCCTTAGGAAAAACACCTTTTCCCAATAGAAGCCAATAGAGGTCAACCTCTGGAAAAACAGTAACAATTTTTAGGACAAAATCCAAACTAGGCTTGTTTCTTCCGGTAAGTAAATGGGAGATACTGGACCGTTGCACTTTAATTTTATCTGCCATCCCAGAGGCAGAAATCCCATAGAATTTCATGATTGCTTCTAATCTAGTAATAAAATCTTCAGGGTTTATCATTGTAACTATTTTAAGCAAAAATATCTATATATTCCACTAAAACTTGTAGTATTTAATTAAATCGTTACTTCTTATTTAACTATATAAATGATTGATATATAATAATATAAATATGATTTATTAGAAATAATGATTTATGCGATTACAAATCTATATTAAATACTAAATAAGTATATTTTTTGTATACAAATGTAAATAATAATATTACACTTGTAATCTAAATCGTAAGTACTTTTGCTTTTTGGGAATTAGTTTGTTGTATGCAGAAATTAGAAATTGACTATTTAAAAATAAAAGAGGAATCTATTAAAGGACGTTATGTTACCAACGAGCATATTTTTCCATATCTAGAAAAAATATCAGAAAAATATGTTCTAAAGACAATTGGAACATCAGTATTAAAGAGGCCTATTAAAATGGTTTCTATTGGCAATGGTCCTACAAAGATTTTAATGTGGTCTCAAATGCATGGCAATGAATCCACAACTACGCGTGCTCTTTTGGATTTTATTAATTTTTTAGGTACTGATAATGAAATGGCACAAGCCATCAAAGTCAATTGTACGCTACAGATTGTCCCCATTTTAAATCCAGATGGAGCAGAAGCATATACCCGTGTTAATGCCAACCAAGTAGATTTAAATAGGGATGCCCAAAACCTTAGTCAACCAGAAAGTATTGTTTTACGCCAAGCTTATGAAAAATTCGCACCACATTTTTGTTATAATCTTCATGGGCAACGGACTATTTTTAGTGTAGGTGAGACCAACAAACCGGCCACTGTTTCTTTTCTAACCCCTTCACAAGATGAGGAAAGAAGTGTTACATCTAGTCGAGTTAGAAGTATGCAGATAATTTCCACTATGAATGAGCAATTGCAAGGATACATTCCCGAACAAGTTGGCAGGTATGACGATTCTTTTAATGCTAACTGTGTGGGCGATACGTTCCAGATGTTGAATACGCCAACTATTTTATTTGAAGCAGGTCATTATCCTAATGACTATGAAAGGGAAATTACTAGAGAGTATATATTTTATGCACTGGTTTCGGGAACAAATTCAATCGCATTAAATACTTTCAATGAACATTCTGAGAAAGACTACTTTGACATACCTGAAAATGGTAAACTGTTTTTTGATGTTCTAATTAAAAACCCCCACATATTAAATGCTAAATATAGTTCTGACGACAACATTGGCATTCTGTATAAAGAGGTTTTAAATAATGGTATAGTTCATTTTGAACCATATGCAGCGGAAATAGGGGAACTAGCTAATTATTATGGGCATAAGACATTCGATTGTTCCATAAAAAGGGATTTAGCTAGTTTGCAGAATGATGTAGAACTGAACTCAGCAATAAAATAATTCGTTTTATTCAACCTATTCACCGTTCTATTGCACTTTTTCTAAAAAAATAGAAGATTTGTTGAATTTAATTTCTTAAAGTATTATTTTTGGATAAAATTTTCTTAAAATGAGCAAAGTAAAATTAGACGAAATAGACCACCAGATTCTGGACATGTTGATAGACAATACCAGGACACCATTTACAGATATTGCAAAAAAATTATTAATATCCGCTGGTACTGTACATGTTAGAGTAAAGAAGATGGAAGAAGCCGACATTATAAAAGGATCTTCCTTAACATTGGATTATGTTAAACTTGGATATGCCTTTATTGCTTATGTGGGTATTTACTTGGAAAAAACGCATCAAACAAAATTTGTTTTGGAAAGGTTGAATCAAATCCCATATGTAACAGTGGCACACATTACTACTGGAAAATTCAATATTTTTTGTAAAATTAGAGCTAAGGACACCACACATGCAAAAAATATAATTTTTAAGATTGATGATATTGATGGTATTAGCAGAACAGAAACAATGATTTCTCTTGAAGAGAGCATCAATGATAAGAAACGTTTAATGCACTCTATTTTTAATGAATTGTAGAGAGTATAATTTATAATCATAAATCCTATGCATTCTATGTATAGGATTTTTTTATTTTCTAACATGAAATTATCTGAATTAAAGGCTATCGAATTTGCAGCTTTTTATGGTACCTATCTAGCTAAGCTGAGCAAGAACTCAGAATTAATGAATGAATTGAAGAAAGGCAAGCATGATTTAATACTATTAATGGATTCAATGCCGACTGATAAATTGCTTTTTAGTTATGGTGCTGATAAGTGGACAGTCGCAGAAGTATTATTGCACATTATTGATACAGAGCGTATATTCTTATACAGGGCATTACGATTTGGAAGAGGTGATACGACACCTTTGTCCGGTTTTGAACAGGATGATTATGTTATAGGGTCTAATGCAAATGATAGAAGTATTGATGAATTAAAAAATGAATATATAGCAGTAAGAGATTCTTCAATCACCATGTTTCAACAATTAACTAATGAACAGTTAAAACTTACTGGTACTGCAAGTAATCTTATTTGGAGTGTCGCAGGCTTGGGTTTTGCAATTTCAGGTCACCAAAAGCACCATGTTGATATTCTAAAGGAGCGATACTTGTAATTATTTAATCCAATTCTTCATCCAAATCATTTTCACGATTCATTTCTAAAACAGAATCATTGGATAAAGTATTTTCTTCAGTCGCTTCCTTTTCTGGTTTAGCTTCTAATTCCTTTTCTATAACGTGGTCAAAGTTTGCAATGAAGTTAGATAGGCTTTTACTTATTTTAACTAAATAAACAGCATCTTCAGTTTTTAACTCAACGGCTTCAATAATTTCTCCCTTCGCATTCTTA
Source organism: Saonia sp. (assembly GCF_056326165.1). Classification (NCBI taxonomy): domain Bacteria; kingdom Pseudomonadati; phylum Bacteroidota; class Flavobacteriia; order Flavobacteriales; family Flavobacteriaceae; genus Saonia; species Saonia sp. Next base: position 119,011 of record NZ_JBWFBN010000003.1, read on the forward strand.
AATGCAATAATATCATCATCACCATATCCATGGGGATAAGTATCTATTAGTAAAGCACCAATCTCATGGTTTAGCTTTTTGTAATCAATTAATACACGCATCATAGTTTAGTTGGTTTTGTTATTCCATTCTAAACTAGAAATTAATTCTCTCTGTAAGCTTAAAGAGTTGTAAAACAGTTATTTTAGTATACGTAGAGGTTATTCTTGGTAGTATGTAAAAGCTTTATGAAATAATTCATGTGGAACTTGAGCATCAATTACAGTTTTTCCAATATTATTGAGCAGTACAAAATTGACATTGCCATGAGAATTTTTCTTATCAAACTTTAATAGTTCAAGAATATTTTTGATGTCATCGTTCGAGAAAACCACCTTGGGGTATTTGGACAAAAACACTTTTTTAATATCAGCCAGCTCATTCTCTGGCAAGTCTATGAGTTTATTAGATAAATAGGCTTCCAATATCATACCTATTGCTATTGCCTCACCATGCAATAATAATTCATGTTCATTACTTTCAAGAAAATAAGATTCTATGGCATGGCCTAAAGTGTGTCCAAAATTTAATATTTTCCTTAAGTTTTGCTCCGTAGGGTCTTGGAGTACAACCTCGTTCTTCATTAAAACTGACTCATGAATGAGTTTATCCAAACCATTATAACTGGTAACTTCTTTAAGTTTCTCCCAATATTGTTCGCTTTTAATTAATCCATGCTTCAACATTTCTGCAAAACCACTTCTTAATTGTCTTTCCCCAAGAGTTTCTAAAAAATTAGAAATGATCAACACCATCACTGGCTGGTTTATAACTCCTATTTGATTTTTTAGCATCCCCAAATCAACACCAGTTTTTCCACCTACAGATGCATCAACCATGGACAAAAGGGTAGTAGGAATATTTATAAAATCTATACCTCTTTTAAATGTTGATGCTACAAAACCACCAAGATCAGTGATAACGCCTCCTCCAAGATTAATCATTAAGCTCTTTCTATCTGCATCTAAATCCGACATGGCTTCCCAAACCTGGGTACAGGTTTCAATATTCTTATGAATTTCACCCGATTCTATTTCAATGATTTCAAAATGACAATCTACAGTAATATTGGACATGAGTTTTGCCAAACAGTATTCATGTGTATTCTCATCAACCATAATAAACACTTTAGAATAGTTTGCGTTTTCCAAATGCGTATTAAGCATGGAATAGGCTACAGAATTAAAGTGAACGGCATACGATGATGAAATAATAGAATCCATTTTATAATTTTAAGCATACAAAATAAAGGTTATTTTTATTGATAGGAATACTATTTCTGTAATTATATTTGATTCGTAACAAATTTTAATCAATGGAAGGGATTTTTGAAAATACCAAAACGGCTTTTGCATTAAAAACCGATTCTGAGTTGGAGCGCGCCTATTTCTTGTTTAAAATGATAGCGAATGAACCACTGGTTAAAATTGGCACATTGGCCACCAATTTTGCCATTAAAGCACATTTGCCAGTTGAAGGACTAATACGAGCAACAGTTTTTGACCATTTTTGCGGAGGGGTAAATGAAGAGGATTGCCTGCCACTTATTGATAGAATGTATGGAAAAGGAGTGTGCTCGGTTTTGGACTATTCGGTTGAGGGTAAAGAAGAGGAAGCGCAATTTGATTTAGCGTTGGATAAAATTTTGCATATATTAAATTTTGTAAAAGAAAAAGATGCCATTCCTTTTGCGGTATTTAAACCAACGGGGTTTGGAAGGTTTAAACTTTTTGAAAAAGTAAGTGCTAACAAAGAACTTACAGATGGAGAAGCCATAGAATGGCAAAGAGTAATAAATAGATTTGATAAAGTATGCAAGAAAGCATTTGAAATGGATGTTTCTCTTTTGGTAGATGGGGAAGAAAGTTGGATGCAAGATGCGGCCGATTATATGGTAGAGGAGATGATGATGAAGTACAATACAAAAAAGGCTATTGTTTTTAACACCCTGCAAATGTATCGTTGGGATAGGATGGATTACTTGGAAAAACTCTATCAAAAAGCTGCTAAAAATAATTTTAAAATAGGAGTAAAAGTGGTGCGTGGTGCTTATATGGAAAAAGAAGCCAAGCGCGCTGAAGAAATGAAATACCCAACCCCTATTTGTGCTTCAAAACAAGCAACAGACGATAATTTTAATAATGCGGTCAACTATATAATAAACCATTTAGATATTATTTCAATTTTTGCAGGCACACATAATGAGGAAAGTTCATATAGATTGGTAGAGCTATTAGAATCTAAAGGAATTGCCAATAATGATGAAAGAGTGTGGTTTGGGCAACTGTTTGGAATGAGTGACCACATTTCATTCAATTTAGCAAACAAAGGCTACAATGTCGCTAAATATTTGCCTTTTGGACCAGTTAGAGATGTTATGCCGTATTTAATTAGAAGGGCAGAGGAAAATACTTCGGTGGCTGGGCAAACAAATAGAGAATTGGAATTATTAAAAAAAGAACGGAAAAGAAGAAAAATTTAATCTTGTGACAGTTTTAAACTATTGACTGTTACTTTGGATGTACAGTTAATTACTTCTAAAAAAGTTTCATTTCCATTTAAATCCCCTGCAATCACATAGGTTTTACATGGTTTGGATTTAGTATTGCTGTTTCCAAAATCAACTTTACCATCTGTAAGGAAAGAAACAATATCTGTTGAGTCCAACGCCTTCTCCTGTAACATATTATTAATTTCATCTGAGTAATACAGTGGTTTGGAACGCATATCTTTTAGTACTCTACAGTTAGGAAAATAGCAAAATTCCGTGCCAGTGCCTTCTGCTTTTTTCTTAAGAAAGAGCGTTAAGAACACAATACCAATAGATAATCCAACTAGATAAAATCCAATCCTTTTTAACAATGCCATTTTAAAATATTAGAAAGTTGATATCGCTATAAGATAAGTCAAACCAATTGCCAACAGATTTATTTGTTAAGATACCGTGATACATATAAAGACCATTTCTTAGCCCTTTGTCAAAACGCAATGAATTTTCCAAGCCACCATCTTCACCAATTTTTAATAAATAAGGAGTAAAAATATTACTAATGGAGATAGAAGAAGTTTTTGGATAACGAGACGGAATGTTTGGCACGCCATAGTGTACAACTCCAGACTTTGTAATCGTTGGTTTGTCATGACTCGTTATTTCACTTGTTTCAAAACACCCACCCATATCAATACTTACATCAATAATTACAGCACCTTTTTTCATGTGTTCTACCATGGTGCTAGAAACAACTACAGGAGAGCGGTCTTTACCACGTGTAGCACCAATAGCTACATCACAACGTTTTAGTGCTTTTAATAAATTTTTTGGTTGAATAGTGGAAGTGTACACTGTCTGTTTAAGGTTGGTCTGTATGCTACGTAATTTGGTGATGGAATTATCAAACACTTTAACATTGGCACCTAGTCCAATAGCAGATCGTGCAGCGAATTCTCCAACAGTACCAGCACCTATAATAACAACCTCTACAGGAGGTACTCCGCTAATATTACCGAACATTAGACCGTTTCCATTGTTTGTTGTGGCCATTATTTCGGATGCAATTAATACAGAAGAGATACCGGCAATTTCACTTAATGACCTCACAGCTGGGTATTTTCCTTCATCATCCCTAATATACTCAAAGGCGATGGCAGTAATTCTTTTCTTTGCCAATTCTTCAAAATATTCCTTGGTCTGTGTTTTTATTTGTAAAGCCGAAATAACAGTAGTCTGAGGGTTTATCAACTGAATTTCTGATAGAGTAGGAGGTTCCACTTTTAAAAGTAATGGACATGAAAATACTTTTTTTCTATCCTTTGTTATTTCAGCACCAGCATTTGTATAGTTAATGTCGGAATAATCAGCTCCTTCACCTGCACCAGATTCAATTAGCACTCGATGTCCATGAGCTGTAATGGCATTGATGGCATCTGGTGTTAGGCATATTCTTTTTTCTTGGTATTGGTTTTCTTTTGGAATACCAATAAAAAGTTCCCCTTTTTGTTTTAAGATTTCTAAGGTTTCTTCTTGTGGAAGTAATTGTTGTTTGCTAAACGGTGAAGAGGGTTGGTTCATATATATAATCTTTGGCTTCTATTAAAGAAAAACCAATATAACCAAAATTACGATTTTTTTATTCTACTTCTGCCTCTTCTCTTAAACGTTCTTTTTCTTTAAGTTCTTTAAGTTCGGCATCCATAGCATCTAAATCTATACCGTGTACATGCTTGTCATATAGCTTTACCCTTATAAAATAGACAAAAGGAATAACAACCATACATACAGGTAAGAGCCACATGATATTTTCAGTATCTACAAAATCACTTTCAGAAAAAACACCTTCATAAATCTGAAAGGCATACATAAGCATTGGAATCAAAATAATATGATACCACCAATGCTTACATGTAAAAAACCAAATCACTAATAAATAAAAAGGTACAATCTTTCCTAAAAGAAACCATATATATATATTTATATTCGGATACCCATTTTTGTCAATTATAATCCCAAATATGTTTAAAGAAGCCTCAGGGTCACTAGTGACATATTCATGCAAATTAAAAACAAAAGGAGAAATAATAATTAAGAATACCATAAAGGAATCTATAATTATCCTTTTTCTTGCGCTTTTTCCCTTTTCAGTAATATTCCTGCCCATTTAAGTAAAAAAAATTGTTCACATATTGAAACGCAAAAAAGGGCAATTTATGATTGCCCTTTTATAATAATATAATAAATTAAGTAATCTTAACTTACTTAATTACTTTTTTTTATCACCGTTTATCAATTTTGTTTTATCAACACCTTGCTCATAAGCGTTGTCATCAGCAGTGTTTGGAGTACAAGAAGCTCCAATTAACATTAAACATGCCATAAATCCAAATAAAATTCTTTTCGTGTTCATCGTCCTGAGGGTTTTTAATTAAAGATTTGATTCATTTTCAATACAAATGTAGGAAAAATTCTTTTATCAATTTGTATTTCAACAGTAAAAATAAGCACTTTAACGTAAAAATCAAGCATTTAATCGATTTTTTTACATTTCATCGAAAAGAATGCAATAAAACCAGTCATCTGATGATGATTCTTCAACACTATTTTAACCTCTGAGTATCAGGCCTCTAGTTTTTTTACCTAAAATTTCAATAAAAACTTCGGTTTTATCATCAGGAAGTAAAGATTTTATCATCTCGGGCCACTCAATTAGTATCCAAACATCAGAATTCAAATAATCTTCTAAACCTAAATCCAATGCTTCTGCTTCATTATTCAACCTATAAAAGTCAAAATGATAGGCCAACAACCCACCTTCTTCATCAAAATATTCATTAACGATACCGTAAGTTGGACTATTTGGTTGGTCAATACTTCCTAACTCTTTTATTAACTCCTTAATCAATGTGGTTTTACCAGAACCCATTTCTCCATAAAAACAGATGGTTTTAGATTTTGATGTGGTGAGTATTTTTTTTACAACCTCTGGTAGTTGATTTTCGGTATAAGTAATCTGCATTTAAATCTATCTAGGTTCCAAAACTACGAAAGGGATAATCATTTCTTCTAAAGATACACCGCCATGCTGGTAGGTATTTCTATAATAGCCAACATAATGATTATAGTTGTTTGGGTAAGCAAAGAAGAAATCATTTTTGGCAAAAATAAAAGAACTGCTCATATTAATACTTGGCAAATGAATTTCTTTTGGGTTTTTGGACGCCAAGACTTCTTTGTCATTATATGTTAAGCTTCTGCCAGTTTTATACCTTAAATTAAGGCTAGTTTCTCTATCCCCAACCACTTTAGATGGCTGCTTAACATTTATAGTACCATGGTCCGTTGTTATAATCAATTTTAATCCCATTGTTTGTGCTTGTTGAATAATTTCTAGCAAAGGGGAATTTCTAAACCAGCTTTGGGTTAATGATCTATAGGCTTTGTCATTAGACGCTAGTTCTTTTATTACTTCCATCTCCGTCCTAGAATGTGAAAGCATATCCACAAAATTGTACACAATGACAGTTAAATCGTTTTCTTTTTGCGACTTAAAATTTTGAGAAAGATGCTTCCCTTGTTTTAAGCTACTTATCTTATGGTACTCCCATTTGAAGTCTAACCCAAGGCGTTTTAATTGCTCACCAAGAAACTTATCTTCAAAAAGGTTTTTACCTCCTTCATCAGTATCATTTTTCCACCAATTGGGATACTTCTTTTCCATATCCAGCGGTGTAAGTCCCGAGAAAATAGCATTTCTAGCATATTGCGTGGCTGTAGGCAAAATGCTATAAAAGGTTTTCTCCTTACTTTTTTTATAATAGGCATTTAGTCCTTCTTCAAAAGCAAACCATTGATCGTACCTTAAATTATCTATAACAATTAATAATGTTTGCTCATTTTTTATTTCTGGATGTACCCATTCTTTAAAAAGTGTATGAGACATTACAGGAGCATCATCTGAGTTAAACCAGCTGGTATAATTTTTTTCTACAAACTTTCCAAAATGATTATTAGCCTCTGTTTTCTGTGATTCCAATATTTCGAACATGCTAGAATCTTCAATCTCTTCTAATTGAAGTTCCCAATAAATTAATTTTTTATACAGCTCTGCCCATTCTTCAAACGTGTTTACCATAGACAAGTCCATGGCAATTTTTCTAAATTCTTGCTGATAATTAGAAGTAGTTTTTTCCGACACCAATCTGGAGTTGTCCAAAGTCTTCTTAAGTGATAATAAGATTTGGTTTGGGTTTACAGGTTTTATAAGATAATCCGCTATTTTGGACCCAATAGCTTCTTCCATTATGTACTCTTCCTCACTTTTGGTAATCATAACCACTGGGAGAGTAGCATCAATAATCTTAATTTCATTAAGGGTTTCCAAACCAGAAATCCCAGGCATGTTTTCATCCAAGAAAACAATATCAAATCTATTTTGAGTTAATTCTTCCAATGCTTCCTGCCCGCTTTGGCATGTGGTAACATTGTAGTTTTTTTCTTCTAGAAAAAGGATATGTGGCTTCATGTATTCTATTTCATCATCTACCCAAAGTATTGTGATCTTGCTCATTTAGTGCTTATATTTGTTTTGTAAAAGAAACCTGTTTTGACAGAAGTGAATAAATTAAAATATTTTAATGATCCAATTTACGGATTTATTAGAATACCTAATACTGTAGCTTACAACCTTATAGAAGATTCCTATTTTCAGCGGCTGCGTAGAATTTCGCAAATGGGAATGTCATATTTGGTTTATCCTGGCGCACATCACACACGTTTTCATCATGCTTTAGGAAGTATGCATTTAATGTCCAAGGCAGTCCAAGTGCTTCGTTTAAAAGGAATTGAGATTAATCTAGAAGAGGAAGAGGGCTTGTTAGCTGCTATTCTTTTGCATGATATTGGACATGGACCATTTTCTCATGCCATGGAGCATAGTATAGTAACTGGGATTAAACATGAGGATATTTCTTTGCTTTTCATGGAAAAGCTCAATGACAAGTTTAACGGAAGTTTAACGATTGCAATAGAAATATTCAAAGGAGTGTATTCAAAAAAGTTTCTAAACCAATTGGTTTCCAGTCAATTGGACATAGATAGATTGGATTATCTAAAGAGAGATAGTTTCTATACTGGTGTTGCCGAAGGAAATATTAATTCTGAACGACTTATTACTATGCTAAATGTTGTTGAAGGCAATTTAGTGGTAGAAGAAAAAGGAATTTATTCAGTAGAAAAATTTTTGATGGCCCGCCGTTTTATGTATTGGCAAGTTTATTTGCACAAAACTTCTTTGGTTGCAGAACAGCTACTTACTAAAATTTTGAACCGTGCCAAGGAGTTAGTTCTGAAAGGAGAAAACATTCAATGCAGTGAGGCTTTGTTTTACTTTTTAAAAAATAAGATTACCAAGAATAATTTTACTGATGATATATTGGAAAAGTTCTCTCAATTAGACGATGTAGATGTAATGGGAGCTATTAAATCATGGCAAAACCATACAGATTTTGTTCTTTCCAAATTATGTAAAATGATTATTGACCGAAAATTACTGGAAATAAAAATTAAGAATAAGCCAATAAATGCCTCTAAGTTTGAAGAATGTTATAAAACTTTCAAAAACAACAATAGCTTGACTGATACTGAGACTTCCTATTTTGTATTTATGGGGGAGATTGAAAATCTGGCTTACAATCAAGAGAGTCAAAACATAAATATTTTAAAATCCAATAAAAAGGTAATAGATGTTGCCAAAGTTTCTGACCAATTAAACTTGAAGACCCTTTCTAGAAAAGTTACTAAATATTATATGTGCTATCCCAAAGATGAGGTTTGACAATTTTTCTTACTTTTGTGTACCATTTGATAAAAACATAGAAATTGAAATTTACTGCTAGCCAGATTGCGGGTATTTTAGAGGGAGAAGTGGAAGGAAACCCTGAAATAGCGGTCGATAAACTAGCTAAAATTGAAGAAGGAAAAAAAGGCTCTTTGACCTTTCTTTCCAATCCCAAATACACTCCTTACATCTATACTACCAAAGCATCAATCACCATAGTAAACAAAGATTTTGTTCCAGAACAAGCAATTTCCACTACATTGATAAAAGTAGAAGATGCCTATAAGTCCTTTTCCAAATTATTAGAGTATTATAATCTTACAAAAGAAAACAAACAAGGAATTGAGAACCCGGTTTTTATATCGGATACGGTGACTTATGGTGAGAATCATTATATAGGGGCTTTCTCATATATAGGTAGCAATGTGATTATGGGCAATAATGTGAAAATTTACCCTAATGCTTATATTGGTGATAATGTTACCCTTGGTAATAATGTAGCCATTTTTGCTGGAGCCAAAATCTATTCAGAAACAATTATTGGGAATAACTGTGTTATTCATAGTGGTGCTATTATAGGCGCAGATGGGTTTGGATTTGCACCAGATTCAAAAGGAGAATATAGCAAAATACCTCAAACCGGAAATGTCATCCTAGAAGATGATGTAGACGTCGGCGCAGGTACAACAATTGACAGGGCTACAATGGGCTCTACCATTTTAAGAAAAGGAGCTAAACTGGACAATCAAATACAAATTGCTCATAATGTGGAAATTGGGGAACATACAGTGATAGCAGCACAGACTGGTGTTGCAGGCTCTACCAAGATTGGAAAAAATTGTTTGATTGGTGGGCAAGTTGGAATTGTTGGTCATATTATTATAGGAGACCGAGTAAAAATACAAGCGCAATCTGGGATTGGAAGAAATGTAAAAGATGATGAAATTCTTCAAGGTTCTCCTGCATTAAATTACGGGGATTATAACAAATCCTACGTACACTTTAAAAATTTACCAAAAACAATCAATAAGGTTAACGAACTGGAAAAGAAAATAAATGGTAATTAAGACAAATAATAAACAGCAGACCATAGCTAAGGATGTAAGCCTTACAGGGGTAGGGTTACATACTGGAAAAGATGTAACCATGAAATTTGTTCCTGCACCTGAGAACCATGGGTATGCATTCAAAAGGGTAGATTTGGACGGACAGCCAATTATAGAGGCAGATGCCAATTATGTTGTAAATACCCAAAGAGGGACAAATCTTGAAAAAAGAGGAGTTAAAATTCAAACATCAGAACATGTACTAGCGGCATTAGTTGGCTTAGAAATAGATAATGTACTAATTGAAATGGATGCATCTGAACCTCCTATAATGGACGGCTCTTCAAAGTTCTTTGTAGAGGCTTTGGAGAAAGCTGGTGTTGTAGAACAAAAAATAGAGAGAGAAGAATATGTGGTCAAAGAAGTTCTTACATATAGAGATGAAGATTCAGGTAGTGAAATTACTATAATCCCTTCTGATGTATACCAAGTTACTACCATGGTAGATTTTGGCACTAAAGTTTTGGGAACCCAAAATGCAACTTTGGAAAATCTATCTGATTTTAAAACTGAGATTGCCGATGCAAGAACGTTTAGTTTTTTGCATGAATTGGAAACGCTTCTAGAGCATGGTTTGATAAAAGGTGGAGACCTTAACAATGCTATTGTTTATGTAGACAAGGAAATATCTGCTGCAACCATGAAAAAACTTGAAAAAGTTTTTAATAAAGAAAAGCTGTCTGTAAAACCAAATGGAATATTAGACAATCTAACGTTGCATCAACCTAATGAAGCAGCAAGACATAAATTACTAGATGTAATTGGGGATTTGGCATTGGCTGGGACAAGAATAAGAGGCAAAGTGATTGCAAACAAGCCTGGTCATTTTGTAAATACACAATTTGCTAAAAAACTTTCCAAAATAATTAAACTAGAAAAGCGAAACAATGTTCCATCTTACGATTTGAACAAACCCCCATTAATGGATGTGGTCCAAATAATGGATAAGTTGCCACATAGACCTCCATTCTTATTGGTTGATAAAATTTTGGAATTGTCCGAAACTCATGTTGTGGGACTAAAAAATGTTACAATGAATGAGCCATTCTTTGTAGGGCATTTTCCTGGAGCACCTGTAATGCCTGGGGTTCTACAGTTAGAGGCAATGGCTCAAACCGGTGGTATTTTGGTTTTGAACACAGTTCCTGACCCTGAAAACTATTTAACTTATTTATTAAAAATTGATAATGTTAAGTACAAACAACAGGTTGTTCCTGGTGATACGCTGATTTTTAAACTGGATTTAATGTCTCCTATACGACGAGGTCTTTGCCAGATGCATGCTAAAGCATATGCAAATGACAAACTTGTTTCTGAAGCAGAAATTATGGCTCAAATAATTAAAGTAAAATAACACCTATGAACCAACCATTGGCATATATACATCCTGGAGCAAAAATTGCTAAAAATGTGGTGGTAGAACCATTTACTACCATACATAACAATGTTACAATTGGACAAGGAACATGGATTGGGAGTAACGTCACAATTATGGAAGGAGCAAGAATAGGGAAAAACTGCAATATTTTCCCAGGAGCGGTAATATCAGCTCCTCCACAGGACCTCAAATATCAAGGAGAAGAAACAACCGTTATTATTGGTGACAACACAACTATTCGTGAGTGTGCTACTATAAATAAGGGTACTTCTGATAGAATGAAAACCGTAATTGGCAAGAATTGTCTTATCATGGCATATTGCCATATAGCTCATGATTGTTTTATTGGTGATAATTGTATTTTTTCTAACAATTCAACCCTAGCGGGCCATGTTACTATTGGAGAGAACGTAGTACTTGCAGGATTAGTTGCTGTACATCAATTTGTATCTATAGGCAATCATGCATTTGTTACTGGGGGTTCCTTGGTAAGGAAAGATGTACCTCCTTATGCAAAAGGAGCTAGAGAACCCATGTCTTATGTAGGTATAAATTCTGTTGGCCTTAGAAGAAGGGGTTTTACATCAGAGAAAATCAGAGAAATACAGAATATATATAGAATATTATATCAAAAAAATTATAATAATTCACAGGCTGTTCAGATTATAGAGGCAGAAATGGAGGCAACTCCTGAAAGAGATGAGATTCTCCAATTTATTAGAGATTCGCAAAGAGGGATTATGAAAGGTTATTTTAGCACAAATTAAATTATATGGCGTCAACATCAGATATTAGAAAAGGTCTTTGTATTAAGTACAATCACGATATTTATAAAATTATTGAATTTTTACATGTGAAGCCTGGTAAAGGGCCTGCATTTGTAAGAACCAAGCTTAAAAGCGTTACAACAGGAAAAGTTATTGACAATACTTTTTCAGCAGGTCATAAAATTGAAGATGTCCGTGTAGAAACACGTTCTTATCAGTATTTATATGCCGAAGGAGAAACCTATCATTTTATGAACACAAATGATTACAACCAAATTACTTTACAAGAAAGTTCTTTGGATGCTCCTGGATTGTTAAAAGAGGGGGAAGTTGTAACCATCCTTTTTAATACTGAAGATAGTATGCCATTATCGGTTGACATGCCCGCCAGTGTTATTTTGGAAGTCACCTACACGGAGCCAGGTGTAAAAGGTAATACAGCCACCAATGCAACAAAACCAGCTAAAGTTGAAACTGGCGCAAGTGTCAATGTACCACTTTTTATCAATGAAGGAGATAAAATTAAGGTAGACACGGAAAAAGGAGCATACATGGAAAGGGTAAAAGAATAATTCCCAAAACGCATGAAATTTCCAACTCCTCAAACTCTAAAACAAATTGCAACCCTCATTGATTCTGAATATGTTGGTTCGGATGATTTCCCAGTATTGGGAATGAATGAAATTCATGTGGTAGAGAATGGCGATATTGTCTTTGTTGACCATCCAAAATATTATGATAAGGCACTGCAGTCCAAAGCTACTGTTGTTTTGATAAATAAAGCTGTAGAGTGCCCAAAAGACAAAGCACTTTTGATTTCAGATGATCCATTTAGGGATTTTAATAAACTTACTCAGTTTTTTAATCCTTTTAAAAGCTCCGATGCGGCCATATCATCTTCAGCAAAAATTGGGAAAAACACAGTAATTCAACCAAATTCATTTATTGGGAACAATGTTGTAATTGGTGATGATTGTATAATACACTCTAATGTTTCTATTTATGATGATTGTGTAATTGGTAACAATGTAACCATACATGCAGGCACCATTCTTGGTGGGGATGCTTTTTATTATAAGAATAGACCTGAAGGTTTTGATAAACTCATTTCTGGTGGAAGGGTTGTTATAGAAAATAATGTGGATATAGGTGCTTTGTGTACTATAGATCGTGGAGTTACGGGAGATACCACCATTAAAGAAGGCTCCAAATTGGATAACCAAGTTCAAGTGGGTCACGACACTGTAATCGGAAAAAAATGTTTGATTGCTTCCCAAACGGGAATTGCAGGCTGTGTGATTGTTGAAGACGAGGTCACTCTTTGGGGGCAAGTAGGAGTTACCAGTGGTATAACTATTGGAAAAAAAGCTGTAGTTCTTGCCCAAACTGGAATAGCAAAATCCCTAGAAGGTGGAAAGAGCTATTTTGGCAGCCCTGCTGAAGAAGCAAGAGAAAAGTTAAAGCAATTGGCCAATGTTAAAAAAATTCCAAGCATAATTAAAAAATTAGAAAGTTAAATAAGCAAAAGAATACTTTAAAATTCATTTGTAAACCTATATTTTTGCACTGCCTAAAACCAATAAACAATGAGTGTTCTAGTAAATAAAGATTCCAAAATAATAGTACAAGGCTTTACGGGAAGTGAAGGAACTTTTCACTCCGAGCAAATGATAGAATATGGCACCAATATAGTGGGCGGAGTTACTCCTGGAAAAGGAGGACAAGAACACTTAGGAAAACCCGTATTCAACACAGTAGAAGAAGCTGTTGAAAAAGCTGGAGCAGATACAACTATTATTTTTGTTCCACCTGCATTTGCTGCGGATGCTATTATGGAAGCTGCCAATGCAGGGATTAAAGTAATCATAACTATCACAGAAGGAATTCCTGTTGCTGATATGGTAAAGGCGTCCAATTATATAAAGGATAAAGATTGCAGATTGATTGGTCCAAACTGTCCAGGTGTAATAACCCCTGATGAAGCCAAAGTTGGTATTATGCCAGGTTTTGTGTTTAAAAAAGGTCATGTTGGAATTGTTTCTAAATCTGGAACATTGACATATGAAGCATCTGATCAGGTAGTGCGCCAAGGCATGGGAATTACTACTGCCATTGGTATTGGTGGTGATCCAATTATTGGAACAACTACAAAGGAAGCTGTTGAACTGTTGATTAATGATGAAGAAACACATTGTGTGGTAATGATAGGTGAAATTGGTGGTCAATTAGAGGCCGATGCCGCTAAGTGGTACAAAGAAAGTGGAAGCAAAAAACCAATTGTTGGTTTTATAGCTGGTGAAACTGCTCCTGCAGGAAGAACCATGGGTCACGCTGGAGCTATTGTGGGTGGTAGTGATGATACTGCACAAGCAAAGAAAAGAATCATGAGAGAATGTGGAATACATGTGGTTGATTCACCTGCAGAGATTGGCTTAAAAGTAAAAGAAGTCATGGCATAATTGTCAAATTATAATAAAAACTCAAAGTTTTACTTTGGATAAAATCCCGTCTAATTCGGGATTTTTTTCGTCATTATATTAAACATAACCTATATTTGAAATAACAAATCAAACTAAATACAACATGAAGTTTTTAGAAGGAAAAAATGTAATTATTACGGGTGCCAGTAGAGGAATAGGACGAGGAATAGCAGAAATATTCGCTGATAATGGTGCTAATGTTGCTTTTACATATAGTTCTAGTGAGGCACCAGCTTTAGAGTTGGAAAAAGAATTAATTAGCAAAGGTGTAAAGGCCAAAGCATATAAGAGTAACGCAGCTAGCTTTGAGGAATCAGAAAAATTGGTAGCTCAGGTATTGGAAGATTTTGACGGAATTGATGTTTTAATAAACAATGCCGGAATTACTAAAGACAATTTGTTAATGAGAATGGGAGAGGCGGATTTTGATTCGGTTATTGAAACCAATCTAAAATCAGTTTTCAATATGACCAAAGCTGTTCAACGTACATTCCTTAAACAACGAAAGGGCTCTATCATTAATATGAGTAGTGTTGTTGGGGTAAAAGGGAATGCTGGGCAGACTAACTATGCAGCTTCAAAGGCTGGTATGATTGGGTTTACAAAGTCCGTGGCTTTGGAACTTGGTTCAAGAAACATTCGTTGCAATGCAATTGCTCCTGGGTTTATAGAAACAGAAATGACTGATAAACTTGATGAAAAAGTGGTTCAAGGTTGGCGAGATGGAATTCCGCTAAAGCGCGGAGGAACTCCTGAGGATGTGGCCAATGCATGCTTATTCTTAGCTTCAGATTTATCAGCATATATTACCGGACAGGTATTGAATGTTGATGGAGGAATGTTGACATAAACCAAACTAATTAATTTTAAAGCATTCCTAAATGCAAACCAAAACGCTATTATTGATTATTTTATCTGCAATAGTTGCGTTAGGAATAGTTTGGATTCAATATTTCTATAAGACTAAAAAGAGAGGGAAATTCAGTATTATCCTTTCTTTTTTACGCTTTCTTGCCATTTTTGGCACTTTTCTTTTATTAATAAACCCAAAGTTTTCAAAAAATGAATACACTCTTGAAAAGACTAATCTTGTCGTTTTAGCTGATAATTCATCTTCTATTGGTGCCTCAATACAAAAAGGTGAAATGCAAGCGGTTTTAAATCAAATAGATGGAAATAGTGATGTTGCCAACAAATTTAATTTAACAAGCTACACTTTTGGGAATGCCCTTAACAACAATGATAGCATTACACTTGGTGATAGGGGCACTAATATTTCCAGTGCGTTAAAAAGTATTAATGAGATTTATGACAAAACCAATACTGCCATTGTATTGGTTTCTGATGGAAATCAGACCCTTGGTGAAGACTATGAATTTTATGGAAAAACTCAGGATTTTCCTATTTATCCAATTGTGATTGGGGATACCACGACTTATGAAGACCTTAGGATTGGTCAAGTAAATGTCAATAAGTATGCATTTCTTAAAAACAAGTTTCCTGTTGAAGCCTATGTTGTTTATGATGGAACAAGGAACATTGCTTCTAAGGTTACTGTTCAAGTAAATGGAAAAATTGTATATACAGAAAACATTAATCTATCCCCAAATGTAAATTCAAAAAAAATAAGTGCCTTATTGGACGCAAAAGCAATTGGTTTAAAACGATTAACTATTTCAATTGAACCATTATCTAACGAAAAGAATACCCTAAATAATAGTAAATATGTTGCTTTGGAGGTTATTGATGAAAAAACCAAGGTTGTGATTGTTTCTAGTATGGTGCATCCAGACATTGGTGCTTTAAGTAAAGCAATAGAGAGTAATGAACAACGCTCTGTAATTGTTGAAAAACCGAATGGAGATATTTCCAACTTTGAAGATTCAGACTTACTTATTCTATACCAACCTAACTCTTCTTTTCAAAAAACATATGATTTTGTAAAACAAAGAGGGATAAATACTCTTACTATAACGGGTCCAAAAACAGATTGGAGTTTTTTTAATAATGCGCAGAGTACTATTGATAAAGATGATGCGGGAGTAAAGGAAGATATACTTCCTGTTTTAAACGCAGGGTTTTCTATTTTCAATATTTCTGATTTTAATACCCAAGGGTTTCCTCCCTTAGAATCAGAATTAGGAGAATTATTTATCAATAAACCATATGAAGTTCTCTTGGGGCAGCAAATAAAAGGCACGGAGCTTAATGAACCACTTTTGGCAATAGCCCCAAGTACTGAAATTAAAGAAGCATACTTGTTTGGTGAGAATATCTGGAAGTGGCGCATGCACGCATATAGAAACGACCGTGACTTTAAAAACTTTGATGATTTTATTGGTAAGATTGTGCTTTATCTTGCATCTGGGAACTCTAAGGATAGACTTAATTTAGATTATGAAACCATTTATGATGGTTCCAACGATACAAAAATTACCGCAAGCTATTTTGATGAAACATTAGTCTTTGACCCAAATGCATCATTATTATTAAAATTAGATAGAAACGGAGTTTCATCAGAAATCCCTATGCTACTTAGCGGAAGTCACTATGAGGCAGACTTAAGTAATTTGGAATCTGGAGAATATAACTTCACCGTAACAGTTCAAGATGAAAACCTATCTAAGTCAGGCCATTTTACTATTATAAGTTTCAATATAGAACAACAGTTCCTATCTAGCGATTATAAAAAATTAGATAGGTTAGCAGTAAACAGTGCTGGACACCTATATTATCCTAGTCAAGTTGATGAGTTAAATGAGAATTTATTAATGGAAAAGCGTTTTGTTCCTATCCAAAAAAGCAAGCAAAATGTAGTATCTTTGATAGATTTCAGATTTCTGTTAGGAATCATCATTTCTGCTCTAGCGGTAGAATGGTTTATAAGAAAATATAACGGATTAATTTAAATAATAGAAAATGGACAAATTACCAAAAATTGCATTACCCGTAATTTTTATTGCGATTATATTAATTGTTTTAATATCAAAATCTGCTGTGACTATAGATTCTGGTCAAGCGGGAGTATTATATAAAACATTTGGAAATGGTGTTGTAACAGATGAGCCACCCATGGGAGAAGGATTTCACATAGTTGCACCTTGGAACAAGGTTTTTATTTATGAAGTGAGGCAACAAGAACTTTTTGAAAAAATGAAAGTTCTATCATCTAACGGTCTAGAAATTCAGATTGACGCATCTGCATGGTATGAGCCTGTACGTAAAGATTTGGGGAACTTGCACCAATCACTAGGTGAAGGTTATTTACAGCGTGTAATTCAACCAGCAATTAGGAGTGCTGCTCGTAGTGTGGTTGGTCGCTATACCCCAGAACAATTATATTCCAGTAAGCGTGATGCTATACAAGATGAAATATTTTTAGAGACAAAAAAAATTCTTGAGAAACAATACGTTCAGTTAAATGAAGTCTTGGTAAGAGATGTTACCTTACCAAATACAATTAAAGAAGCAATTGAGCGTAAACTTAGGCAGGAACAAGAATCTTTGGAATATGAATTCCGCTTGGTTACGGCCAAAAAAGAAGCTGAAAAAGTAACTATTGAAGCACAAGGTAAGGCAGATGCAAATAGAATACTAAGTGCATCCCTAACGGATAAAATATTACAGGATAAAGGTATTGATGCTACGTTAAAATTATCCGAGTCTCCAAATGCTAAAGTAGTTATTGTTGGGAGTGGGGATTCTGGATTACCATTAATTTTAGGAAATAATTAAAATTATTTTTTTAACTATCAGAATACAAATTGAAATATTTTTTCGTTAAATTTTTATAATTGAAAATAAGTTTTAATTTTACCCATATAATGAGAACTAATTCTACACATCATCATTTTTATACTTGCTGCCAAGCGAGGTAAAGATGTATTGTGTCAATTCAACATATATCGAACCCGTTTGAGCAATCAAACGGGTTTTTATTTTTTAAAGCAAGTTTGGTTGCCATACTAAATAAACAAAAAATGACAAAAATTAGAATAGCCATACAAAAAAGTGGCCGACTTAATGAAGATTCTCTATTGCTTCTAAAAAACTGTGGAATCTCTATAGACAATGGTAAAGATCAACTTAAAGCTGAGTCAAGAAATTTCCCATTAGAGGTATTTTATTTACGTAATGGAGATATACCGCAGTATCTAAGAGATGGTGTTGTTGATATAGCTATAATTGGTGAAAATGTTTTGGTTGAAAAGGGTGAAGATATTATTATGGCGGAAAAGCTTGGGTTTTCTAAATGCAAAGTTTCTTTAGCAATACCAAAAGGCGTAAAGTACAATTCTGTTAAAGATCTTGAAGGAAAGCGTATAGCAACGTCCTATCCCAATACGGTCAAAAATTATTTAGACAAGAAAGGTGTCACAGCAGATTTGCACATTATTAATGGTTCTGTTGAAATTGCTCCAAACATTGGATTGGCAGATGGCATTTGCGACATTGTTTCAAGTGGAAGTACGCTTTTTAAAAACAATTTAAAAGAGGTAGAAACAATGCTTACCAGTGAGGCAGTGCTTGCTGTTTCCCCTAAAATATCAAATGAAAGAAAAGAGATTCTTAAAAAATTGCAATTTAGAATTCAGTCAGTATTAAAAGCAAGGCAATCTAAATATGTTCTATTGAATGCTCCTAATGATAAATTAGATGATATTATAAATATTCTTCCAGGTATGCGTAGCCCAACAGTGCTACCTCTTGCCGAAGAAGGTTGGAGTTCTGTGCACACAGTAATAGAAAAACATGCTTTTTGGGATGTTATTGATGCGTTAAAATTAGCCGGTGCAGAAGGAATTCTGGTATGTCCAATTGAGAAAATGGTTTTGTAAAAATGAATTGTTATGGAGAACAATTTTAAAATAAAGCTAATACCAAGTGATGAATTAGATAGTATTTTGCCATTGGCATTTCTATTGAATGAGGGCAGAATAGATGTTGATACCCTTCAGGAAAGATTGCAAGAAATGATTCCCATGGGGTATCAATGCATCGGTGTTTTTGATCAGGAGAAAATGATTGGAATTTGTGGTATTTGGGTATTAAATAAATTATATGTTGGTAAACATGTGGAGCCAGACAATGTTTTTATAGCTGATGAATACAGGAGCAGGGGAGTTGGAAAATTAATGCTGGATTGGGTACTTAATTATGCTCAAGAGATTGGTTGTGATGCATCCGAGGTAAATGTGTACATAAAAAATGAAAAGGGACAAAAGTTTTGGGAAAATCAAGGATATAAAAAGGTAGGCTACCACTTGCAACAATTTTTTAAGTAAGAATGAACAAAATATATAATCCAGATAACAACGATTGGAAAGCCCTCTTAGAAAGGCCCACTCTAACTGTGAATGATATTGAAAGTGTCGTTACGGCTATATTTGATGAAATAAAATCTCAAGGAGATATTGCTGTAAAGAAGTATACTCAAAAATTTGATGGGATTGCAGTAGATTCCATGTTAGTTTCTGAACTTGAAATTGAGACAGCAATAGATGTAGTTTCCGAGGAATTAAAAGCTGCTATTAACACAGCAAAAGCAAATATTGAAGCATTCCACCGAGCTCAAATAACCAATAAAGTTTCTGTTGAAACTACCACAGGCGTGCAATGTTGGCAAGAAAAAAGACCTATTCAAAAAGTAGGATTATACATTCCTGGTGGTACAGCACCACTATTCTCAACAATATTAATGTTAGCTGTTCCTGCTGCTATTGCCGGCTGTGAAGAAGTTGTTTTATGTTCTCCACCAGATAAGGATGGAAATATTAACCCTGCTATTCTATACACTGCCAATCTATGTGGGATAAACAAAATTGTTAAAGTAGGTGGAATACAAGCAATTGCTGGAATGACATTTGGAACAGAAACAATTCCTCAAGTATATAAGATATTTGGTCCAGGAAATCAGTTTGTTACGGTTGCCAAGCAATTGGCAACCAAACACGGTGTGGCTATCGATATGCCAGCTGGTCCATCAGAATTACTGGTTGTAGCAGATGACACTGCCAATGCAGCCTTTGTAGCTTCAGATTTGTTGAGTCAGGCAGAGCATGGTATAGATAGTCAGGTAATTTTAGTATCTACCTCTAAGGAATTAATGATAGAAGTAGAAAAAGAAATAGCACTACAAATCAATGAACTGCCGAGAAAGGAAATTGCTAAAAAGGCCATTGCCAATAGTAAACTCATTTATGTAGAAAACGATGTTGTTGCATTGGATTTAATCAATGAATATGGCCCGGAGCACTTTATTGTTTGTGTTGAAAAGGAGAGTTATTATATTGATAATATTAAAAATGCTGGTTCTGTTTTTATTGGAAATTACACCCCAGAAAGTGCAGGCGATTATGCCTCTGGAACAAATCATACATTACCAACAAATGGATATGCAAAACAATACAGTGGTGTAAACTTAGATAGTTTTACTAAGAGCATCACTTTTCAGAAAATATCATCAGAGGGTATTAAAAATATTGGCAACACAATTGAATTAATGGCTGAATCGGAAGGTTTACAAGCCCACAAAAATGCGGTTACTTTACGGTTAAAAAGTTTAAATGAATAAAGAAATCAACATACAAAATTTGGTTAGGGAGAACGTAAAAACCCTAAGCCCATATTCATCGGCACGTGATGAGTATGTGTCTGATGGTTCAAAAATGATATTCTTGGATGCCAATGAGAATCCGTTTGAAAATGGTGTAAATCGCTACCCTGACCCACAACAACGTAGTTTGAAAGCTGAATTATCAAAGCAAAAAGGAATTTCTGAAGCTAATATTCTGTTAGGAAATGGAAGTGATGAAGTGTTGGATTTACTCTTTAGAGCGTTTTGCGAACCAAAAGAAGATAACATTATTACGTTACCGCCAACATATGGTATGTACAACGTCTTAGCTAACATCAATAATGTTGAAAATAGAGAGGTTTTATTAACTCCTAATTTTGAACCAGATATTGATACTATTCTAAAAGTAGTAGATTCAAATTCTAAGATTCTATTCCTTTGCTCACCAAACAATCCAACAGGAAATAATTTTTCTAACAAGGCTATAGAAATGTTATTAAATGTATTCAACGGATTAGTTGTTATTGATGAAGCTTATATAGATTTTTCAAATGAAGAAAGTTGGTTGAGTCGTTTAAAGGAATTCCCAAACCTTATCGTTACACAAACACTTTCAAAGGCATATGGAATGGCGGGCATAAGACTGGGCCTGTGTTATGCTTCCAAAGAAATTGTTGCTATTTTAAATAAGATAAAACCGCCTTATAATGTAAATGAACTTACACAACGAAAAGCATTGGAGCGTGTTTTGGATACGAAGGCGGTTCAGCATGAAATTGCTGAAATATTAAAAGGCAGAACTAAGTTGGTTGACATTTTGAAGGAAGTATCATTTGTTGAAAAAGTATATGATACTGATGCTAATTTTGTGCTAGTAAAAGTTGATGATGCCAATCTGCGCTATAACCAATTGTTACAAAGCGGAATTGTAATCCGTAATAGAACAACGCAACCATTGTGCGAAAATACTTTGCGTTTTACAGTTGGTACAGAGGATGAGATTGGAAAATTGATTAAAGTATTAAAAAAAATTAAGTAATGGCTAAGAAAGTTCTTTTTATAGACAGAGACGGCACCATCATTAAAGAAACAATCGATGAGCAAATAGATGCATTTGAGAAGATGATTTTTTATCCAAAAGCATTTACTTTTCTTGGTAAGATAGCCAAGGAACTGGATTATGAGCTAGTAATGATAACCAACCAAGATGGTTTGGGTACCGATGTTTTCCCTGAAGACACTTTTTGGCCTGTCCACAACTTTATTTTAAAGTCATTTGAAAATGAAGGTGTTGTTTTTGACAAGGTATTTCTAGACAAAACTTTCCCTCATGAAAATGCAAATACAAGAAAACCGGGAACTGGATTATTAACTGAGTATTTCTCCGAAGATTATGATTTGGCCAACTCTTTTGTGGTTGGGGATAGATTAACCGATATGGAGCTAGCTAAAAACTTAGGTTCTAAAGGAATCTTTATTAATGATGACACTAATTTGGGTACAGGTGAGATTACCGTAGACAAGGGAGATTTAGATAAGATCATCGTTTTGGAAAGCAATGATTGGGAGAAAATATACGAGTTCTTAAAATTAGAGAACAGAACAGCTTCAATCAGTAGAAAAACCAATGAGACAGATATTGAAATTGAAATAAACCTTGACGGAACAGGAAAAAGCGACATCAATACTGGATTGTCATTTTTTGATCATATGTTAGACCAATTGGCGCGTCATGGCCAAATGGATATCAAAATAAAAGTAGATGGGGATTTAGAAGTGGATGAACACCATACAATTGAGGATACTGCAATAGCCTTAGGTGAAGTGTTTAACAAAGCTCTTGGAAATAAACTTGGTATAGAACGTTACGGTTTTTGTTTACCAATGGACGATTGTTTAGCTCAAGTTGCTATTGATTTTGGTGGTCGCAACTGGTTGGTTTGGGATGCTGATTTTAAAAGAGAAAAAGTGGGAGACATGCCTACCGAAATGTTTTATCATTTCTTCAAATCATTCACAGACGGAGCTAAAGCCAACCTAAATGTAAAAGTTGAAGGCACCAACGAGCACCATAAAATTGAAGCAATTTTTAAAGCTTTTGCAAAGGCTATAAAAATGTCCGTAAAGCGTGACGTGGAAAAAATGGTATTACCGAGTACAAAAGGAATGTTATAAATGAAGATAGTTATTATTAATTATGGTGCCGGTAACATTCAGAGCATCAAATTTGCTGTTCAGCGATTAGGTTACAAGGCTATTTTAAGCAATGATGTTGAAGAAATAAAGGCTGCTGACAAAGTTATATTTCCTGGTGTTGGAGAAGCCAGCAGTGCAATGAACAAGCTTCTAGAAAGTGGATTGGACACAATTGTACCTCAATTAAAACAACCTGTTTTAGGTATTTGTCTTGGAATGCAATTAATGTGTAATTCCACTGAAGAAGGTAATACCAATGGTTTGGGGATTTTTGATGTTGGTGTAGTAAAGTTTTCAAATAGAGTTAAAGTACCACAAATAGGATGGAATCAGATTTCTAATTTAAAATCGGATTTGTTTAACGATATTGAAAGTAACTCGTACATCTACTTGGTGCATAGTTTTTATGCTCCTTTGTGTGATGAGACCATAGCAGAATCTGATTATGATTTAAAATATAGTGCGGCTCTAAAGAAAAATAACTTCTATGGAACCCAGTTTCACCCAGAAAAGAGTAGCGACGTTGGGGAAAATATATTAAAGAACTTTTTGGAATTATAATGAGTTCAAAATTTTACATATCAACAGATAAATCTAAACTAGATATTCCTTTTATTCATAAATATCTTTCTGAAGATTCTTACTGGGCAAAGGGCAGAACAATAGAAAAAGTAAAGCTGTCCATTGAAAACTCAATTTGTTTTGGAGTATACAATGATAAAGATATTCAGGTAGGTTTTGCACGTATTGCCACGGATTATGTAACTGTTGCCTGGCTCATGGATGTTTTTATTGATAAAGCACACCAAGGTAAAGGTCTTGGTAAAATGCTTGTCGGACATATTGTTGACATGCCAGAATTAAAACAAGTATCAGGGATGGGATTAAAAACAGTGGATGCACATAAACTATATGAACAATATGGGTTTAAAAGTATAGAAAACCCTGAGGTATGGATGACAAAAATAAAGGCATAAAATGAGAATTATACCAGCAATAGATATTATAGATGGAAAGTGTGTACGTCTTTCTAAAGGGGATTATAGTACTAAAAAGGTATACAATGAAAATCCGTTAGAGGTAGCTAAAGAATTTGAAGCGCATGGAATTGAGTATTTGCACTTGGTAGATCTAGACGGGGCAAAATCCAAGCATATTGTCAATCATAAAGTATTAGAACAGATTGCAACCAAAACTAACTTACAAATTGATTTTGGTGGTGGGTTAAAAACTAATGAAGACTTAAAAATTGCCTTTGAGAGTGGTGCAAATCAAATTACGGGAGGTAGCATTGCCGTAAAAGACAGAGAAACCTTTTTGGGTTGGTTAAAAGATTATGGAGCTGATAAAATAATTTTAGGAGCTGATGCATTGGATGAAAAAATCGCAGTATCTGGTTGGCAAGAAGAATCAAAAGAAGAATTGGTTCCTTTTATTCAGGCGTATCAAAAAAGTGGTATTGATTATGTTATTTGTACAGATATTAGTAAGGATGGCATGTTAGATGGGCCGGCTTTTGAATTGTATCAAAAAATATTAAAGTCCGTTCGGTCGGAGTTAAGAACTAAAGCAGACCTCTCGACTACGCTGGAGGAAACAAAAAGTATTAAACTTATAGCATCAGGAGGAATTTCAACATTTGATGAACTTCCTAAACTTGCTGAAATAGGTTGTGAAGGAACTATTATTGGTAAAGCTATTTATGAAGGTAGAATAAGCATGAAGCAATTAGAAAATTATATAGTTGATAAAACATGAATGTAGTAATTTCAGAATTTAAGGAAAATGCTATTTATCGTATGGATGAAAGCACCCGAATGATTACCATAGCACTTTCTAAAATAGATGAGAACAATGTATGGAAACGTCCAAACCCTTCATCTAATAGTATTGGCAATTTAATATTGCATTTATGTGGAAACATTACACAATATGCAATTGCTTCTTTGGGAGGAGAAAAGGACACTCGTGAGCGAGATACTGAATTTTCAACTAAAGAAGGGTTCTCTAAAAAAGAACTTCTTGTGCTATTAAATACAACGGTAGAAAAAGCAAAGAGTACAATTAACAGTGCTACAGAGGAACAATTGGTAAAAAAGAGAAGTGTTCAAGGCTATAATTTTTCAGGGATAGGAGTTGTAATGCATGTTGTAGAGCATTACTCGTATCACACAGGCCAAATTGCCTTTTGGGTAAAACAACTCACTGAGAATGGCCTAGGGTTTTATGATAATGTGGATTTGAATATAACGAATGATTAACGTCACCCTGAACAAAAATTATGTTAAGTAAAAGAATAATACCTTGTTTAGATATTAAAAATGGACGCACGGTTAAGGGTGTTAACTTTGTAGACCTTAAGGATGCTGGAGATCCAGTAGAACTTGCAGCATTATACGCTCAAAGTGGAGCAGATGAACTGGTCTTTCTAGATATTTCAGCAACAGAAGAACGTAGAAAAACATTGGCTGATTTGGTATATCATGTTGCAGAGAAAATTAATATTCCATTCACCGTAGGAGGTGGCATTTCATCAGTTGAAGATGTAGATATACTATTGCACAATGGAGCAGATAAAGTGTCAATTAATTCCTCAGCGGTTCGTAATCCTGAGTTAATTAATGAATTATCAGCTAAATTTGGCTCACAATGTATTGTAGTAGCAATTGATGCCAAACAGATTGATGGTGACTGGATTGTACATTTGGTAGGAGGAAAGGTTCCAACAGAACTCAATTTGTTTGAATGGGCAAAAGAAGCTGAAGAACGTGGTGCTGGTGAAATTCTTTTCACAAGTATGGATAACGATGGTACCAAAGATGGTTTTGCAAACAAAGCATTGGCCAGATTATCTAAAGAATTGAATATTCCGATAATTGCTTCTGGTGGGGCGGGGAATATGCAGCATTTTACAGATAGTTTTATAAAAGGGAAAGCAGATGCGGCTTTGGCAGCCAGTGTTTTCCATTTTAAAGAAATAGAAATTAAAGATTTAAAAAAGGAACTGGAACGCAACAATATTTCAGTTAGATTATAGTATATGAAAAAAATCGGATTAATAGGAGGAATCACATGGCAGTCCACACAGCTATACTATCAATATTTAAATGAAAAAGTGGCTAAAGCATATGGTGACCAACATTCTTGTAAGTGCCTTATAGAATCTGTTGATTTTGCTGATATTGCTGCCAAACAAAAGGCGAATGATTGGGAAACCTTAGATCAAGATATGGCTGCAACAGCTGCAAGATTAGAGGTTGCCGGTGCAGATATTATTTTAATTGGGGCAAACACCATGCATTTGTGCGCAGATGCTATTAAAGACAAAGTGAATATTCCCTTACTACATATTGCAGAAGCCACGGGAGAAACGGTCAAAAGGAGTGGATTAAAAAAAGTACTGTTATTGGGCACAAAGTATACAATGGAGCTAGATTTTTACAAGGACATCCTTAAAAATCAATATGAAATTGATGTGCTTATTCCATCAGGTGAGGATAGAAAAGTAGTCCACCAAGTAATTTACGATGAGCTGGCAAAAGGCATTATTTCTAACAAATCTAAGTTGGAATATATTGCCGTTATTAAAAAAGCAATACAACAAGGAGCAGAAGGAGTAATTTTGGGTTGTACAGAAATTCCACTATTAATTAAACCAGAAGATTGTTCCGTTCCTGTGTTTGACACTACCAAAATACATGCAGAAGCTGCTGTTAATTTTGCCATTTCTAATGAAAACATATTATGAAAATAGATTTTAATAAAAATTCGGACGGATTAATTCCTGCTATAATACAAGATGCAACAACTAAGAATGTCCTAATGTTGGGCTATATGAATGAGGAAGCTTTAAAAGTAACTCAGGACTCCAAAAAGGTTACTTTTTACAGCCGAACTAAAAAGCGTCTTTGGACAAAAGGTGAAGAGAGTGGTAACTATCTAAACCTTGTTTCTATAAAGAATGATTGTGACAAAGACACTTTGCTAATTACAGTTAATCCTGTTGGGCCTACTTGCCATACTGGTTCTGATACCTGCTGGAATGAAGAGAATTTCCAAAATTTTGGTTTC
Organism: Saonia sp.; assembly: GCF_056326165.1. NCBI lineage: Bacteria > Pseudomonadati > Bacteroidota > Flavobacteriia > Flavobacteriales > Flavobacteriaceae > Saonia > Saonia sp. Next base: position 145,955 of record NZ_JBWFBN010000003.1, read on the forward strand.
ATTTCTGAACTAGAAGATATTATAGCGGATAGAAAAGCCAATATGGAGAATGAGAAAAGTTATGTAGCTTCTTTATTTCGTAAAGGCATTAATAAAATTGCTCAAAAAGTAGGGGAGGAAGCTGTAGAAATTGTAATAGAAGCAAAAGATGATAATGATGAACTGTTTTTAGATGAGGGGTCAGATTTGTTGTTCCACTATCTAATTTTATTACAAGCAAAAGGATTTACTTTTAATGACATTGTAGAAAACTTAAAGACAAGGCATTAAAGAGTAATTACAACATTTCCTGTTTTTTCTCCTGTTTCAACATATTTGTAAGCTTCTGGTAGTTGTTCTAAAGTATACTTTCTATCTATCACCGGAGTATGCTTGTTTTCTATCATCATGCTTTTCACTAGAGAAAGACTTGCATTGATATTACCGGGCATAGGAAACTTAACTCTTTTATTAAAAATGGAATAAAAGATATTTTGTGACCAAGGGCCTAATTCTGAAGATATATAAACACTATCTGATTTCATTATTTTTTTACATTTTCCAAAAGTACTTTTACCCACTGTATCAAAAACATAATCAAATTTCTCATTCAACTTTGTAAAGTCTTCATTGGTATAGTCAATTACTTTGTGGGCTCCCAATGATTTGATTAGCTCCATATTTTTTGTGTTTGCCGTAGCGGTAATTTCAACATTCAATGTGTTTAATATTTGAACCATAGCAGAACCTATGGCACCCGTTGCCCCATTGACCAATATCTTTTGGTTACTTTTAACAATTACTTTATTTAAAAAATTACGTGCATAATGTTCTCCCTCAATACTTGCCGCCGCATGTTCATAGCTTATTTTATCAGGAATGGTTGCAAAAAAATTATTTTCTGAAATAGCCATATACTCAGCATAAGAAGAAAGAATATTATCATTGAAACCAAAAACTCTATCGCCCACTTTATAGGATGCAACTTTAGAACCAATTTCTTTAATTTCTCCTGAGAATGTTGTGCCAGCAATTTTTCTTTTGGGTTTAAACAGGCCTATAAAAAATTGATATACAAATGGTTTACCTCTTAATCCCGCACAATCGGTCCTGTTAACGGTAGTAGCATGCACTTTTACCAAAACTTCATTTTCTTTAGGAGTTGGTTTTTCTACTTCTTTATATTGGAGCACTTCTGGTCCTCCATATTTTGTGTATACTATCGCTTTCATATTAGGTTGGTCTTGAGATAATAAGACGTTAAAAGACATGTTTTGTTACACAAAAGGCCCTGCATAAATGCAAGGCCTTTAAAATCAAAAACTACATCAAAAACTAATTTTTATCAATGATTTTTGAATCTCCTGTTAGGTGTTGATGTGTAATTACTGCATTTCCTTTGTAACGAAGCGTACTATCCCCACTTGCATCTATATCTATGGTGTTCTTTACTGTTAAGTAGGCATCACTATCACCTCTTAAGTCTATCAATAAATCATCAATTTCCATGTCATAATCTTTTAAAGTACTATCTCCTGTAAGCTCTGCATAAAGCAATTCCACATCCCCAAAAATATCTGCCTTGGAATCTCCCTTCGCAATGAGTTTTAAATCATTTAAAAACAATTCTCCAGTAAAGTAACTATCCCCCCTAAGTTCTATTCTTGCACTTTGCGCATCCAAAACATTTTCTAATACTATTCTTGAATCCCCTGATGCCTCAAAATCTGTAATCTGCTTTGTTGTTATGTAAATATTTAAAGTTTCATTTCCTTTAATATTTATATAGTTTTCCATTTTAACTAAAAGTCTGTCTCCTTCTTTTCTAACAATAATTCTGTCGTGTAAATTTCTGTTAGCTTCAATTTCAATGTGCTCTTCTGTATCAGAAAATGTAATAAATGCATTAAAATCGTCCGAAATACTTAAAGCGGAATAATCCGAGAATGAAACTTCTTGTGTAGTTACTGTACTGGAAACTCTTATGGTTTCATAGTCACAGGAATAAATTAAAAGGCATAATAATGTAATGTTAAAAAATTTTGTGATTGATTTCATTTTGATTGATGTTAGATACTGAAACGAGTTCAGTATGATTGATAAATAAACTCTTGCTAGGTCCCAACAGGTACCCAATCTATATCAACTGGTATTTCTTCATTGTTTTTAATAAAATACACTTGATTGTTTTTAATATAGACATACTGCGTGTCAATAATCTGATTAAAATTATTCATTGTCCAGGCTCTTTTTGTAACGGTTTCTTCCAAGGTTAAACACCCCGATTTTTATCCCAAAACCAGTGGAGAATCCATTAATGTTTTTAATACTATCGGGATTTAACTTAACTCCATTGGAAAATCTGTACTTGGCTCCAAGTTCCAATTGCACATATCTATTTATGTTATATAGAAGGCTAACTCCTGGTTCTGCAACAAATGCAATATCCCAAGTTGCACTATCGTCATCAAAATCTGGATCAGGATTTTCTTGTATATCCTCAATATATCCCACAATACCACTACCCAATAAAACTGGAAAGGATAGATTTACTTTTTTCTTACCAAAGAAAATGGGTTCCAGATGCAAACCACCATAGGCTCCTAGTAGGTCACCATCACTATCGGGAAATACATTTGGCAAATTCTGATCTGCATAGAATGCTGTTGCGGCAAAACCAATTTCAAATTGTTTATTCGCAACATATGCCAGTTTAATTCCAAATAGACCAGCGTCATAGCCGGCTACTTTACCATAGCTACCAGAAAAACCTAGATATACTCCGTGTACAATATTTCTACGGTCGTTAAATTCTATATAATCACCCTCAGATTCGTCCTCTTGGGCATTTATACTTCCAAAGATTAATACTAATAAGAATGCTACTATTATATTTTTTGATTGTTTCATTTTTTGATTGATTATAGTTTTCCTAATTATAGACAGTTGATTTTTATAAAGGTTGCAAGTTTTTAAAAATTAATTTTCTTTCAATAGAATAATTCCCTTTAAACCGGTCAATACGAACTCCCCATATGGCCCGTTGCCATAAGTAGCATTTATTTTCCGTACTTTTTTTGCTTTGCTTATGACATCTGTATGGATATCTGTAAAGCTTTTTGGAATGCGCAAAAGACCTTGTTCCAAAGTGGCATTAAATATGAGTGATTGACCCGTAATATTGATGTTGAATTCTGATGACTCTTGATCAATAAAAATTTTAGAATCTGGTTTTCTAATTTCCGATATCCAAAAGTCCGCTACCTTGGTTTTAATATCTACTTCTTCCCCAAGGGTATTAATGTGCACTTTTGTGAAATCCAAATTTCCGTGAATACTGCCCACTTCATCAATATTAATTTCGTCCTTGCTAGAAGAGACTTCCAATCTGGAAATTGTCCCTAACTCCATGGTAGTACCAGAGCTATTTAGCCTCAATTGCTTGGCCCCATCCAAATCTAACTCCCCATTTCTTATGGTTAAATTGGCATATGTAATACTCTTGGAATGCAATTCTCCAAACTTTACACTAATATTGGCATTGGTCAAATCATCGTTTACCCAAACATTGCCATGCTCTACATTAGCCTTTAGTTTTCCTTGCCAATCTGTGATAATCACATCGCCAAACTTATTGGTAATGTCCATTTCTGCATTATTGGGCAAATAAATGGTGTAGTTAATTTTAATATTGCTTTTATCCAAATCAAACGGATTTACCTTGCTAAAATATTTCGCAAAAAAACCAGTGCTGTTCTCATTTATTTCTGTGGCAAGATTTACAAAATCCTTTGTAACCTTTGTGCTCACATCTATCCTATCTAGAATATCTTCAGCATTTTCCTTTTTTCTATGGGAAACTTCTATGGCAATTGAAAGTTTAACGGAGCTCCGTTCCCAACCATTGATAATAACATCACCATATTTGTTATTTAGATGAAGTTCACCACTATTGGTCAGCCCATAGCTTTTCTCAATTTTTTTGGACACGGTTTCTTGCCCAAAAGCCAAGTGTCCCACCACTATAAAGAGCAGTGCCATCATTATTTTCTTATAAAATATATCCGTTCCCATCTTCAATATTTTTTGAATTATTTATTCTTACGAGTAAGTTCTCAATTAGCTCAATTCGTTTTTTATAATTGCTTACAATAGCAGCAAGCACAAGCTCATTATCCAAGTTCTCTTTCATTTCTTGCTTTAGTTCCAAGTATTCTTTGTCCAGTTCATCCATAAAGGATAAAAACTCATCTTTTTCCTCTTGTGAGAGATTTGTATTTAGTCTTACCAATTGCACCTGTTGGGACACCATGTTAGAATAATACATATCTATTTCTTTTAACTCTTGGTCCACAATTGCATCTTCGCTTGGGTTAATTCCTCCGTTCATAAAAAAGGTAATTACCGAGAATAGCCCAAATAACAGAACTATGCTTGCAGCTATCTTCATAATTGGGCTTTGCCATAAGCGTCTTACTTTAGGCTTCTCTTTTTTACCTAACTCTTGCTCAATGTTTGCCCAAAGCTTTTTTCTATCCGCTTTGTGCTCATTAAAAGAGTCTTTGTTTTCTTTTATATATTTTTCAAAATTGTCCATTACAATTCTTTTATTATTTCAATCAATTTCTTTTTTGCCCTGTGGTACTGGGATTTTGATGTAGATACAGAAATATTCAATATTTCAGAGATCTCTACATGGTCATAACCTTCAATTAAATACAGATTTATAATTTGTTTGTATCCTAAGGGCAGTTTTTCAATCCCCTTTTTAATTTTTTTTATATCAAAATCTGTTTCCTTTTCTTCAGTTTCCTCGTTTAAATAATACTCATGGTCTTCTAATGGCGTTACAGAAACCTTTTTTAATTTTAAATGATTAATGCTTTTATTGATTACAATACGCTTTAGCCAAGAACCAAAAGTGCTTTCATACCTAAAAGAAGAGAGGTTTTTAAATGCTTCCACAAAGCTATCCTGTACTACATCTTCTGCATCTTCTTTAGAGGTTAGCATCCTCATACTTATATTGTACATGGCATCTACATAGAGTTCATACAGCTTGTACTGCGAACTTCTATCTCCGGACTTGCCTTTTTCAACAAGGTCTTTGTGAGTAAATAGAATATTTTGTTCCAATTAATTCTAAGGTAGATGTTAGCGCTAGGTCTTCTATTTTATGTTTCTCTTTTTATTATTGACAAAAGAAAAATAGAAGGGTTGCATTTAGATTGAATTATTTTTAACTAATTGACGATTAATTACTTCATTAGTTACAGTAAAACTGTATTTATAGTAATTTATATAGGGAGAATTAAATAGTGGTACTTGTAAAGTTAAGTTTTATCTAAAAGCCCTACTAATAAACGTATTTGTCTTAAATTTATATTTATGGTAAAGAATTTAAGGAAAGGCTTTAGGTTTTCTAATTATAAAGCGCCAGACCAATCTCCCTTTGAAAAACTCTTTGAGATTTTCCAGGAGCTCATTACCCATACTTCTGGGGATGTGGATGAGGCTTTGGATTGGTTGCGTGAGCTTGACAAGGAATATGAATTGACCGATGATGACTATACCATAGATGACTTTATTGAAGATTTAAAAGCAAAAGGATACTTACAGGAAGAATTTGAGGATGGTGGTAGCGATGGTGATGGTGAAGAAGGGGAAGGCGGCAGCCTTTCCATAACTGCAAAAATGGAACGACTGATTCGCCAGCGCGCTTTGGAGCAGATTTTTGGAAAATTGAAACGAAGTGGTTCTGGAAATCATAAAACTGGAAAATCGGGCAGGGGAGATGAGCATATGGGCGAGTATAGAGAATATAGATATGGCGATTCCTTAGAGCGAATCTCTATGACGGAAAGCCTTAAAAACGCTCAAATTAACCATGGCTTAGGAGATTTTTCTTTAAGTGAAGAGGATTTGGTGGTAGAAGACACCCAGTACAAAGCCCAAATGAGCACGGTGTTGATGATAGATATTAGTCATAGTATGATTCTCTATGGGGAAGACCGGATTACACCTGCAAAGAAAGTGGCCATGGCTTTGGCAGAATTAATCACCACTCGTTATCCCAAGGACACCTTGGATATTTTGGTGTTCGGTAATGATGCCTGGCCCATTCCCATAAAAGATTTGCCTTATTTAAAAGTAGGGCCTTACCATACCAATACGGTTGCAGGCTTGCAATTGGCAATGGATATGCTGCGTAGAAAGAGAAATACCAACAAGCAGATTTTTATGATTACAGATGGAAAACCAAGTTGTTTACGGTTACCAGATGGCACCTATTATAAGAACAGTGTTGGGTTGGATGAGCATATTGTGGAAAAATGCTATGCCATGGCACAACAAGCAAGAAAGTTGCACATTCCCATTACTACTTTTATGATTGCAGAGGACCCTTATTTAATGCAATTTGTACAAGAATTTACCAAGGCCAATAAGGGAAAGGCATTCTATACGGGACTTAAGGGATTGGGAGAAATGATTTTTGAAGATTATGAAACCAATAGGAGGAAGAGGTTGAAGTGACAGTTTTCAGGAGGCAAGAAACCACCAGAAATAAATTAGATTCCGCATCAAGTGCGGAATGACAAAAAATAAATATGAAAGAAAACATAAAAACCCTTGGCGAACTCAAAAAAGCCAAGTACCAGAGTAAAGGCATAAAGGATGAATTACGAGATAACCTTATTAAAAAAATAAAGGCCGGTGAAACCGTTTTTAAAGGCGTTTGGGGTTATGAAAATTCTGTTGTCCCAGAACTGGAAAGAGCCATACTTTCTCGTCACAATATAAACCTATTGGGGTTGCGCGGACAAGCAAAGACACGTTTGGCAAGGCTCATGGTTGGATTGCTGGATGAATACATTCCCGTTGTGGAAGGCTCAGAGATTAATGATGACCCTTTTAACCCTATTTCTAGGTATGCAATGGAATTAATAAAAGAGAAAGGGGATAAGACTCCTATTTCTTGGTTGCACAGAGATGAACGTTTTTATGAGAAACTGGCAACACCAGATGTTACTGTGGCAGATTTAATAGGCGATGTAGACCCCATAAAAGCTGCCAACTTAAAATTATCGTATGCTGATGATAGGGTCATTCACTTTGGGATGATTCCACGGGCCAACCGTAGTATTTTTGTTATCAATGAACTGCCCGATCTACAGGCACGTATACAGGTTTCGTTGTTTAATATTTTGCAGGAAGGGGACATTCAGATTCGTGGGTTTAAATTGCGATTGCCATTGGACCTACAATTTATTTTCACTGCCAACCCAGAGGATTATACCAATAGGGGAAGTATTGTGACTCCGTTGAAAGATAGAATTGGTTCACAGATTCTAACCCATTACCCAGAAGATATAGCGACTGCCCGTAAAATAACAGAGCAAGAAGCCCAATTGGACAAACGACAAACGGATTTGGTACATGTACCAGATGTAGCCAAGGATCTATTGGAACAAATTAGTTTTGAAGCCCGTACAAGTGAGTATGTAGACGCCAAAAGTGGGGTAAGCGCCCGTATGAGTATTACCGCTTTTGAGAACCTGTTGAGTACAGCAGAACGAAGAGTTTTACTGAGTGATGAAAAATCCACAGCAGTTAGGTTAAGTGATTTTATGGGGTTAATCCCATCTATAACAGGGAAAATAGAATTGGTCTATGAAGGAGAGCAGGAGGGAGCAGATTCTGTTGCAGAAACCTTGGTAGAGGATGCCATTAAAACGGTATTCCCCAACTATTTTCCGAGCATTGCAAAATTAGAAAGGAAAGATGCCCCCAGTCCATATGATGAATTAATTAGTTGGTTTTTTAATAGTGAAGGTTTTGAACTTTTGGATGATAGTACAGACACCGAATACCAAAAATTATTGGATGGTGTTCCCCCATTAAACCAGTTGTTAAAAGAACACCAACCCAATGCTAACAAACAAGACCAGTATTTTTTAAAAGAACTTCTGCTTTGGGGATTGGTTACCCATAAAAAATTAAACAAACAACGCTTTACAAAAGGCTACCAGTTTAAAGATATGTACGGGAGTTTTATTAGTGGATTGTAATTAAGTTTTGTTCTTGACCCCCGCAATGATACTACGTTAGGAAAGGCATATCATTGAGACATTATTTATATACCACAAGTTAGCAATTATTCAATGGTCATTGCAGGTGATGATTATAGTCGGTCGTTGTTGGATAAAGTGCATATTTAAATTTTTAGTCTTTTCAAATGTTCAGCAATGCTTCTAACTTCTGATACATCAAATATGGGGTCAAAATAGTTAATGTAGCCATTTAACTCCTTTAATTTTTTTATGGCAACATGATTGAATTTTTCCTTGGGCCTATGGTTAATCATAGCTATTACATTTCTTATCGGCAGTTCTTTATTACCCCAATGATGTGGTTTAAGAACCCCGCTACCATAAGATTTGTTACTATTAAGAATGACAAATAGGGCATAGCTCATTCGCTGTATTTGTTTTATAGGTGATCTCAGATCTAACCGCTCGATGGATTCCTTACTCCAATTCTTAGTCTCAATAATAAAAATACCAGCCATGGTTACAAGAAGATGGTCAATTTGAATACTATATATACGGTCATTATCTTTTTTGTTATAAATCGGTGGATTGAAGGAAAGTGAAAAGTCATTGAATAGCACATCTGTATTTGATAATTTTTTTAATTCCTTAGCTACTAAATGCTCTCCGATTGCACCCGCAATTAAAGGATTAATATCACTCACTACTGATTTTACATATTCAAGCTTTTTAAACGCTGCAGCAAAACGTGCTGATATAATGGTTTCACTGTTGGAAGTATACTCATCAACCTTTTTCAATATTTCATTTAGGTGTTTTTTAGTTCTAAATGTCTGAAGCCACATTATGCCATAATAACCCTTATCCAGAATGAATTTTACACATAATAAGATTTGTAGCATGTACCAGTTGCCTAGTTCTACAATAGCATTTTTAGCTGAAGTAGATCTTAGTGTTCCGCACTTCATTTTTAGTTTTTTTACTCTTTGTTTGAGTCTTGCTTCGGAATCCGTTTTTATAGCATTGTATTTTTTTTGAAGATGAAATGCTTCAACTTGCAGGGTGTTTAGCTCAAGTTTAATATCCTGCTCAATCTTGTAGAATAGTTCTTCTTTCTCGTTCTCATAGTTTTTAATGAAATTATTTAGCTCACCAATAGAATTAAATCTTGAGATTCCTTTGCAATTTAAAGTTTCTCTAATCTTTTTTAAAGACTCTAATTGGCCGTAAACTAATGTCATGAATGAATATTGCTACTAACGTTTGGTATAAGAATCAATTGATGCTTTTTATCTACCGCTACTAAAACTAAGTTCAACTTATGCAACGAAGTTAGCCTTAATTTTCATGCGTATTAATGTCTATTTTCCTACTTTTTTCCAAAGTTATTAACTTTACTTCGTCATTACGAGCAAAAAAAATGGCGAATTAATCTTTTAATGGGTTCTAAATGTTAAACAGATTGCTTTACTGTGTCCGCAATGACGGTAGGCAGACTTTGTTCCTCACAATGAAGAGGCTAAACACACTTTTTTCCTAAATCTGGAAAAGGTCTGTATGCGTAATATTGCAGTACCTCTTCCAATGCCAGTTTAAGGGCTTTGTTTACGGGTACTATTATGTTTCCAAGGTGAAAATCTATTTGGTTTAATTGCATGTAATACTCAGTAAATACTGGCACAGACAATCCTTTTGTAATTGCTTCGGCAGTGGAATTATATTTATCTATTTGGCCTTCTTTAATAATTTTACACGTAGCCAATCTTAATTTTCCATATTTATCCGTATTGGCCGCAAAGCCAAACAACCTACATATTAAACCTCGGTATTTATAACTACTACATCGACCTTGGTCAATAACGGATAAAGGTTTATAGATCAAACAGGTTGGAGTATGTGTTTTATTAAGAGTACTGAGCATTTTTTCTGCTTCTCCATTTAAAAACAAATGAAAGGCCCACGGTAAAAATTCTAAGGGAGAAGCTTCTACATCTGGGTAGCTGCAACATTTTCCGCAACCAGAAACACATCCCAACCCTGATGTTTGTTGAAATTGAGCGCTTTCTTGCTCCAATTGATGAAAAAGCTTTTCCACCAATTGCACTCTACGCTCTATGGACATTGTTTTTTTTCGAAGGTAGTCTTATTAAAGCTCTGCGCTTTAATTTAATAGAGAAAAGAAAATAATTGACATAATATTTTTACAAAGGGAACGGCAATCTATTCCAAAACCATCTGCTTTAAACTACTTCCTTGGAATTTGTGACAGAATATCTATCCTAGAATTTTCTTGTCCCCAAAAAAGGGTTGTTGATAATGTCGTTCGCCGGTGGCTTTAAACAATGCATTTGCAACAGCACCAAAAACAGGAGGAAAAGGAGGTTCTCCCATTCCTGTAGGGCTAATTTCATTTTGCACAAAGTGAACATCAATTTCTTTTGGGGCTTCACTCATACGAATCATTCTATATTGGTGGAAATTATTTTTTTGGGGTACTCCGTCTTTAAAAGTCATTTCACCAAAAAGAGCATTGCCAATACCATCTGTAATGGCACCTTCTGCCATGTTTTTAGCAGCATCTGGGTTTACCACAATGCCACAGTCCACAGCACAGCATACTTTTTGCACTACAGGTTTGCCTTCTTCAATAGTTAAATCCAGCACATGTGCTGCATAGCTGTTATGACAAAAATATGCGGATACACCACGATTAGCATTTGCAGGGCTTTGTTCCCAATTTGATTTTTCTCTAACCAGTTCCAAAACACCGGCATAGCGCTCTGCATCATAGTCATTCTGCTCTCCAACCGGGTTTTCCTTAGCTCTTTTTAATAGATCCAAACGAAATTGTATAGGGTCCTTGCCAGCAGCTACTGCAACTTCATCTAAAAATGATTGTTCTGCGCCGGCCATAAAATTGGAACGAGGGGCACGGAACGCCCCTATGGTTATATTAGAATCAATAGACCATTCTTCTGCTAAATAATTATCTAAAGCCCCAGCTGGAAAACGATTCGCAAACAAAGGACTTTCTGGAATACCACCAGCTTTTATATGCAACGCTGTTAAATTATTGTTTTCATCCAATGCTGCCCTATATGTAGCTTCATATGTTGGGCGATAGATACCGTTGGTCATATCATCCTCCCGAGTGTAAATTAACTTAACAGGGGCATTTGCTTTTTGAGAAATCAGTGCAGCTTCCACTACATAGTGAGCATAAGCTTTGCGTCCAAAACCACCGCCCATTCGGGGCATTTCCATTTCAATGTTCTCTACAGGAATTCCTAAACTTGCCGAAATTGTGGGTAGAATAAAGTTTGGTATTTGGATTGGGGCCGCTATTTTTGCTTTATTCCCTTCTACGTGGGCAAATGCATTTAAAGGCTCCATAGAGTTATGTGCAAGAAAGGGAGCAGCATATGTACTCTCAATGATTTTTGCCGCATTCTTAAAGGCTTCCTCTGGATTGCCATCTTTACGAATTACTTTCCCGTCCTTACCTGCTAATTCCTTTATATTCATTGCGTGGCTGGTAGAGGACTCTAAGCCTGCAGGAATATTTTTTGTTACTTTTTGTCCAAAGTTGGTAACCGTTTCTGTATAAGCAGTTGTGGGTTGCCACTCAACTTTTAGTTTCTTTTTGGCTTGCATTACTTCCCATGTAGAGCTACCAACAACTGCTACTATTTCTGGGAAAGCATTGGTGTCAAAACCTCCTTTTGCAAAATCATCCTTATAACTTTTAATGGTAATTACATCTTTAATGCCTGGCATTGCTTTAGCTTCCGTATCATCTAGTGATTTCAAGGTCAAACCAAAAGCTGGGGGATGTTCAATCATAGCAATCAACATACCATTATATTGATAATCCAATCCAAACATAGGCTTACCGGTAACAATATCTTTTCCATCTACATTCTTTTTAGATGTACCAATAATGGTAAAGTCTTTTACTTCTTTAAGTTTTACTTCTTCGGGAATAGGTATGTTTGCTGCTGCTGAAGCCATTTCACCAAAGCCTGAAGATTTGCCACTAGCTTTATGGTGCAAGAGACCAGCTTCTGTAGTAATTTCTGTTGCGGGCACTTGCCATGCTTGTGCTGCAGCCGCAATCAACATATGTCTAGCAGATGCACCAGCCATACGCAATGGTTCCCATCTCATTCTAATTCCTTGACTGCCTCCCGTAAATTGAAAACCGTACTTTTCTGCATGATGGGGAGCTTGTTCTACCACTACATTTTTCCAATCCATATCCAATTCCTCCGCAACTAACATAGGCATTGAGGTTCTTACATTTTGACCAAATTCTGGATTGGGCGCATAAATGGTTACAACTCCATTATCGCCAATTTTTAAATATGAATTTATCTCGAACCACTCTTTGGGCATGGCCAAGACTTCCTCTTTTGTTTTGGATTGACAAGATGCAAGCCAGCTAAATCCCAGTATCATTCCGCCCCCGGCCAATGCACTTGATTTTAAAAATGAACGTCTACCTATTGATGTTTTTATTGTTGACATTTTTTGAATATTTTATCGTTGAATAAAGAATGGTTTTGGATTGCAAATTTTTATGACACCTTTTCTGCGGCAGTTTTTATTGCAGTTTTAATTCGCGTATAGGTGCCACACCTACAGATGTTACCGTTCATAGCTGTGTCAATTTCTGCATCACTTGGACTTGGGTTGTTTTTTAGTAAAGCAGTTGCGCTCATAATTTGACCTGCCTGACAATAACCACATTGAGGCACATCGTGCTCTAACCAAGCTTGTTGAACAGGGTTTTCTCCGTTTTCAGAAAGTCCTTCTATTGTAATTATAGCTTTATCACCAATAGCGGAAATAGGTAAAATACAGGAACGTGTTGCCGTACCGTCTAGATGAATGGTACAGGCACCACATTGCGCAATACCGCAGCCATACTTTGTTCCTGCCAATTTTAGATGATCTCTCAACACCCAGATGATTGGGGTTGTAGGGTCCATATCAATTTGATGAATTTCGCCATTAACTTTTAAACTAAACTTCGCCATCTTCTAATTTTTAATTTTCCTTTTATATTTTTAATTCTAGCACACATAGCTAAAATTTACTTTGTAGTAAAAACTTATGTTACTAAATTAACTTAAAATACTTAGTGAAGCTACCCATAAAAAGTTAATATTTTCTATACAAAAAATGTAAATAGAAGAGAAATACAAAAGCCACTCGAATGAGTGGCTTAAGCTTTCATAGCAACTTTTCCCGTTGCGGGTTTTGAACTCCATTACATATGGAACCCAAATTGATTCCTACCTATGTAGGAATGACAAAAGGTTTTAATATGCAGGCAAATTAAATATAAACGAACTTCCCTCTTTTGGTTTGCTCAATACCGTTATGGTGGTTTCGTGCAAATCCATTATTTTTTTAACAATGGCCAACCCCAATCCGTAACCCTGCTTTTTAGAACTCTTGTTTACTTGTTTGTATCTGTCAAAAATGTAAGGCTGTTCACTTAAAGGAATGCCAGTACCAGTATCAGCGATGCATATTTCAATATTCTTATCCTTTTTGTTCAAAGACATGGTCACTTTGCCTTTTGGAGCCGTGTACTTTAAAGCATTCTCAACTAAATTCTGTAGAGCACGTTCCACTAGACTTACATCTGCATAGACCATACAATTCTCCTCTGGGTTATTTAATTCCAAAGAAATTTCTTTTTTCTCCGCAATCACCTTGAATTTTGCTATTAAATCATGAGAGAGTTCCGTAATGGAAAAAGGTTCCTTTATGGGTGTTATCTGTTCAGCCTCTAGCTTTGAATACTCAAACAGTTGATTAATTTGACCAGAAAGCTTATCGATATTGTTATGGGTTATTTGTAAATATTCCTGTTTTTCTTCTTCTGTAAGCGTATCCTTTTTAATCTGCAAGGTTTCAATATACCCTTTCATTATGGCCAGTGGTGTACGTAAATCGTGGGACACATTGGCAATAAGTTCTCTACGGAGTGTATCTACAGACTGCATTTTATCTATGCTGCCAGTAATAGTGTCTGCCATTTCATTAAACGATTTGGCAAAAACTTCAATATCGGATTTTTCAGGGTTCTCAATACGTGCTGTTAAGTCACCTTCTTGAAATTTACGCACTGTTTTGGTCATAAGGCGCAGGTTTTTGGTCAAAAACCAAATACTCAAAATTCCTAATAATGCAGCAAATAACATCGTAAGAAACGTTGCACCAATACCCAGTTTTACAAAATATTGCGCTAGCATGTTTTGGCTTATCAATTGAAATTCTTCCCCAGCAAGAATAATATAGATATATCCTTTTCTACCGTCAACATCAAAAGGTGCTGCAGAAAATATTTTTTGTTCTTCGGGATTTCTTGGGTCATCACCTAAAACAAAGTTTTCCCCATTATCAGAAATAAAGGATTTAATTGGAGCTAAATCTACCTTTTTGGCAGCTTCATTTTCACTTGGGCTCAAGACAACGGAGTATTCCACTCTTCCATTGTTGTCCAAAAGATATACTTCTATGCTTCGGTTTACCGCCATCATATCGTGCATTAAATCCCCAAACAAGGGCTTATTTACACTACCATCATCCAGAAAGGGAGAGGCGTTTTGGAATTTTTCTTCAATTAAATGATTGGCAATATTTGCATTTAACTTTTGTGTAGTGGCTTGGTTGTATTTATTGGCAAAATAACCAGTAATAAATATATAGGAAGCACCCATTAAGATAATAATGAGAATAAAAACCAACCAAAGTTTCTTTATTAAATTGGGAGTAAGGGTTCTTTCTGTCTTGCTCATGATACCATGTCTTCGTTAAACTTATAACCAACTCCCCATGTGGTCAATACATAATTGGGGTTGGCCATATCCGATTCTATTTTAGCCCTAAGTCTATTAATATGAGAGTTTACAGTATGCTCGTATCCATCAAAATTATACCCCCAAATAATGTTTAACAATTCTGTTCTAGAATAGTTTCTTCCAGGATTGCTAGCCATAAGTACCAAAAGCTCAAATTCTTTTGGAGAAAGCTCAATTTTCTTTTTGTTCACCAACACTTTACGTTTATCAATATCAATCAAAAGATTTTCAAAAGCGAGTGCAGAGGAATCAGCATCATTTACTGTTTGTGCTCCTGTTCTACGCGTTACCGCCTTTATTCTAGCTAGTAATTCTCTAATACTAAAGGGTTTGGTAATATAGTCATCGGCGCCAATTTCCAAGCCCAATACACGGTCAATTTCCTCAGATTTGGCAGTAAGCATAATTACAGGTGTATTTTTCTTAGTACGGAGTTGTTTGCAAACTTCAACGCCGTCCATCACTGGCAAAGTTAAATCCAGTACAATTAAATCATACTCATTTTCCAAAGCCATACGCAAACCGGTTTCACCATCCATGGCTACCGAAGTTTGGTAAATATGTCCAGTCAAATGAATTTCCAAGAGTTTTATAATTTCTTGGTCGTCTTCAATTATCAATATTTGCTTCATAATTATATACAAAGAGAATTAAAAAGTATCACATAACTATCACATAGGAATCTAGGCAATGGTGAATTACAATGTATCCAAAATAACTGGCTTTTACACAGCATCAAACTAAAATTGAACAAATCACCATCATAGAAGTCACAAAAGTATCATGAAACTTACGGGAGAATTTATATTTCTGTGATACCCTTGTTATGTTGCTGGGGTTAGTTTGCAGTATAACTTTAAAAAAATCAATATGAAAAATTTATTATTATTTGCGGGAGTACTTGCATTACTTACAAGTTGCCATAGAGGCAATGTGGACGATGAACCACCTATGTCTAACTTAACACTTAATCTTAGTGGTCTGGAAGATTTAGGAAGCGATTTTCTTTATGAAGGATGGATTATTGTTGATGGGGCACCGGTTTCCACAGGGACATTTTCTGTAAATGGAAATGGAGAATTATCTGAGACTATGTTCTCCTTAGATGCAGAAACACTTGAAAGCGCTACCAATTTTGTGCTTTCTATTGAACCAGTACCAGACCCTTCACCAGACCCAGCGCCAACAAAATTATTAATTGGAGAATTTAGTGGTGATACCGCAGCTGTATCTACAGGTACCGTAGCTGCTAGTTTTGACAGTATTGCTGGCGAGTACATTTTAGCCACGCCAACAGGAACAGGTGCCGATAATGAAAAATATAGTGGAATTTGGTTCTTGAACAACAGTTCTGGGAGTCCAATGGTTGGATTGGATTTGCCAACTCTAAATGATGGATGGAAATATGAAGGATGGGCAGTTATAGATGGTGTGCCAGTTACTACGGGAACATTTACAGCTGTAGATAATTTTGATGAAGCAGACCCATTTAGTGGTACAAACCCAGGACCACCTTTTCCAGGCGAAGATTTCTTGTACAATGCACCAAGTGGATTAACATTTCCTACGGATTTAAGAGGTGGAGTTGCTGTAATCTCAATAGAGCCGTTCCCGGACAATAGTCCAATGCCGTTTACCTTAAAGCCGCTTGCTGGAATGATACCAGCAGATGCTATGGGTGTTCAACAGCTTGGTGTTAATGTACCTGCAAGTTTTCCAACAGGAACCGTTAGTAGATAAATATTGAGTGTTAGTTTTTAATAATGAGAAAGCCCTATGAAATATCATAGGGCTTTCTAGGTTATAGTTAGATTGGTTATTAGTCCCAAGAATCAATACCATCGTTGTCATCAAACACATACTTTCCTACCAATTCTTTTCTATGCTTAAATGTGATAAATGTTAAGAACAGTAATAATAGGTATAGGTATAAGATGAATATTGCCATTGGTTTAAAAGTATTTGGCAACAATTGGTCTTTAAATTCGGTATAGCTCAATAGGTTATTAAAGGAATCGTATAATTTAAATAGGTATACAAAAAGGATTATGTAGAGTGCATACTCCAGATTTCGCATTTGTATATCTGTAGTCTCCATTTCCCTTATTTTAAACTGTATTACATAGATATATACAAAATGTACTATGCTAAGTACAGGGAAAATATAGTTGTCTGGTCTAAGAAAATAGAACTTGTTGGTATATATTCCATAGAAATTTAGCACTATTAAAATAAGTAGTACTATAATTGAGAGAAACATGCTTCTCTTCCATGAAAAAATACGTAAAAGGTAGTTCATATATTACGAGGCTTTTTAGAGTCCTTTCGATTTTAAAAACGTGGCCCTATATTTAATATTTCAAAAAATCGATGAAAGGATAGGAATGTTGGGTATGTCAAAAAACCTGTGGTCAAAAGCGGGGTTAAGTGTTAAAATCATATCTTGTTAAACCCTACATCAAGTAAATCTTATATGAATATAAAACGATATTACTATTTAGTAGAGCTTCAATTTTTGGGTTTTAGGTACAGTGGTTGGCAAAAACAACCTGGGCAGAAAACTATTGAAAGTATGCTTATAAAAACTTTAAAGTTTGTGCTTCCCAATACAAATTTTAAAGTGCTAGGGGCGGGGAGAACAGATTCCAAAGTATCTGCTTTAGATGCAAAATTTGAATTATTTGTTGATGAAAAGGCCATTGTGGATTTTGAAGAATTTCTTTTTGAATTCAACAAAAATCTTCCACCAGATATTAAAGCCTTAACAATTACCGAAGTAAATGCTGAGTTTAATATTATCCAACACAGTAAGTCCAAAGAATATATATACCTCTTTGCTTTTGGGCAAAAGAACCATCCTTTTTGCGCTCCATTTTTGGCCAATATCATAGAAGATTTAGATATTGAACTTATGAAGGAAGGAGCCAGACTTTTTATAGGGTTTCATGATTTTAAATCCTATACAGCTAGACCACAGGAAAATACTAATTTTAAAAGAACTGTTGCTAATTGCCAATTAAAAGAAAACAGCATTATAGCGGCTAATTTTTTTCCCAAAAAGAGTTATGCCCTACATGTGGAGGGAGAAGGATTTATTAGATACCAAATTCGTATGATTATGGGTGCTTTGATACTCTTAGGAAAAGGGGAGCTTAGTTTAGAGGATATTAAAAAATCATTATTGGGTGAAAATACCAATCAAATCCCATATGTGGCGCCAGGTTCTGGGCTTTTATTGAATAAGGTAGAGTTTCATGAAAAATCATAATTATTATTTTTTGTAATTTACTATCCAACTTCATTTCTATGAAAGATTGGTTATTTATTCTATTGCTAGTTGTGGGCATTTATGTATTAGTAAGTATTTTACTTTACTTTCTGCAGGACTATCTACTTTTTAAACCTGAAAAACTCTCCAAAGACTTTCAGTTTCATTATGATAACCAGGAAATAGAAGAATATAACATAACCACACGGGACGGGGCTACCATCAATGGATTGCTTTTTAAAGCAAAAGAATCTAAGGGTATTGTGTTTTATTTAAAGGGGAATTCCAAAAGTATAAAGGGATGGGGCAAATTTGCCGTTGATTTTACACGTCTTGGTTACAATGTACTAATGGTTGATTATAGAGGTTTTGGCAAAAGCACTGGAAGGCGTTCACAAAAGGCCATTAAAAGGGATTTACAGGTTATATATGATAAAATAAAAGAGAATGTGGCAGAAAAGTATATTATACTTTATGGGCGTTCTTTAGGTTCTGGTTTTGCCACGAAGCTGGCATCTATGAACAATCCCAGAATGTTAATATTGGATGCGCCTTATTATAGTCTAAGCAAGGTAGCAAAGAAATATATTCCCTTTATGCCATTGTCAGTTCTAATAAAATTCCCCATGCCAACCTATAAGTGGTTAAAATATGTAAACTGCCCCATACATATTATTCATGGTACGGATGATAAATTGATTCCCTATAAAACCAGTGTAAAACTCTCAAAAATAAAACCAAAACTATCTAGATTATATACTGTTATCGGCGGTGGACACAAAAATTTAAACACATTTGAATCATATCATAAAATGTTGATGGAAATTATAACCACCAAACCCGCAGAAGTGGATTTAGAGGGGAGCAGCATCCATGTAAGGCATTCAAAAAAACAAAAAAATGCAAAGGCTTAAGAAATTCCTTAAGTGGTTGTTTGCGCTATATCTATTGGTAACTACTATGCTATATTTTTTACAAGAAAAACTAATTTTTTTACCAACTGAGCTAGATCAAGAATACTCCTATTCTTTTTCCGACCAACATGACGAATTTTTTTTAACAGCTCCAGATGGAGCAAAACTAAATGCACTTCATTTTAAAACAGAAAACCCAAAAGGACTTATTCTTTATTTTCATGGTAATGCTGGAAACTTAGCAAGATGGGGAGAAATTACTTCTTCTTTTGTTGAAAAGGAATATGATGTTATTGTAATGGATTATAGAACCTATGGGAAAAGTACGGGCAAGCTTAGTGAACAAGCCCTATATGACGACGCTCAGTTATTCTATGACTATGCATTGCAGTATTATGCCGAGGATTCGATTATAGTTTATGGACGATCCTTGGGAACTGGTATTGCTACAAACCTTACATCAAAAAACAACCCTAACAAACTTATTTTAGAAACACCATTCGCTAGTTTAATGGATGTTGCAAAAAACCGATTTTCATTTTTGCCCTTAAAATGGTTGTTGAAATATAAATTTATGTCCATGGATTATATCCAAAATGTAAAATGTCCCATTACTATTTTTCATGGAACTGATGATAGGGTAGTACCGTATGATTCTGGGATAAAATTATATGAATCAATTCCGGGCAAAAACAAAAGAATGTATACCATTGTTGGTGGCCACCATAATAATTTGGTAGAATTTGAGAACTTTCAAATTGGAATTTCTGAAACTTTATACAGTGCTAACTAAATAGGTTGGAAGACAAATACCTATCGCCCTTATCACATACGATTGATACTATAACACCACTTTCCAGTGTTTCGGCCAAGCGTAGTGCGGCTGTAGCTGCACCACCACTGCTAACTCCACAGAATATACCTTCTTCTCTTGCCATTTTCACTGCCATATTGTTGGCATCAGCTTCGTTTACATCTAAAATTTTATCAACCTTATTAGGGTTAAATATTTTGGGTAAATATGCTTCTGGCCACCTTCGTATTCCAGGAATTCTTGAACCGTCTTCTGGTTGTACACCAACAATTTGCACATTAGGATTTACTTCTTTTAAGTATGTGGAAGTTCCCATGATAGTACCTGTAGTACCCATTGCAGAAACAAAGTGCGTTATTTTTCCATCAGTATCTTTCCAAATTTCTGGGCCTGTTGTTTTATAGTGAGCTTGCCAATTGTCATTATTAGCAAATTGATTTAGCATAATATAGCCATCATTTTTTACTTTGGATTCGGCATAATCCCTTGCTCCTTCAATCCCAATATCTGATGAAGTAAGAGTAACTTTTGCGCCATATGCCCTCATGGTCTGTACCCTTTCTTTTGTTGAATTCTCTGGCATTACCAATTCCATATCCAAACCATAAATACCAGCAATCATAGCCAATGCAATTCCTGTATTACCACTAGTAGCTTCTATGAGTTTGGAATTTTTATCAAAATCACCTCTTTCCAAACCAGCTTTTATCATGTTAAAAGCAGGTCTATCTTTAACACTGCCTCCAGGGTTATGCCCCTCTAGTTTAAAATATAGGGTAACATTGGGGTTTTGATTCAACACCCTAGATTTCACTAAGGGAGTATTACCAATTAAATCCAGAATATTATGAGACATGAGACTGGGTTTTAATTTTAATTTCTGAAGTATGATAAACTGTTGAGTTTTTAGGGACAGAACTTGTTATCCATGCATTACCTCCAATTATGGAATTCTCTCCAACTATGGTTTCTCCCCCTAAAATGGTGGCATTGGCATAAATGGTGACATTAGATTCTATAGTTGGATGGCGCTTTGTCTTTTGAAGATTTTTGGCAACATAATGTCCTCCCAAAGTTACACCTTGATATATTTTTACATCATTCATTATTATAGCAGTCTCGCCAATCACTACTCCAGTTCCATGATCAATATGAAATGAATCCCCAATTGTAGCACCAGGATTAATGTCCACTCCTGTTTGCCTGTGTGCGTATTCCGTCATTAGACGTGGCACCAAAGGAAATCCATCTTTATAAAGTTCATGAGCCAATCTATAAATGGCAATAGCGTAAAAACCTGGATAGGCCATGTATACCTCTTCAATAGATAGGGAAGCTGGATCACAATTGACAGTAGCCTCTGCATCCATATTTAATTTTTCTAAGATGCTTGGCAGTCCAGAAACATATTTTTTCCAAAGCTCAGAGCATGGTTTTTCAACATCCCAACATGCCAAATTTGTTAGTTCATCAAAAAGAGCTTCAAGTTTTTTTAAATTTTCTTCAACAGGCGTATCAATATCAAAAAGAGTGTAAAAAAGGGTATTGGCAAATACTTCCGTTTTTTCCTTTAAGCAATACCTTAAATTAGGCTGTTTCTTATGAAGAATTATTTTATCGATTGTAGATTTTATATCCATCTTAGGTTACATTGTTATTCAAAATTAACCATTATTTCAAAAGCAATACTTCCAAAAGGGTTAACTTTAGCATAAAATATTTATTGCTAAGTCGTATGAACAACCCAGTTATTACCAAGGATGCCCTTAATTTTTTAAGCCAGTTACAGAAAAACAATACGCGAGAATGGTTTACAGACCATAAAACTGAGTTTAAGGAACATGAAACCAACATCAAAGCATTCTTTAGCATTTTAATGGATAAATTGAATGTACATGATGAAATAGAGAAAATGAAAATGTTTCGTATTTATAGAGATGTACGTTTCTCAAAAGATAAAACACCTTATAAATCCCATTTTGCCGGTTCCTTCTCTAGGTCTGGGGCTAGATTAAGAGGTGGCTACTATCTACAAATAAAAAACAATGAATCTTTTATTGCAACGGGGTTTTGGGAGCCAAATAAAGAAGACTTGTTCCGAATTAGAAAAGAACTTGAATTGGATGCTACTGATTTTAGGAAAGTAATTGGTAATGAATCCTTTAAAAAAGTATGGGGAGAGGTAAAAGGTGATGCTTTAAAGACTGCACCTAAAGGGTTTGATAAAGAAGACCCTAATATTGATTTGATTAGGATGAAGCAATTTATTTTTGTGAAGAATTTTACCAATAAAGAAGTTCTGTCTCCTGATTTTGTTAATGATGTAAATGATTCCTTTAAAGCTATTAGGCCTTATTTTGATTTAATGAGCGATATTTTAACCACTAATTTAAATGGGGAGTCGTTATTAGACTAAAACTGGTTCATCAAAAAACTGAATCTGATCTTTTAACCGTTCTATAACCATATTCATCATTCTCTTGTTCAGTGCCGAAGAATTCTGAATATATATTCTATATTCTTCAACGGTGAATTGACCAATGACCATTCCTTTAAGAGAATTTCTAAATTTTATATCCTTTTGAATGGCATTTTCAATATAAACCATCTTTCTTTCAATAGATAACTCCAAGAAAGAATTCTTATGCTTCTTAATATAATTTCTAAAAGCAACCTGAAATAAGTCATTCTGAAACTTAATAATGGGTCTAATAGTTTCATTCTGAAACCGTTCATTATCGCTCATTTGCTCTGTTAAACTATTTGTGGAAATCTGCGGGCGAATCTTTAATAGATCTTGGGACCTAGAGTTCATTTGTGAAGTTTTATTAAAGATAGCCAATAGTGATTTCCCAAATTTCTTAATATAAATTAGTTTTTAACGAGGTTATAAACAAAAACTTGACTAGATTTTAGTTTGTATTTTTAACATAAAATATGCCAAATGAAGTTCGGAAAAGTTGACCACCCAGAATTAGTAGATTTCTGCATTCCAAAGGACCACCCTGATACTGAGGTTCTTTTGTCAAAATTAAATAAGGAATCCCAATTAAATGTTTATGTAGGCTGTGCAAAATGGAACAGACAAGATTTAAAGAACTTCTATCCAAGGGGAACAAAAGATGAATTGGTTTATTATTCTTCACAGTTTAATTCAATAGAACTAAATGCTACATTTTATAGAATATTTCCTGAAGAACAATATGATAAATGGTATGATAAAACACCTGATGATTTTAAATTTTTCCCTAAAATATCACAGGATATAAGTCATTTAAGAAGACTAAATGAAAAAGTATACCCCATAGTTGACAGGTATTTAGATGTAACTAGCCATTTAAAAGAAAAGTTAGGAACAATCTTTTTGCAAATGCATGGTAATTTTGGACCAAAAAACTGGGATAGGGTAGTGCAATTTGTGGAATATTGGCCCAAAGAGTTCCCTCTGGCAATGGAGTTTAGACATACAGATTGGTTTACCAATGAAAAAGTAGCTGAAGAACTGTATCATTTATTAGAAGAAAATAACATAGCAAATATTTTAGTAGATACTGCTGGTAGAAGGGATATTATGCATATGCGCCTAACCAATAATGAAGCTTTTATACGCTACGTTGGAGCAAATCATGAGACGGATTATTCCAGATTGGATGATTGGATAGATAGGTTGTACCAATGGAAAACCAAAGGGCTTAGTAACATTCATTTTTTTGTACACCAGAACATGGAGTTAGAGTCTCCATTATTATCGGCATATTTTATTGGAAAATTGAACAAAAAATTAGGGTGTAACCTACAAATTCCAAAAACGCTTCATGATTCCAATAATAAGTTGTTCTAATTCTTATTGATAGTCTAAATTTGTATTATCAAATTCATGTAATATGAGATTTCATACTAGAAAATTAGTGAAACCAGGGGACTTAAATGCCAATGAAACATTGTTTGGAGGCGCCGTCCTAGCTTGGATAGATGAAGAAGCAGCCCTTTATAGTATAATACAATTAGAAAATAAAAAGGTAGTTACCAAATACATGTCAGAAATCAACTTTATGAGTAGCGCTCATAGAGGCGATATTATTGAAATTGGAGTAGCTGTTGTTAAGTTTGGAAAATCTTCACTTACCTTAAAATGTGAAGTCCGTAATAAAATGACACTTGAGACCATTGTTACGGTAGATAACATTATTATGGTAAATTTAGGAGAAGATGGAAAACCAAAAAATCACGGGAAAACCAAAATAGAATATGTTAAGGACAGAATAGCCAAAGAAGAGGAGAAACCTACTTAATTTTGGGCAATTGCTTGTACTTCATCCAATACTCTTAATAGATTACCACTCCATAATTTAGAGATTTCCTCTTCAGTATATCCTCTTTTTACGAGCTCTAATGTTACATTAAAAGTTTCTGAGGCATCCGACCAACCATCTATACCACCACCACCATCAAAGTCGGAGCTAATACCTACATGGTCAATTCCAATCAATTTTACCATATAATCTATATGGTTTACAAAATCTATAACACTTACTGCAGGAGGTGCATTTTCATCATTTGCAACTAACTCCTCTGCCATTGAAGTCACTTTGCGGTAATTTTGGAAAAATGATACTCGTTGTTCATCAGTTAAACTACCAAATTGGGAACGTTCATACCAATCAATTTCTAAAGAGTCAGCTACCTTTTTATAAACACCTCGCATAAAATCGGCTCTTTTATCATTTTTCTCAGTATTTAAGTATGAGCTAAAAGCAACCGTTTGTACAACTCCTCCATTTTCTTTCATCATCATCAATTGCTCATCATCTAAATTTCTACTATGTCCACATAATGCTCTGGCCGAGGAATGCGATGCAATTATAGGTGCTTTGGATAGGGCAATCATTTGCTTCATAGCTTCCTTGGATGGGTGAGACACGTCTATCATTATTCCAAGTCTGTTCATTTCTTTAACTGCTTCTTTGCCTAATTCACTTAGGCCATTGTGCAACCATACACTATCCAATTCTCCAGTGTTAGAATCAGAAAACTGACTATGACCATTATGTGCTAAGGAAATATAGCGAGCACCCAGTTGGTGGTACTTTTCAAAATTGGACAAATCCTCTCCCATGGGATAGGCATTTTCAACACCAATCATGGCAACTTTTTTACCAGCTTCTTGTATTCTTCTTACATCACTAGAAGTAAGTGCCAATTCTATTTGGTCAGGGGCAATTTCTTCACACAGCTTATGAATGGCAGCAAATTTGGCCATAGCATTTTCTGAAGCCTTTGCATATCCTTCATCTGTAAGAGTATCTTGCCCTGTATATACTATTAGCCACGCAACATCTAAACCACCCTCTTCCATTTTAGGCAAATTCACTTGCGTACTTAGCCTTTGAGTATAATTAATGCTGTCTGTAAAGTTGCTTACATTAATGTCATCATGGGTATCTAAGGTGATAACTTTATTATGAATTTCCATGGCCATTTCTTCAATAGAAACTTCTTCTTTCTTTTCAGCCTCTGCACAAGAAAGCATAGACAAAATGCAAATTAATCCGATAAACTGCTTCATACTGTATGTTTTTACACCTACAAAATAGTCATTTTGACAACATAAAAGGGCATATAGGGAACATTTAATTGCCTACTCTATACCTATTATAGACTTTTATTAAAAACCTACTAGTTTTCTTAGGTAAATCTCATTTTAAACTGAGAAATAATTATGATTATTCAAAAGAACAAAAGCTAAAATATAGCACCCAAATGTCCAACAAATCCAAAAACCTATTCTCCCATTTAACAGATTTAGAAATTGAGCTGAATAATTTTTCGTTTGAAGAACTAACGGCAGATGAAGCTACTGAGTTAAAAAAGGCATTTAAGACATTCAAAAATGATGTTGATACTAAATTCTTTGGCAATGATAAGGCAGTAAGTCATTCAAAAAACATACACGCAAAAGATTCCAGTGAAGAGGCTATGCTTATTGCAAAAGTAAGTCATGAGATAAGAACTCCGCTAAATGGAATTATTGGTTTTACCGATCTTTTAAAGGAAACACCCCTAACAAAGACTCAAGAAAATCATGTTAATGCAATAGAATCTGCATCACAAACTCTATTGCATATCATAAATGAAATTTTAGAATATTCTAAAATTTCAACAAGTCTCAATAATGCCGAGTTAATTGAGTTTGATTGCCACAAGCTTATTAATGATGTTGCATACTTATGCAAGACCTTGATTGTAAACAAGAATATTGACCTAAAGGTGAAAATGGACAATACCATTCCAAAAATCCTGATAGGCGATCCATCCAAACTTTCACAGGTTTTATTAAACCTCATGGGGAATTCAATAAAATTTGTTGAGAATGGTTCCATTCAATTGACCATTACTCAAGTTGGATTAACAAATAACGATGTTTTACTGGAGTTTGATGTTACAGATACTGGCATAGGTATATCCAAAGAAAATCTTGGCCAAATATTTGATCCATTTAAACAAGTAGAGGAAAATGTATTCTCCAAATACGGAGGAACTGGCTTGGGATTAAACATTGTTAAACAAATAATAGAAAACCTTAATGGTGAAATTAGTGTCACCAGCAATCTTGGACAAGGAAGCACTTTTAAGTTT
Source organism: Saonia sp. (assembly GCF_056326165.1). Taxonomy (NCBI): domain Bacteria; kingdom Pseudomonadati; phylum Bacteroidota; class Flavobacteriia; order Flavobacteriales; family Flavobacteriaceae; genus Saonia; species Saonia sp. The sequence goes on from NZ_JBWFBN010000003.1 coordinate 172,492, forward strand.
ACACTTCCCTATTTAAAAAGCAGCAAAAAAAATCTTGTAAAAGAGTTAAAAAACACTGAAGAACAGGAAAAAAATGTTGAAGGCATGAAAATTCTTGTCTTTGAAGACAACACTCTAAACCAACAACTTATAAAGAATCGATTGGAAAATTGGAAGTGTGAAGTGTTCTTAACTGACAAGCCTATTTATGGCCTCAATATCCTTAAAAATCATAAAATAGATGTTGTTTTCATGGACCTTAGAATGCCTGTGATGGATGGCTTTGATATTACCAAAAAGATTAGGGCTAGTAAGGTAAATAATGCAAAGAATGTTCCCATTATAGCACTAACGGCTGATTTTTCAGTTAATGACAAGGAAAAGTGTGATAAATACGGTATAAACGATTTTATTCTTAAACCATATGCTCCAGATGAGCTATTAGACAAACTAATAGAATATAAAAATAAGCCCGAGGACGGAAACATTAAAATTCATACCACTCAAAATACTCAATCAATATCAGATAATGACACTCTAGTTAATCTAGATTCTGTATATAAAGACTGTATGGATGATATGGACATGCTAGAAGAATTAGTTGGTCTATTTAAACAAAATGCTTTGGAATTTATTGGAAATATCAAAATAGCTATTAAAAACAGTGACTTTACAGCAATTAAATTTTCTACCCATAAGACAAAGGCCGGTTTAAAAATGATGAAAACTTTTGGTCTTAGCAATATTGTTGAAAATATTCAGAATAATTGTAATACCATTCAAAATATAAAAGAGATAGAAAATTTACATAAAAGGTTTATCGAAGAATATTCTTTAGTGGAAATAGCAATTGATAGACAAGTACAAAAGTTGAAAGGGATTTAATGATGTATACAAATGATGCAAGAGAAAAAAAGGCTTCTTTTAGCCGATGATGATGAACTACTAGCTTCTTTAATAAGCTACAGGTTAGAAAAAGGTGGTTATGAAGTAACCCTAATGCGTGATGGAAAAGAGGTAAAAGACTTTTTACAAAGCAATACGCCAGACATTATTGTGAGTGATATTATGATGCCCTATTTTTCGGGCATTGAACTCATAGATTTTGTTCGTAATGACCTAAAATCAAGCATTCCAATTATTATAATTTCCTCTGCCGGTAATGAGGAAAATGTACTAAGTGCCTTTGAACTTGGCGCTAATGATTTCATTTCAAAACCCGTTAGTCCTTCCGAACTCCTTGTGCGTGTTGCAAGAGAGCTTAATAAAATATAGCATAGTATTAAAAACATTGGACTACATATCATCCCCCTAATAAGTCCTCCAAAGATTCATACAGATCTTTTGTGGGACCTTACTTGGTTATTTATTGGTCTAGGTGTGCTTTATTTTTCCTGTATTTTTTTCTTTAGAAATAGAATTTCAAAAAAAAATAAAGAAATAGCAGAAAAAAAGAGGCAGTTTTCTCCAATGATTAGTGAATTTTTGTTTTACGAAGAAAATGCTTCCAAAGAAGAAAAAATTAGCTATATAGATTTAAAAATTGAGATTAGAGAACTTCTAAAGGACGATTTTAATAGAAGTGTTCTTTCAGAAATTCTACTTGATCTACAGAAAGATGTATCTGGAAATACAGAAAAAAGACTTTTTAGGTTATACCAAGACTTAGGATTGCATCTAGATGCTTATAAAAAGCTAAAAAGTTGGAAATGGCATATAGTTTCTAAAGGAATTTTAGAGTTAACGCAAATGCAAGTTCAAGATGCCTATAGCTTCATTACCAAATTTATAAATGATAGAAGAAGTATTATAAGAAAGCATTCAGAAATAGCCACGGTAAGCTTAAAAAATGAAGGTGTAAATTATTTTTTGGATACAACTAAATACAAAATATCTGAGTGGCAGCAACTCAAAATTCTTGAAGTGTTAAGAAATTTCGAAGAATTTGAGCCCCCTAAATTTAATGCTTGGTTAACATCATCCAATAAAGATGTTGTGCTTTTTTCTTTAAGACTTATAAAGTATTATAACCAGAATGATGCTAATACCTCCATTATACAATTGATAAGACATAAAAACAATCAGATTAAGGAGGAAACAATTAATTGCATTAAGAAATTTTGTGTTTTTGAAGCTCTGCCAGACTTAAAAAAGGTTTTCTGGAAGTGCAATGTAGATATTAAGGTACTTATATTGGATACCATTGCTTCCATTGGGAGTGATGAGGAAATTTCTTTTTTAAAATTAGTAGAAAAAAAAGATTCCAATTTTATTATTAAAAGTAAAGCCCAAAGTGCTATAAATGCCATTGCGCCAGATACCATTTTACCAACCAAAGGATTAGAAGAAATAGTTTTGGAACAGTCTAACTTGGTTGAGGAGGAAGAAGCATCCAAAATAGAAGAAATTATAACTCCTCCTGTTCCCACAATTGAGGAAACAAATAGTATAAAAGCAATACAAACCAATAATCCTATCGAAATAGAAAAGGATTTGAAAGAAAAAGCAGCAGCAAAAGAAGAAGAAGAAGTAAACATTAACAACTTAGAAGTTTCTTATGAAGAAGTTTCTATAGAATCTCAAGATGATTCTATAGATGAAATCTTACTTGAAATTGATGATTCTCCAGAAGAGTTTGATAATGATGATTCTTCTTTTGAACCCGAAATTAATTTCTTACCAGTAGTTATTGATGATATTGAAGTTGAAGAAAACCAACTAGATGTAGAAAACAGCATATTACATAAACCAACAACAAACATATTTGATAACAACTTTTTTGAGCAAGACAACTATAATAAATTTTTACTGTTGGATACTATTGAAGATTTAGGAAGCCTTAAAGATTTAGAATTTTTGAACGAAATAATAGAGAAAGAAGAAAATTACGCCATTAAAGAAAGAGCAATAGGGATTTTTAATATTTTCTCAGAAAAAAGATATTCTGATATAAAAGAAGAAAACAGCCCACTAAATGAAAAAGCTGACAGTGGAGCAGATAGTATATTTAAGCAACTTTTTGCTGGGTGTGACAAAGAATCCAAATTAATTCTTTTAGATGAAATAGTTGAAGTAGGAGATAGGAAGGAAATTTCATTTTTAAATACACTTTTAATAAATGAAGACAAAGACATTAAAGAAAAGGCTCAATATGTTAAAAATGAACTGCTAAAAAGAGAACCAATTATTGATGGAAATACGGTTAATGAACATAACAAATCTCAAAATACAGTTGAAAACTTACATACTTCTCTTGTTCCGACTGACATTATATTAACACAATCCGTAGAATACAAGCCTTCTTTAAAAATAGAAAAGAAGGTAGAAAACAGTTCTAAAAATGAACATTTAATTCCATTGGAGTTTTGTTTTCTATTAGATGAACTAGAAATTGAATTGTCTGAACCATCTAGCTTGTTTGATATAGATTTTGAGCTTACACAAGAGTTCTATCAAAATCATGAAGATTTAAAAAAATCTAATAAGGGTAAAAAGAAAAAATGATGGACAGCGGTGTATTCAATATCATTTTAGAGTATATAAACATTGTCTTTTTAATGTTTACAGTAGTTCTATTTGTTATGTTTCTTTTCATGGGGTATTTATCCACAAGAAACTCCATTCATTATAAGAATAAAAACAGTTTTGGTGATTTGTCCAAAATTATGGTGTCACCATTGGCCCCTAGTATTACCATTATTGCTCCAGCATATAATGAAGGTCTTACCATTGTTGAAAATATTCGTTCATTAATGTCACTACGTTACGTAAACTATGAAGTAATGGTGGTAAATGATGGGAGCAAGGATGATACAATGACAAAAATGATTGAGGCCTATAACCTACATAAAATAGATCAAAAAATAGACCCAGATTGGAAAAGCAAACCTATTAGAGGTATATACAAGTCTTCTAACAAAGCTTTTTCCAAGTTAACAGTAATAGATAAAGAAAACGGCGGTAAATCTGACGCCTTAAATACAGGAATTGCACTTTCTAGTAATAGATATGTCGGTTGTATAGATGTGGATTGTTTGTTAATGCCTGATGCGTTGTTACATGTTGTAAAATCTTTTTACCAACGATCTGACAAACAGGTAATAGCAGTTGGCGGTGTAATTCGTGTAGCAAATTCATGTGAAATTTCTGGAGGACAATTGGAAAAAATAAACATTCCAAAAAACTGGCTGGCCCGATTCCAGTTGCTAGAATATACAAGGTCATTTATTTTAGGTAGAATGGCCTGGGGACGCATAGATAGTCTTTTGATTATTTCTGGTGCCTTTGGTTTTTTTGATAGGGAAATTGCAATGGCTGTAGGAGGATATGATACTAATACGGTAGGGGAGGATATGGAAATTATATTTAAAATGAGACGGCACATGCACAACCAAAAAATTCCTTATACCATTGAATACATGCCCGATTCGCTATGCTGGACAGAGGTTCCAGAAGATTTAAAAATATTTGTGAACCAGAGGGATAGATGGGCACGTGGAAACTTAGAAACCTTATTTAAACATAAGGATATGTTCTTTAATTCTAAATATGGGAGATTGGGGCTAATTAGTTACCCGTATTGGTTTTTTTATGAATGGTTAGCCCCTTTACTGGAATTCTTTGGATTTATAACTATCATAATTTTTATATATCTGGGAATACTTAATTGGGATTTTTTCATAGCGATTACGGCCACTATTTATATGTTTTCAATCATGTTCTCCCTTTATGCCATTTTATGGGACGTATATAGCTATAATGAGTATAAAAAAACAAAAGATATTTTGATTTTAATGTTCTGTGCCATTGTAGAACCCATAATATTTCACCCAATTGTTGTGTGCGCTGCAGTGCGTGGTAATTATAAAAAATTATTCAATATTAAATCAGGTTGGGGTTCACAAGTACGTAAAGGTTTTGCAAAAGCAGCATAAATTTTAAAAATGAATACAAGTCAGTTAGATAGATACACCACAAAGCAATATACAAGATTGATAATATCATTCTTCAGTGTTTTGCTTGCGCTTTCTATTTTTCAATACACTACTTTGTATTTTAAAGGAGTAGTGGATACCATATTTGGCTCAAGCTTTTTTATAGCTGCCGTTCACCAAATTGGTTATGCGTCGCTAATTGGGGTTCTTCTTGTTTTTCCATTTAATTTTTGGGAAAATTACAGGCCAAAATATGGGTTTAATCTGGTTTTTGTAATACTTATTTTCTTGCTGATTATTGAGGCCATGCTAATTAGTTACTACTGCACGGCACTAGTTCCATTGGGGTCAGATTTATTAGGTTATAGTTTTGCAGATATCAAGGAAACTATTGGCAATTCTGGGGGGGTATCCATATCACTTATTATTGCAGTAGTGGCAATTATAGGAATGTTCTTTGGTATGTATAAAGTAACATCAAAACACTATCATCGTATTAGTAAGATGTATCCTTTTACCATTATTTTATTTAGTCTATTTATCATGACACTTTTTATAGAAGGGAAACCAATCAACCAGAACAAGTCACAATACTTAGCATTGAACCTTTATAATACATCGACCGAGGATACTTCATACAATTCAGACGTTGAATATCCATTGATTAAGCCTCAAAAAATACAAAACGTACTCGGCGAATATTTTGAACTTAAGGAAAGTAAACCGAACATTGTTTTTATAATGGTAGAAGGCCTTGGAAGGGATTTTGTAGGTGAAGGTGCAGAATATGGAGGTTTTACTCCTTTCTTGGATTCCCTTACAACAAAATCATTGTACTGGGAAAATTGCCTTAGTAATACAGGTAGAACATTCGGGGTGCTTCCATCACTATTGGGGTCCCTACCATTTGGAAAAAGTGGGTTTATGGAGCTTGATAAATTCCCAAATAAACTAACATTATTCAGTATCCTAAAAAACAATGGTTATTCAACTTCTTATTATCAAGGTACCAATAGTTCATTTGATAATATAGACCGATTTCTACTTAGTGAAAATCTAGATTTTGTCTTGGACAAATCTGGGTTTGGTAATAAATATGAAATGCAAGCCGAGGATGCTGCTGGTTCTTCATGGGGGTATCCAGATAAAGAACTTTTTAAAAAGAGCATGAGTTTACCACGTAAAGAAGGTGAGTCTAGGCTAGAAGTGTATATGACCATTAGTAATCATGAACCTTTTATACCACCACAACAGGAAATGTATGAAAAACAAGTAGCTCAAATTTTATCTAAAAGCAATCATAAGGGAAAAATAAAAAATGTAATCAAAAAAAATGACAATGTATTTGCGACACTTTTGTATACGGACAATTCGTTAAAATACGTACTTGAAGAGTATAAAAAGCAACCCGACTATGATAATACAATTTTTATTATCACGGGTGACCATAGACTTATTCCTATTCCGCAAAGAAATAACTTAAGCCGTTTTCATGTGCCTTTAATTATGTACAGCCCTATGCTAAAAACCACAAAAAAGATAAGTGCAATTTCTTCTCATTTTGATGTTACACCAACTTTATTGGCTTTACTAGAGGGCAAATATGAGATGAAAATGCCAAAAAGAGTGGCATGGATGGGCGCTGAGTTGGATATGAACGCTGAATATAGGTCTATAAAAGACATTCCTTTAATGAGAAACAAAAATGAGTTAAAAGAGTATATCAGTGGAGAGAAAATTTTTTCTGATGGTTCTGTTTTCTCTATTGATGAAAATATGGATTTAAGTACCTCCATGGGAGGGTCAAAGGCAGAAGTTAAGCTAAATAGTTTTAAATCCATGAATGCATACGTAACTAATAATGATAAAATTATACCGGACAGTTTGGCAATTTTTTCAGTACAAAAAGAAAAATTTAAAGAAAGTGAAATCGTTTGGATTAATAGTGTCTATAATGGGCAAGACTCGGATAAGGCATACTTTACAGCAAGAGAATTGGCTTTTGATAGGGAATATGAAAAAGCCTTATTGCTTTGCAAATACATTCTTTCCATGGTTCCAAGTCATATAGACACCAAAATACTAACAGGTCGTATCAATGTATGGCAGGGAAATTATGATGAATCAATAGAAATATTGAAAGCATGTATAAAAATGAACCCGAATTATATTGACTCATATTCAGCATTATTCGACGTTTATTTTTGGTCCGAAAGGCCTAAAGATGCATTGGAGTTAATAGATCTTGCACAACAGAACAGTTCTAGCGTCAATGAAATTAACGATAAAATTGAAAGAGCCAGAAATCAGGCTAGAAAAATGGGGATAGCGCTATCCAAAAAAAATAGTAAAAAACAAGAACTCAAAGCCGATATGGCATCTATAAATAATTAATGCTACAAAAACGTACATATAGTTTTCTATTCTTTGGAATGTTATGCCTTTGGCTAAGATGCCAAGATTTAGCGTATAATGATTCTAATGAACCATCGTACCCAAATGCATATACACTTGCCTATAATGGAAATCACAATTCCGCAAGAAAAATGCTTATTGAAGTGCTTAATAAAAATCCTGAGGATTTAAAGGCTCGTTCCTTATTGGCCAGTTCTTATAGTTGGAGCGGACAATATGATAAGGCCAGATTGGAGTTTAACAGGGTTACTAGTAAAGAACAGAACAATAGTAACGTATGGATATCTGCTATAAAGAATGAGCTTTATGCAATGAACAATGCTACAGCGTTGGGCTTGGCAAATAAAGCCCAGTATTACCTAAAAAACAATAAGGAAGTTGAAAGGTTACAAAAAATTGCTCTGGAGCGTATTAAAAATCAAAAATACCCAGAACTGGGATGGCATAATACAAACTCATCTGTGCAAACAAACAAAGGAAGTTTAAAAGGGACAAATAAAAAATCATCTACAGATGAGAATAAATTGTCGGAGGATTTGTCAGATAACACCATAAAGCCAAAGACACCAGCAGATAAAGAAATACAAAACAATAGGGTTTCTATTAGAAATTCGTTTACTGTTTTTGACCAACGGTATGACCCTATGATATTTTCTAGCATATCCTTTAAAAGACAAACATTGGCTGGAAGTATTATTCCACGAATAAATTATAGTAATCGCTTAGGGAAACATGGTATACAGTATGATATAGACTTTTACCCAAAGTTTTCTAAGCGTTTTTATGCTTACATTAACTATGGTTATTCCAATGCTTCTATTTACCCAAACCAAAAAATAGGAGGGGACCTATATGTAAACTTGCCTTGGGCTATGGAGTTTTCGGCTGGTGGACGTTATATTAAATTTGATACCAAAAATGTTTCAGTACTTACCAATTCTGTTGGACATTACCGTGGAAACTACTATTTCTCACTAAGATCATACATAACACCAAGGCCAAATAATTTAACTAGAGTATCTGGCAACATATTGGTCCGTAAATACTTAAAGGATGCGGATAATTATATGGGCATTAATTTTGGCATGGGCTATTCCCCAGAGCTACGTCAATTGACCTCTGGTGATCAATTATTGGCAGAAACACTACTGTATATAGAGTCCGAGCGTTTAAGCTTTGAATATCAATTCACCAGTAAAAACAATCCAAATATATATAGAGCAAATATGGGTGTTACCCGTCAAGAAATTGTCTCCAATTCAAGTAACTTCTTTTGGGCAGTTTCTGCAGGAGTTACCTATCAAGTAAAGTTCTAAGATAGATTAGGTAGTTATTTATTTGATAATTCTTTGTTATCATCTAAATCAAAAAACCATGTATCGGCATACATTCCATAAACAAGGCCTATTTCATTCTCTTGCACATATTTTTCATCTTTTCCAGGGTCAAAATTTACATTGTACACATAAACTTTTATGCCTTGTTCTTTTAACTGGAGCATTAGTTTGGTTTGACTTGCTATAATTCTCCTGGAAAGAGCTGCGTATTTAACATTATTGACTGATAAATAGTTTAGTTTATCTCCAACCATATTTAGCAACGGTTCTTGAGAAATCATGGCGTTAATACCATTTTCTGAAGCCTCCTCAACTGCCATTACACTAAACAGCTCCATAATTAACCTGCTCTTGTCTACAAATTGATTGGCAAAAGCAATGGGGTCATTTACTTTGTCAGTTACAAGTGTAGCATCTGGGTGGTTCTTAAACCAATTATTAATACCATCTAAATCCATAGTGGTATAGTCGCCATAAATCTTATGCTTCATAAATTCTTTATGGGTAGGTGGCAATGTTCCGGTATAATCTGTAAATCTTGCCCACATTTTCCAGTCATGTGCTGCTACCAATTTTCCATCGGATGTCTCAATGATATCCAATTCAAAAAGTCGAAACCCTTTCTCATAATTTTGGTCAAGCGCTTCTTTGGTATTGGTAGATTTAATGCCGTTTACCTCACCACCAGCATGAGCAATATATCTATTGTTGTTAGGCTCAAATTGGTATTTTATTTTAGGGAAATAGATTTTTTTATCCAACACATTCTTAGGAGGATTGAGAGAGATAGACAATGAAGTGTCATCTACACTTTCAAATATTACATTATCCAAATTATGCATAATATATGCCTGCCTGCCTTTTAAGGCACCTAATTTAGAAAAGCCCATTTTGGAAAGCTGTTCCGATTGTGCCAATAGGTTTTTAGTAGCAGAGTCATGGGCCAAAATGGCAAAAGTTGCTTTACTGTTAAGCATTAGTTTCAAAACATCAATCATCTTTTCAGAATCTTCCTCGCTAGAATAAGTATCAAACGTCTTAAATTCAAATTTTTCCTCAGAAATAAAATGAACAATTGTTAATCCTCTTTCTATATGTTCAGTTTGTCCCGCTATTGTAAAATTGCTCCTTTTTTTAGCATTGAAGCTATTGCTGTTTAGGACAACTTTAGGTGATTCCAATATTTTATAATTAACGGGATATATATTTGTACTGGCAATAGTAGTAGAATTAAATCCTATACCAACAGAAATATATAGAATATAGATGGTTAGTTTTTTTAACCAATACAGCTTATTTTTTTTCATTTTAAAGACTTTACAAAGGTTTTAAATTTAATAGCAGTAATTACTTAAACCTTTATATACACTAGTATTCAACGATTTTATACACCAATTATTGCAGTAGAAATCAGGTGTTTAATCCTCGTTGTTCCTATTCTTTGGAATTATTCTAATATATATGCCTTAGTATGCAAATCTTCCGTTCAATTTTTAATTGTTCTAATACGCTATTTATGAAATTCTACCAACGGTAATAAATAGTTTACAACAAAAAAAAGCAAGTACACCACATTTAATTGTTGTAAGTGAAAAAAATAAATAAGTTTAGCATATAATTATTTAGTCCCAAATAATAACCTAATAAACTTAAGCATGTTATATGATACATATGGAGAGGAATACTTAACGTTTCTCCAAGATTTAAATGAAATTTTGAGTTTAAATGAATTAGTTGAACTAGATTACTTATAGCATACGCTATTGGTAATTTTTTAAATACCTACTTATGGCACAGCAAAATAATGACAACACAGCTTACATTAATTTCATTGAAGATTTAAATGAAATTTTATTTGACTATAATATAAATAAGCTTAATTATTTTTAATAGTCCGCAAAGTAAATAAACAAGAAGAGCCCATTAATTAATGGGCTCTTCTTGTTTATTTACTGCTTTTGTAACTTAACCCAAGTATGTTTTTAAAATCTTGCTTCTGGAATTGTGCCTTAGTTTTCTTATTGCCTTTTCCCTAATCTGTCTTACTCTTTCTCTAGTTAGATCAAAAGTCTGTCCAATTTCTGCAAGTGTCATAGAGGCCTCATCACCTATACCATAATACAATTTAATAACATCGGCTTCCCTAGGTGAAAGCGTTTCCAATGCTCTATTTATTTCCGTGTTCAAGGATTGTAACAAAAGTAACTTGTCCGGTCTTGGCGACTCCCCAGAACGTAATACATCATACAAATTGGAATCTTCCCCTTCACGTAGCGGTGCATCCATGGAAACGTGTCTTCCAGAATTCTTTAAAGATTGTTTAACCTCTGTGATAGTCATATCCAATTCCTTGGCGATTTCTTCAGGAGAAGGCGGTCTCTCATGGGCTTGTTCTAAGTAAGAAAACGTCTTTTTAATTTTGTTTATGGAACCAATTTTGTTCAAAGGCAACCTAACAATTCTAGATTGTTCCGCTAGTGCTTGCAGGATAGATTGTCTGATCCACCATACAGCATAGGATATAAATTTAAAACCCCTGGTTTCATCAAAGCGTTTAGCTGCTTTTACTAATCCTACATTCCCTTCGTTAATTAAATCTGGTAATTTAAGCCCTTGGTTTTGGTATTGCTTGGCCACGGAAACAACAAATCTTAAGTTGGCATTTGTCAATTTTTCCAAGGCAGCTTGATCCCCAGCTCGTATTTTTTGCGCTAGCTCTACTTCTTCATTTGCGGTTATCAAGTCAATTTTACTGATATCTTGCAAGTACTTGTCTAAAGATTTTGATTCTCTATTTGTTACTTGCTTGATAATCTTTAGTTGCCTCATATTATGTTTTGGTTAAATGTTATAAACTTACATGATACACTTTTAATATGTATTTTCCAAGGGCAAACTGTTATTCTTATCCCAATGTTATCAAGATTAAACTAATACCTGTGAATAAGGGAATATCCCTTATTTTTGTTGATATTTCTTTCAGTTTAAGAATCCTTCAAAAATTAAAAAGTGAGTAAACGAGCCCTTAAGAAGTACTTGTCCCAGATAAAAAAAGAGGAAATAGAAGAGCAACTGATGGATTTATATGTCCGTTTTCCTGTTGTAAAAGAGTATTATGACTTTGTTTTTAATCCCAAAGAGGATAAGTTGGTACAAGAAGCAAAAACAAAAATCTCCAACGAGTATTTTCCGCTTAAGAGAAGAAAACCTAAAGCAAGACGGTCGGTTGCTCAAAAATATATTAAACATTTTGTGAAGCTTGGTGTAGAACCATCATTGATTGCAGATGTTATGTTATTTAATTTAGAAATTGCCCAATCATTCTCGCAAGAAAGAAATGTTCCAGATTCATTTTACAAAAGCATGCTCAACTCTTTTTCGGAGGTAGTGCAGTATATATCAATAAATGAGCTTCTACCAGAGTTCAAAAGCCGTATTCTTAAAATTTATACGGTAACCCAAGAAAATCAATGGCTTTATGGAGAAGAATTCTCAAGAGTTTTAGATATTTTGGATTAAAACTCCCCATTTACTTTTCACATGTTATTTTGATGTATGCAATAATGAATTATTGGCATTTCTTTTTTAATATTTCATTTACGGATAAAAAACTTCTAATTTAGCAAGGTTTATTTTTTTATAACCAATACCTGTTTTTCCAATTTGGAGCTACAAAAAGAACACAAAGAAAAAACTCTTTACGATTATCAACTAGAGGATTTAAACACCATTTTTAAGTGTTTGGATGAGTCTGATGATAATACAAATCTCCTGTACCAACTCCCTACTGGAGGAGGAAAAACTGTTATTTTCTCGGAAATAGCAAGGAGGTATATCAACCAAAATAAAAAGAAAGTAGTAGTTCTTACCCATAGAATAGAGCTCAGTATGCAGACATCTAAAATGCTGCATGGCTTTGGGGTCAACAACAAAATCATTAACAGTGAAGTAAAAGAGCTTAGAGATCAAAATGAGTTTATGTGCTTTGTTGCCATGGTAGAAACTTTAAACAATAGACTTCAAGAAGAGAAAATTGAAATAAAGGATATTGGACTGGTTATTATTGATGAGGCCCATTATAATTCATTTAGAAAACTCTTTAAATATTTTGATGAATCGGTCATATTGGGCGTTACGGCAACTCCATTGAGTTCCAATATAAAACTTCCCATGAAGGACCATTACAAAAAATTGATTGTAGGGGAGTCCATAAGTTCATTGATAAAAAAGAATTTTTTGGCAAAGGCCAATACACATAATTATGATGTAAGCCTTAGAGGGTTAAAATTGGGAATCAATGGAGATTATACCGTAAAATCATCAGAAGAGCTTTACGGCAATAACAATATGTTGAGCAAGCTTGTCTCGGCTTATGAAGAGCTTGGAAAAGGTACTAAAACACTAATTTTTAACAACGGTATCAATACATCTAGGTATGTATATGAAAGCTTTAAAAAAGCTGGGTATAACATACGACATCTAGACAATAAAAATAATGCATCTGAACGAAGGGAGATATTGGAATGGTTCTCTAACACACCAGATGCAATTTTAACTTCGGTCAGTATTCTTACTACAGGTTTTGATGAACCAACAGTGGAAACCATTATCTTAAATAGGGCAACTAGGTCATTAACATTGTATTTTCAAATGATTGGTAGGGGCTCAAGAATCCTACCAAATAAAAGTGAATTTAATGTTATTGATCTTGGCAACAACCTTGCCCGTTTTGGCCAATGGGATGCTCCGATTGATTGGCAAGAGATCTTTCATTTTCCAGATTTCTATTTGGAGAATATTAAAAATGATGAAGATATAGAGCGGGAGTTTGTTTATGAAATGCCCGCAGAATTAAAAGCCCTGTTTAGTAAATCTGATACTATAGAGTTTGATGTAAAGGCAGAATACAAAAAGGTTTTTGCACAAGGTCTTAAATCCAAACTTGTTCTGGAGCGTAGTATTGAGCAACATGCCCAGATTTGCGTAGAGAACAGTGAAGATGTTTTTGATGCCAGAATACTTGCCAAAAAGTTAAAGGAAGAAATTATGTTCCGTGTGCGCCAATATTCCTATTGTATAATGAACAACACCAAAAACTATAAGGAATGGTTAGAAGAGGATTATGAGAGAAAGTTAAGGCTAAGTATCTCTCAAAAGTTTGCTTCCAGAATGTAGCACTACAATACCATGCAAAAAAAGTTGCTTATCATTGGTCTTGTTTGGCCAGAACCCAATTCCACAGCAGCTGGTAGCAGAATGCTGCAATTAATAGATTTTTTCCTCTCAGAAAAATATGAAATTACTTTTTGCAGTACAGCTCAAGAAACCGAGTATTCCACAGATTTACCCACACTGGGAGTACAGAAAAAAAGCATTATATTAAATGATGATGGTTTTGATGGTTTTATAAAGGAATTAAACCCATCCATTGTGCTATTTGATAGATTTATTACCGAAGAACAGTTTGGGTGGCGCGTGGCAAAACATACTCCAAATGCCATTAGATTATTGGATACAGAAGATTTGCATTCCTTACGTGCAACAAGGCAGGAAGCCTTTAAAAATAAAATTGATTTTACAATTGCCAACTGGCTTCAAAATGATATTACCAAAAGAGAAGTTGCAAGTATCTATAGATCCGATTGCTCTCTTATTATTTCTAACTATGAAATGATTTTGCTTTTAAATGATGCTGGAATCTACTCTCATTTACTGCTCTATTTGCCTTTTCAGTTAAATGAAATTAATACTGATGCAAAAAGTGAGTGGCTTTCATTTGAAAAAAGAACCGATTTTGTCTGTATAGGAAATGGCAAACATGCTCCAAATATAGATGCCTTTATATGGCTAAAAGAAGAAATATGGCCCTTGATACGCAAACAATTACCAGAAACCAAATTAAACATCTACGGAGCCTATTTACCACAGAGAATTCTGCAATTGCATAAGCCCACTGAAGGTTTTTATATACATGGCAGGGTAGAGGAAGCAAAAAAGGCCATAGGACAGGCAAAAATTAACTTGGCACCCTTACGTTTTGGCGCAGGAATCAAAGGAAAACTAGTAGATTCCATGCTTTGTGGCACCCCTAGCGTTACTACAAACATAGGGGCAGAAGGCATGCACCAAAATCTTCCTTGGAACGGAGCCATTGAAAGCAATCCACAAGCTTTTGCAAACACAGCAGTAGCATTGTACCAAAACAAGAGGAAATGGAAGCAAGCCCAAGAAAATGGAGTAGCTATCATAAATAAGCTGTACGCTAAATCTAAGTTGAATACTGCTTTGAGTGCTAAACTAAAAGCTATGGAGCAAAATAGAGAATCTCATAGAACCAAAAATTTTATTGGGTCCATATTTCTTCATCAAACCATGGCGAGTACTGAATATATGTCTCGTTGGATAGCCGAGAAAAAGAGGAAATAGACAAGCTTCGTTATAGGTTTTGTTACCAACTGTTCTTAATTCAAAAGAAGTTAGTCTGAGTGAAATTGGCATAACATTGAAAAAATATTGGAATAATAGTACGCTTTACATAATCTAAGGTTTGTTTGTTGCTATTAATGTGTCTCCATCCTTTATAATAAGGGCCTGATAATCATTCTCTTTTTTAATGAATCGGTAAGGAGGTTCAATATCATATAGTAATAAGCTTTCTGGCCGAGGTTCAAACCACTTAAATTTGTTGTCATTCTCATGAACCTCAACACTTTTTGGGAACAAATATTTGTCATTGATAATAAATATCTCTGCACGTCTATCTACTTTTATCACTAATTCGTTTATTCCGGTCTTGGTATTTACTATTTGGTATATGTGATGTTCTGACCAATCTCTTTTATGGGTTCTTACTCTTGAAAAAACACCACTTTCCCTCATCTTTTGAAGGGTAATTCTTGGTATAAAATTCAAATTAAAAACTTTAGTTTTTTCAGCAGCTATATCCCGCATGAATATATAAGAATTAGTTTTTCCATAATATACAAGAGTATCATTAGACTCAACGATTGTATCATTATAGGTGAATTCTATCTTGTATTCTGGTGAGTTTTGGAGAATAGAATTACCTCTCATAACCTGAAAATAAACCGAACATGTTATTAAATAAAGAATTAAAACAAAAAGCAAATTCTTTAATTCCTTTGTTTTTAATCTATTATGAAACACATAAATTATCCCCAGAAGTAAAAAGCCAAATAGAAATGTAACTACTCGAAAAAATGTAGATTTTAAAAATTGGTGATAACTAAGAAAAACGCCAATTGCAAAAAATATTGGCCAAAATAATAGTAAAGTAAAAAAAAGCTCTATTGAATAATTAAGCCATTTCGGTATTTTTTTTCCTTCTTGAGACTGAGATTTATTAATAGTCTTATGAGACTTTTCTTTTTTTCTTCTAACCGTTTTATAAAGTAGATCCACACAGAAAGCACCTAAAAAAATATAAGCTAATTCAACCGCCGTAAATACTGGTAACAAAAGTTCCCCAATCGATATATATTGTTGAATATCTACATCGATTATATAATAGAAGCTGGATTTACTAATAAAACCATAAATAACCAAAAATACATATATGAAGGGGAAGTATGTTATAATGTTTTTTAAAAGCTTGCTTCTACTTAACGCTTTTGAAATTTTTTTATATGAAGAAGCCATAATTAATTCTAATATTTTTCAAACCTTTGAGAACAATTAAAATACTGAAACTAGTTTAGCAGAATTGATTTTGATTTTATCAAAAATGTAACCAGCTTGAGGTGAAGCAAATAAGCTATCCTTCTATACCAAAGCTAGCAAGGGCAATCCTTAAATTAAAGGGGATATCAGTAAAGGTATAGTAAAGTTCTTAGCCCTCAACAATTTATATTTTGCTTCTTATACATTATCTTGTTTTTCTTTAAATTCCACTACTTTGTTGTTCAAAATAAATAAGTATGATATCTTCCAACTGGCAGATTACCTTTAATTTGAGATTACTTCTTTTACAAGAAAAAGAAAGTGAATCAATCATAAACATATGAATTTTAGGGTAAAATTCAATATATCAATGACTTAGTTTACAATTGCAATTAATTATACAAATTGTTTTTAATACTTCATTATAAATGCAATAAACAAAATAAATAAAACTACAATAAAACTAATAATTGTGAGTGTAAGAGATACCATTCTCACCTTTTCCCAAAACTTAAACCAATAAGTGTTATTTATATTTTCAATTTTTTTTAATTGTTCTTCACTTATCCCAAAAATTGATCTATAGGTAGAAAAAACATACTTTTTAGAATGTTCTTCCTCTTTTTTCGTAATAAGTGCAAGTTGGTTGTATTCATTTATTAAATACTTTAATAATATCTCTTTTTCATTTTCACTTTCAGATGTAAAATATTGTTTAACGATTTCATCATAGTTATGTCCGTAATTGATTAATATTTCATTATTGATAAAAGTAATATTATCTTCATCTTCATCTAAAGGCTCTGTATTCATCATTTCATCATGCATGAAGGAACCTTTTAGTTTAAATATTAATTGCTGGAAATTGTTAACTGAGTACAATGAAGATGTCCTATAAATAATTCCAGAAATAATACATGAAAATAAAAGTGATAATATGATTATAATTATCTCTTTTTGATAAAATTCTTTAAAACCAATCTTATTCGAAATAATTAATGAAAAGCCTGTTATCGAAAAACCTACTATCCAAACAAGAATTTTATCAACCTGATTATATTTAAATATAACATCTTCCTTTTGTTCTGCTATTATATTATAAAAGATTTCTGTTATTGCAGTAAATGGTGTTTTCTTCATTACCAGTATCAATTGAAATAGGTTAAATCTATGACTTGACCAATGCTAAAACGGGTTCAGCACATATAATAAATTTAGCCAATTCAAGGGCGTTTTCTATGACTATACCAATAAAGTTATACTTAAGTTCTTAACCAAAAAAGGAGCAAGCTAAGTCTTGGCTAAATTTCTTTACTTTGTCATTCAAAATATATCAGCATGAAATTACCCAACTGGCAAATTGCCATAGAATTTGAAGACATTACCTATAAAAAATGTGATGGCGTTGCCAGAATAGCCTTTAACAGGCCCAATATTCGCAATGCATTTAGACCCAAAACAACTAGTGAACTCTACAAAGCCTTTTATGATGCGCAAGAAGATACTTCTATAGGAGTGGTCTTGCTGTCTGCTGAAGGACCGTCCACAAAAGACGGAGTGTACTCCTTTTGTAGTGGTGGCGACCAAAAGGCCAGGGGACATAAAGGATATGTGGGTGAGGATGGTATGCACCGTCTAAACATTCTGGAAGTACAGCGTTTAATACGTTTTATGCCCAAGGTTGTTATTGCCGTAGTACCTGGCTGGGCTGTTGGTGGTGGTCATAGTCTACATGTGGTCTGTGACATGACACTTGCAAGTAAAGAACATGCTATTTTTAAACAGACAGATGCCGATGTTACCAGTTTTGATGGTGGTTATGGTTCTGCCTATTTAGCAAAAATGGTGGGTCAAAAAAAGGCACGTGAAATTTTCTTTTTGGGAAGAAACTATTCTGCACAAGAAGCCTATGAAATGGGAATGGTGAATGCTGTAGTTCCACACGAAGAATTGGAAGATACTGCCTACCAATGGGCACAAGAGGTATTAGAGAAATCCCCAACATCCATAAAAATGCTAAAATTCGCCATGAACCTTACCGATGATGGCATGGTGGGGCAACAGGTCTTTGCTGGTGAAGCCACACGATTGGCCTATATGACAGAGGAAGCTAAAGAGGGTAGGAATGCCTTTTTAGAAAAGCGCAAACCCAATTTTGGGAAAAACAATTGGATACCTTAGATAGCGTAAGCTGTTCAGAAGAATTGCTTAATTAAGGTTCAATCAATAAGAAGTTACATAAACTAAAAAGAGTCTCATCAATTAAGACAAGACTCCTTTACGAGAACACTATATGAAAATGAAAAAATTAACTTCTTTTTTTAATACATAGTAAAACTACCTACTATGTGCGCTAAAAGAAAACTATTGTTGTGAACCAAGAGTAAAATG
This sequence comes from Saonia sp., assembly GCF_056326165.1. Classification (NCBI taxonomy): domain Bacteria; kingdom Pseudomonadati; phylum Bacteroidota; class Flavobacteriia; order Flavobacteriales; family Flavobacteriaceae; genus Saonia; species Saonia sp. The sequence continues at coordinate 191,228 of NZ_JBWFBN010000003.1, forward strand.
TTGTGTAGTGATGTTTTTGTGATATTTGGCAAGTATCTTTGTAGTGTTCACATTAAAAATAAGGTTATGAAACTCAGATATTTTATATTCTTTTTGGCGGTTCTCTTCATATCATGCTCCAGCACTGATGCGGTGGAGGAGGAAGAAATGGCCCTTGTTGAAATGGAGGAGGAGATAGAAGAAATGATGGAAATGGAAATGGAAATGGAAGAGGAAGAGGAAATGGAAGAGGAAATGATGGAAGAGGAGGAGGAGGAGGAATCCCCTATGGTCTTAATGGGAGATTTTATGGATGCTGCCCACCCAACTAGTGGCACGGCAACTATTAATGAGGAAAGAACAGAGTTAGTGTTAACAAATTTTAAATCAGATTCTGGACCTTTACTAGAATTATATATTACTACCGACACTAATGCTTCCCAATATGTTACTTTGGGAGAGTTGATAGGCTTAGAAGGTGATTTTACCTATGAACTTCCAGAAGATATAGATTTTACTACCCATAACATTATCATGGTTTGGTGCGTAGATTTTGACGTGAATTTTGGACATGCCATTTTGGAGTAAATTCCATATTGTCATTGCGAATCTCCTGCAAGAGAGATGTGGCAATCTCTATAGCGTTAAGGTCTCGACTCCGCTCGACCAGACAAACGAGTGGTGATTTAAAGCGAATGGAAAAATCATAAATTTCAATCCCACTGAAAGGCAAAGTACATGCACTGGTTGGCTGTTTTATTTCTTATGGCATGTGGAACATTTGATGCTGCATAATACACATCCCCAGCGGTTGCTTGGTATTTGGAGTTGCCTATTTCCATTTCTGTTTCTCCCTTTATCATCAGGATTATTTCTGCCGCACCATGCGTGTGCGGTTCATGGCTTTTAATATTCCCATTTAAATTGGTCACGTGCATTTCATAATATGGACACATAGCAGTTTTTCTATGGAAATAATTACGGATGCCTCCTCTATCATGCTCATTAAATTCAATTTCTTCAAAATCATATATAGTGGATCCTTCTTCCTTTCCTCTTACTAAATCCATTTTATCAGAAGAATACGTCATTTGATAATAACTTGCTTTGCTTGATACAGCTTCAATTTTCCCAATATCCCCAGGTATAACGAGCATCACACTATTTGGACCTATAGTTTTTGTTTTATCATTAACACTAACCTTTAGTTCTCCCTCTTTTACAATAATAATCTGTTCTTTCTTTTGCTTAAAAAGAACTTCCCTTCCAGACTTTGATAGGTAATTTATATTAAACACCATATCATTAAAGTGTGCTGTTTCTCCTTGTATTAGAACTGAATTCTTCTCTTCTTTTGGTAAAGAATACACTTTGGTCTCTACTTTCTTCTTAACAACATCTCTCCATAACCATTCTAAGGATTCAGGAAGAATAGAACCGGCATGCTTACCATCATGACCACCTGTTCCAGGGGCAAATCTATGTTCATAGTCTTTATATGTTAAGGCAGATTCCATTTGTAAGTTTGCCAACCACCAATTACCATACTGGTTATTTAAATCATTGGAGCCGTCTTGTAGAAATATTTTTATATCCTTTTTATCTTCCTTACGAATCATAGGTGGGTAGTTATGCCCTCCACGAATATCTGTAAAACTCCCAAAGTGACTTAATACTTTATGAAACTGATTTGTATGAAACCAAGCTGCGCTAAATGCACAAATAGCCCCCGATGACAAACCACTAATTGCACGCATCTTTGGATCATCAGAAATAGTGTAACTCTTCTTAAGTTCAGGAATCATTTCATTAATTAAGAAATCACCATACAATCCCGTAACATCGTCATACTCAAAACTTCTGTTGGTTACACGCCAAGGACTTTCTGGCGCTGGTGCATCTTTATCGTGCCCAGGGTTTATAAAAAGACCGATAGTCACTGGCATTTTTCCTTGTGCAATTAGATTGTCAAAAACCGTAGGGACCTTAAAATCCCCTTCTAAATTAACATAGGAATGCCCGTCTTGGAAAATCATTAGGGCGGCTGGCTCAGAGGCATTATACTGCGCTGGCACATACACATAGTAATCACGAATTGTATTTGCAAACACAGTGCTTTCCCATGTATGTTTAGTGACCGTTCCCTTTGGAATCCCCTCATAACTCCATGAGTTTGGACCATGGTTGTATTTATCTTGCGCATTCATTTGCAGAACACTAAAACAGAAGAAAAATGCGGAAAATAATTTTAGTTGTTTCATAAAAGTTGGTCTAATTAAGGCTATTAAAGATATAAATATCAGTCTTTAAAATTCATAAAGTTTTAAAAGAACGTTAAAAAAGGAAGCTTTCTTAAAACCAATACACCTTTTTCCTAACTTGTTAGTTCTAAGAAACCAACATTAAAACCAAATGGAAAACAGAAGAGTTTTTATTAAAAAGTCGGGATTATTTTTAGCCGCAAGTACATTACCCTTAACAGCATTCTCAATACCAACACAAAAGAAAAAATTAGGTGTGGCCTTGGTTGGCCTAGGGTATTATAGTAGAGATTTATTATCCCCGGCACTACAGTTGACAAAAAATTGTGAGTTAAAAGGAATCGTAACGGGTAGTCCTGATAAAATTCCGGTATGGAAAGAAAAGTATGGTTTAAAGGATAAGAATATCTACAACTATGAAAACATGCACGAGATGGCAAACAATGATGAAATAGACGTTGTTTATATTGTGCTCCCAAACACTTTACATAAAAAATATACACTAATAGCTGCCAATGCGGGCAAGCATGTTTGGTGCGAAAAACCTATGGCAACCAACGTAGCAGATTGTCAAATAATGATTGATGCCTGCAAAAAAAACAACGTTCAACTAACAATTGGTTATAGATTACAACACGAGCCTGTTACCCAAAAAGTGACCCAATGGGCAACGGACAAACCTTTTGGAAATGTAAAGCATGTATTTGCCGAAACGGGTTTCCGTAATGGTGCAAATGACCCTATGCACTGGAAAATACGGAAGGAATATGGTGGTGGCGCTATGTTCGATATGGGTGTTTATGCCTTAAATGCAGCACGCTATACTACAGGATTAGAACCCATAGCCGTAAGTGCCATACAAAGTAATACCCGTTCAGATATTTTTGATGCGGATGAAACAACAGTCTTTAATCTTGAATTCCCTGGTGGAATTACAGCAGCTTGCAAAGCAACTTTTGCAGCAAATATTGGAACACTACATACCATCTGTGAAAATGGCGGATACGAGCTAAAACCATTTCAGGGTTATTCTGGAGTTAAAGGAGCTACGTTTGGCGGAGAGGTACTAAACCCATCCGAAGGCAACCAACAAGCAAGACAAATGGATGACGATGCGCTTGCTATTATAAGCGGTACGCCACACAATGTTCTAGTGCCTGGAGAAGAAGGTTTAAAAGATATTAGAGTGGTAGAAGCCATACAAAAATCTGCAGCAGCAAATGGGGAACGAGTTTTAATATAATTTCAAAATATGAAGCTAAAGCTCTTTACATACTCGTTTTGTTGTCTTTTTTCATTTTTTATTATACATGGAACAAATGCCAATAAAAAAAATGATTCCCAACAGTATTTTGAACAAATTAATGAAGTTGATAGTTTAAAGGAAATTGTACCATTTATGGGGAAGTATAGGAGATACAATAAACGTTTAATAGGAAGGTGGGAGATTTATGCAATTCAAATACCCAATGCGCTACCAGAAAATGAGAGAAAGAAATATATTCAATTTAATATTGGGGGTTTATTAAGTGGAGGGCGTATTGGAAAAGAACCTACTAAACAAGGTACATGGACTTTAGACAAGAAGTCAAAAACGTTAACCTTGAACTCTTTAGGAAAGAATGTTGATGATGGGTTATACCTAATTAAAAAGCTAACCAAGAAAGAGATGATATTAATTAAAGATTCTATTTATGTTTATTTAGAAAAGGTAAATTAAATTCATTGTTCTCTTTAATTGCTAAAGAGTTTACACCAACTCTTTGCACAGAAAAAATCATTTAATCAATTTTTAAAAGTATTGTTCTCTATATTTTTGAAGTTTTATTTTTAACTTACGCAATCGATTGCAAAACATATAATACCAACATTATGAAAACATTTAAAAACCTTTTACTCATTACCATTTTAATACTTACCTATAGTTCGTGTAAAGACAAAGTTACACCAATAGTTGAAGAGGAAGTACCTTCTTTAAGAACAGCTTTTGCGGATAATTTCTTAATTGGTGCCGCCCTTAACGGCGGTCAAATCAATGAACAAGACAGTGTACAAAATGCATTGATTGCCAGAGAGTTTAATAGCTACACGGCGGAGAATATTATGAAGTCCATGCATATTCATCCTGCAAAGGATACTTTTAATTTTGAAATGCCAGACAAGCTTTTTGCTTTAGCAGAGAAGAATGGAGCTAAAGTACATGGTCATACCTTAATATGGCACAGTCAGCTTTCAAGGTTCTTTCATGAAATAAAAGACAGCACAGAAATGGTTGCTGCAATGACAGACCATATTAATACGATTGCTGGGAGATATGCAGGCAAATTAGATAGTTGGGATGTAGTAAACGAAGCTGTTGAAGGAGATGGTTCTTTACGTAAGTCTGTATTTTTAGATGTATTGGGAGAAGACTATTTGGCCTTATCTTTTAAACTAGCTGCAGCGGCGGACCCAAATGCGGATTTATATTATAATGATTACAGTATGACTGGAGAGGCCAAAAGAAAAGGGGCAATTAGAATGGTTAAAAAAATACAGGAGAGTGGTGCCAAAATAGATGGTATTGGTATGCAAGGACACTGGCATTTAGCATCACCATCAATTGAAGAAATAGAAACCAGTATTTTGGAATACTCAGCTTTAGGTTTAAAAGTTGCCATTACGGAGCTGGATATTGACGTACTTCCTAACCCAAGAAATATTGAAGGTGCAGACATTAGCCAAAGAGCAGAAATAGATGCGCAAAACAACCCCTATGTTAATGGTTTGCCAGATTCTATTAGTGTTGCTTTAGCAAAACGATATGAAGACTTATTCGCATTGTTTTTAAAGCATCAAGATAAAATAAGCAGAGTAACTTTATGGGGGGTTAATGATGGTAATTCATGGAAAAATAACTTCCCAGCTAGAGGGCGAACAAATTATTGCTTGCTGTTTGATAGAGAGAATCAACCAAAAAAAGCATACCACAGTATTATGGCGCTTAAAGAAGATATTGAAGTAACAGAATAAAAACAAGAACTTAAAAGCATTAAAAAACGCATCATGCCTGGTACATAATGCGTTTTTTTATATAAAATAGTTACTATAAAGTTTTTAAGGTTTCAACAATTCCTGTGAAACTCATATAACTCATAATACAGGCAAAGACAAAAATACATGTCAATAGAATATTGGTCAGGGTATTAAATTTGTGTTCCTTCATGAGTTCCTTTTTATTACCCATAAAAAGAATACAAAGTACCGTTACAGGTAAAACCAAAGCACCAAATGCTTGGGAAGCTATCATTACAGCAATTGGTTTCGCATTAAAAATGGGAACTATCAATCCCAAAAGCGATATCAACAAAACAATTACGCGATAGCTTTTACGCTTCATATTTGGTGTTCTTTGATGGTAATCATCCAACATCCAAGGCAATAAAACCACATTAGGAAATTGGGAAGAAACTCCAGCTGCGATTAAACCAATAGCAAATATGGCAACCGCAAAAGAACCGGCCAATGGCTCAAGTAATGTTATCATCTCGGAAACGGTTTCTAGGGTAATGCCCTGCAAATACAATGTTCCAGCGGCGGCGGCCATAATAGAGGCACTTACTGTAAACATCATAGCACCAGCAAACATAGCATCTCTTTTTTGCTTCTTTAAATCTTCCATTGTCCAACCAGCCTCTTTGACCAAGGTAGTCCTTAAAATAAAAAGGCCAGAAAAAACGGTTGTTCCAACCATAGATGCAATGACCAAAAAGGCATTTTTGCCAACTTCAGTTTCAGGAACTTTGGGAATAAACCCACTAAGGATATCACCAATCGGTGGCATTAGAATAAAGAAGTTAATTAGAAAGCAAATAGCCATTATACCAACGACTACGGCAAGTACATTCTGGAACACACTTGTTTTTCCAATTAGAAATATCAAATAAACAATTGCAATAAAGACAGCAGCAAACCAAATAGGGGCAATTCCTCCCTCTACATAGTTTTTGGACCATTCAAAACAAACATCAGAAATAATGCCCATGACTCCAATAACACTGCCACAAACATGTGCCGTAAGTGTTATGATGAAAAAAATACTAACTCCTGGATGAATATACTTTTTAAAAGCTTCTAAGGCAGTATACCCACTTACTAAAGTGAACTTACCAAATAGGTTAATAAGAAAGTAAGTAATGACACAGGAGAGAAAAATAGTCCATAAAAGGGACATGCCATAATCGGATCCTGCTTTGGCCATTGCAGTTACACTCCCTGTTCCCACAGTAAATCCAAATAAAAAGATTCCAGGTAAAAGGGATTTAAATAGTTTTTTTAAATTATTCATGAGGTTGGTTTTCAGTTAAATAAGTTGGTTTTGGCGATGGAAATTACTAATAAAAATTAAATTAAAGTTGAGTTTTCATTCTTATGTCAATTATCCGTTACTTTATAGGATTAAATTTTGACATGAAAGTATTAGTGTGTTTAAATATCCCTGACACGGGTGTAGAGCTTATGAAAAATGCGGGAATTGAAGTCACAAAATGGACAGACGATTTACCCATGACAGCTGAAAAACTTAACATTGAAGCCAAAAAATATGACGGCCTTCTTACCACTGGCAACTATAAAATTGACAAACCTTTTTTGGAAGCCAATACACATTTAAAAATTATATCCCAATTTGCTGCAGGGTATGACAATATTGATATTTCCGCTTCTAAAGAATTAGGCATTCCAATTGGCAATGCCCCAAATGCTATGACAGATGCCACTGCTGATATTGCTTTTGGTTTAATGATTGCTACATCAAGAAAAATGTTCTTTATGCATAAGACTATTGAGCATGGAAAGTGGAGGCATTTTAGGCCTCAAGCAAATTTGGGTTTTGAACTTAAAAATAAAACTGTTGGTATTTTTGGGTTGGGAACTATAGGAATGGAGTTTGCCAGAAGATGTAAAGGTGCCTACAACATGAATGTTTTGTATTGTAACCGTTCGCAAAACAAACTGGCGGAAACAGAGCTCTATGCTAAAAAAGTAAGTTTTGATGAACTTCTGGCTAATAGTGATGTAATTTCTTTACACTGTGCCTTGACAGATGAAACAAAAGGAAAGTTTGATGCAACTGCCTTTAAGAAAATGAAGTCTAGTGCATTATTCATTAATACCTCTAGAGGCGGTGTGCATAATGAAGTAGATTTAATCAATGCCTTAAATAGTAAAGAAATTTGGGGAGCCGGGTTAGATGTAACCAATCCAGAACCAATGCATAAAGACAATCCATTACTTCATATGGAGAATGTGGCTGTTTTGCCACATATAGGTTCGGCCACCGTAGAAGCAAGAAATAGAATGTCCCTGTATGCTGCTCAAAATATTGTTGCCTTTTATAAAGGCGAAAAAATACCTTATCAAATCAATTAAAATTATGTCAATAAAACCCGCTGTACTTTATTTATTCATGGTATTGATTTTTTCATGTGCCAAGAAAAAAGAAAAAACAGGAGAAAATTTATATGGCACATATTGTGCTAGCTGTCATATAGCACCAAATATAGAAGATTTGCCCAAGGATATTTGGGATAAAGCCATTCTACCAGAAATGGGAGCTAGATTGGGAATAAGAGAGAATGGATACAGTCCTTATGCTGGACTTCCTTTTGGGGAGCAAAGTGCTATTATAGCATCTGGAATGTACCCATCACAACCTATGCTGCCTTTGGAAGACTGGGCTATGCTAAAAGAGTATGTTCTTTCTCTTGCTCCCGATAGCCTATCAAATACTATGTCCAAGTCATCAGAAGAATTATCTCAGTTTGTTGCCCATCCACTATCATTGGATAGTGTTCCTGGAACATATTTTACTTTTATGAAGTACAATAAAGATGTAAAAAACCTAGAGCTTGGAACTGTTAGTGGACAAATGTTAATCTATGATTTTAATAGTAAGCAAGCAAAGGTATTGGGGGAGCTAGGGTCTCCCATTACATCATTTTCAAAAATAAATGATCAGTATTTTGCAACAACTATTGGGATTTTAACTCCATCTGATATGGTCTCGGGAAGAATATTCAATATTAGCCAAGGGCGTGTAAACCCAGTACATGATGTATTTCACAGACCCGTGAATACTTTAGTAATGGATTTAAACAAGAATGGCACCGATGAAATAATAGTTTGCGAATATGGGAATTTAAAAGGGGAGCTTTCCTTGTTGTATAAAAGTGAAACTGGGCAATACCAAAAGAAAACATTGCTCAACCAATCTGGCGCTATTAGAGTCCTTGCACAAGACATGGACAATGATGGCAAAGAGGATTTGATTGTTTTAACAGGACAAGGTGATGAGGGCATCACCATCTTATATCAAAAAGATGATTTAGATTTTAAAATTGAGAAAGCTATACGTTATAGTCCAGTATATGGGAGTAGCTGGTTTGAACTAATGGATTATGAAGGAGACGGTGATATGGACATCGTGATTGTAAATGGGGACAATGCAGATGATTCCTATGTCCACAAACCATTTCATGGAATGCGGATTTACATAAACAATGGTGAAAATGAGTTTACAGAAGCCTACTTTTACCCATTAAATGGGGCAACAAGAGTTATTGCTAGGGATTTTGACCAAGATGGAGATCAAGATTTTGGTTTGATTGCTGCTTTCCCAGATTATGAAAACAAGCCTGAGTTTTCATTTGTTTATTTAGAAAATGACAATGCTAAATCTTTTTTATTTAAGCCCTATACATTTAAGGATTCTAACCTAGGAAAGTGGTTTCTAATGGATAGTGCCGATATAGATGAGGATGGAGATCAAGATATTGTTCTTAGCTCCTTTACCTATCCATTTGGCCCTGTATTAAAGGAAATGGTAGAATTTTGGAACGAAAAAAATGTAGACTTAATGGTGTTGGAAAACACATTGAACAACTAACAGTATGAAAAAGTCCATTATCATCTTACTTTTAATCACATTTGCCTCCTGTGGTATCACAAGAGAAATAGTGGACAAACCCATTGTTTTTGATGAGGAACGAAAAATTCTTAGTTTGGAATACCTGTCTGAACGATATGGACTTGAACAAGACGCACCAACTATTGTCCCAAAAATAATTGTGCTACACTGGACAGCCATTCCTACATTGAAAAAGTCTTTTGAAGCATTTAAACCCTCCAAACTTCCCAATACAAGACCAGATATTAAAAATGCGGGGGCTCTAAATGTTTCTTCACACTTTTTAGTGGACCAAGATGGAACTATTTATAGTCAAATGCCCGAAACCATAATGGCAAGACATGTAATCGGCCTTAATCATTGCGCTATAGGTATTGAAAATGTTGGGGGTACAGAAAATACGCCTTTAACTAAAAAGCAATTAAAAGCCAACATATGGTTGGTAAACTATCTGTCTAACAAATATGAGATTGATTATCTTATAGGGCATTATGAGTACACCAACTTTGTTGGGCACGAACTTTGGTTAGAAAAAGATGCTGGTTACAGAACGGAAAAAACGGACCCAGGAAAAGATTTCCTAGAAAAAGTGAAAAAAGCTACCAAAAAACATACTTTTAAACAAACACCAATAAAATAATAATGAAGAAAATTTTTATATCGACTCTCTCTATACTCATTTCAATAATTGCTATTGCACAGGATAAAGATATTACAACAAGTCTCTATGATAGTTACGAGCAATACAAAGAAGTTTCTATTGGAGAACGTAGAATAAAGCATTTAGACATACAACCATTGATAACAAAGTATGATGCAAATTCAAAATTTAAGGTGCAAAAAGTAGGGGAGTCCATAGAAGGAAGAGACCTGTCCCTTATAAGTATTGGTATTGGGCCAATCAATGTTTTTCTATGGTCACAGATGCATGGTAATGAGCCAACAGCTACTCAAGCAATTTTTGATATCCTAAACTTTTTAGATAGTCCAGATTTTAGTGAAGAGAAAAAACAGATTTTGGATAATCTTACACTTCATTTTTTACCCATGTTAAACCCTGATGGCGCAGAAGCGTTTCAAAGAAGAAACGCCTTGGGGATTGACATTAATCGTGATGCCTTGCGTTTACAATCGCCAGAAGGAAGAACACTTAAAAAAATTAGGGATAGTCTAAATGCTGATTTTGGATTTAACCTTCATGATCAGAGCACATACTATAATGCAGAATTAACAAATAAGCCAGCAACTATATCATACTTGGCAACCGCCTATAACTATGAAAAAGATATTAATGATGTACGTACAAAAGCAATGCAGGTCATTGTTTTTATGAATCATATTATCCAAAAATATGCTCCAGGACAGGTTGGTAGATATAGTGATGATTTTGAGCCGCGGGCCTTTGGTGACAATATTGCCAAATGGGGGACAAGCCTTATTTTAATTGAATCCGGAGGTTTTACCAATGATGTGGAAAAACAAGAAATTAGAAAACTCAACTATGTTTCCATTCTTTCTGCACTGTATACTATTGCCAATAAGAGCTATGAAAGCATTCCCTATGAGGATTATGAAAAAATCCCGAAAAACGACAGGAAGCTATTCGATTTAAAAATTGAAAATGCTACCTATGAACTATTGGGAAACCCATACATACTGGATTTAGGTATTCACCGATTGGAAGTTGACAATGAAGACCATTCCAATTTTTACTACAGTAGTAGAATCATAGACCAAGGAGATTTATCTACCTATTATGGGTATGAAACTTTTAATGCTGAAGGATACAAGGTTAAAGTGGGGAAAGTATTTCCCGAAACTTTTAAATCAATGCAAGATATATCTAAATTAGATACGCAATCTCTTATAAAATTGGGTTATGCGTATCTAAAAGTAGATACCGTTCCCACAGATATGGTGGCCAGTAATGTTCCGTTGCATATTGTGAGCTCAAAATTTGAGCAACCAGAGCTTCACTTGGAAGTTGGCATAAATCCTACCTTCTTTTTAGAAAAAGACGGACAACTAACACATGCCGTTATCAATGGGTTCTTAATTGACTTAAATTCCAAAGAATCCAGTTTTAAGAATGCAATGATTATAAGGTAACTTAATTAGTATGCGAAATCAAAATTTATTTGAGAGCCATTTAAAATTAAATACACCAACATTATCATTAACACTGCTACAATTGCAGAGAACAATAGCAGTACAACACTTCTATACCCTTTAGAAAGGCTTCCTAATGCGCTGTTTTGAATAATTTCGTTTAATACATCCATGACGTTTCTTTTTTGAGTTAAACATTCAGTTTTTAGTTTTTAGGATGTAAGTTGAAAGACAACTTGGTTTTTATGGTTTGTTATGTATAAAACAATTACCGAGCCAAAAACCCTACTTATATTTTTTTTTGAATAAAAAAAGCCGCTAAAAATAGCGGCTCGTTAATATACTTTCAAACTTGTTATTATTCGCACCCACCGGTAAAGCCAGTAGCGTTAAACTTAGTCTGTACAGCTCCTTGTAGGTTGCCGCTTGTAACCTGTATGGCTAAATTATTTTCACCACTGCCATCACGCTTAGGGCTACAGTACTCAAACAAATAAAAACTGTTGGCTTGTTGTGAAACTCGGAAAGAAATATCATTAAATGTAGTCTCCAATTCCTCTTTATTTCCAGCAAAAACGCTAAAAGTCTTCCCAATTTCAGTTAAAACTTGGGTGTCAATTTCGGCACCCAGCCCAATACTGAAAAAAGATATGTTAGGATTGGCATCATTTACCTTTTTAAGAGCGGCGTCTTCGGTGTAACGAGATGCCTGATCAGTTCCATCCGTAAAAATAACAACAGATGCAGCTCCAATAATATCACTGCTCGTATTTGCATTAATAAGATCTTCGGCAATATTGGTAGATTTAATTACAGCTCCATATAAATCAGTCGATGGGTCATTGCTTATTTCTGTAGTTATTCCTTCAATAGAAGCTGTTAATTCTGCTTTGGATGAGCTCAATTCATTCAATAAATGCAGTTCATCCTCTCCATCAAACCAATAAATGGCCATTTTAAAAGAGCTCTCTTCAACTGCAGGCATTACATTATCAATAAAACTAAGAGAAGCGGTTTTTAGTTCATCCAAACTACTACTTAACACACTATTACTTAAATCCAGTACCAATAAGGTATTCTGATTAAAGATTTGTGATTTTGGAGAAATACGTGCTAGAGATTCAGAAGTTGAGATGGTGTTGAAACAATCATCATTTCTTCCTTGTTCATAAATGGTAAATTGGCTGGCAGTTAATCCAGATATTGGATTTCCTTGGGTATCGGATACCTTAAAGAAAATAGATACTTTCCCTGGAAGGGTTGTAAACTGATCTTGTATAGAGAGTACCAAATCGCTTTCTCCAAGGTTAAGGCAATCATCTACTGGTTTTCCCTTTCCTAAACCACCAAGGTTTAAGTCCAGACTTACATCGTCATCAGCATTGCCGCAAGAAAAGGCCGTTGCAAGGATTCCAACAAATAATAGGGACTTTAAAAAATTCTTCATCTTCAAATGTGTTTGGGTTCTGCACGAAAAACGCACAAACACTGTGATTAGTATGGAAGAAAGAAAAAACTATGTTAAACTATGTTAATGCAAAACTCAATTTTTGTAGCTTTCAACAACTATAAATAATTGACATATACTACATATCATGAAAAAAACCATCCTTTTACTTTGCTTTTTAACCTTTCTTGGAGGTGGTGTTTATTCCCAAACCCAGAACATTGCTGAAAGGCTAGGATATCCAAAAGATGCAAAATTATTGATTATCCATGGGGATGATTTGGGGGTTGCAAACTCACAGAACAGAGCCAGTATCAAAGCTTTGGAGGACAGTCCTGTAAACTCTGCAAGTATTATGGTGCCATGTCCTTGGTTTCCAGAAATAGCAGCCTATGCCCGTAAGAACCAGAATACAGATTTTGGATTGCATCTTACGCTAAATAGCGAATGGGATTTTTATAAATGGGGACCCGTAACGTCCAAAGATTCGGTTCCAGGTTTGGTTAATAAAGACGGGTATTTTTATTCTACTGTAGATAGCTTACAAATGAAAGGCACAGCCAAAGAAGTAGAAATAGAACTACGAAACCAAATTAAAAAAGCATACGCAGCTGGTATAAATGTGACGCATTTAGATGGGCATATGGGTGCCGCCATGAGCAGGCCCGACTATTTGGAAGCCTATATTAAACTAGGGAAAGAGTACGGCCTACCTGTGTTACTGGACAAAAGAGTTTATGACATTCCAAATGATAACATTCAAAAATTATTGGACTCAAATTCTGTGATTGCAGATAGAATTCTCTCTGCCTCTCCTGCAACATTTGATGCTGGCATGGAAGCATTTTACACCACTACGTTGACGAACTTGGAACCAGGCCTCAACTTTCTAATTCTGCATTTGGCCTATGATGATGATGAAATGAAAGCGGTTACTGTAAACCATCCCTATTGGGGAGCCGCATGGAGACAGGCAGATTTTGACTTTTTCACTAGTGCAAAATGCTCCAATATCTTAAAGGAGCAAAACATTGTATTGGTGACTTGGAAAGAACTACGGGACAAAATCGTTAGGGGAGAGGAATAGTCGATATTTCGTTACGGGCTCGTATAAGAATAGTAGCTGATTTCGGGCTTTATTCCTGTCAAGTTACACAAAAGCTGAAGCGGGATGTAACCCCTGAATTTACTACCATCTCGGCTATTATTTTTATACATTATTATACAAAGTTATTTATCAATTCTTAGTAGTATGTATTCTGTTGAATCAGGCTTACTTGTAGAAATATTCAATTCGCTATAGGTATCATTAAACTCCATAATTGTTGAAGCAAAAGTGTTAGAATTACAGACAGGTTCCATTGAAAGAACTTCTTTTAAAGTTTTAATATCAATTGAGTCATTGTTTTGAATTCTATTCCTCATCGTTTCCAATCTACTATCTGCACCAATTAAATAACTCAAATCTACATAAGAAGAATGGTACGAGTTATTTGTTAATGGTCTGTTGGCATGAAAAGTATATTGCTTTGAAGAATCTGGCCAATACTCAGTAATTAAATCAGAAGCACATTCCAATGAAACAATATTTTGCCTTGAGCCAATTATATAATTCTGGCCCGATGCGTGTTTTACTTTTTTTATGAAAGAGATAGCTTCATCAAATGAGTTTTTTTCCAAAACACCCCTAGAAATAAAACACACTGGAAGTCCCTCTAAAGAACTTTTTAAATCCGTTAAACTATTCTCAGTAATTCCAATCTGTTTATTTAGACCATTTACGCCTAAATATCCAGCGAATGTTGTTACTAATTTCCTTGTTCCTGAATTACTATTTTTAATATCCAATATAACTTCAAAACCATGATAGAATGGTGTTATGTCAATATTCTGAGCAATAAAATTCGAGCTTCCGTCCTTTTTATAGTTATTTATTCCAACAGATGTACAATGATGTTGTATGTCAATTAATTTTCCATTTGTCCATATTTCATCTATTAACTGAAATGCAAACATTGTATTAAAATCAATTCCAGAGCCTTTACTAATTCCTTTTACTTCATCAAGCAGTTCAGGCGTCCATTTTTCTATTGAAGGAATATAGTTTGTTGTATCGAGAAATATCTTTATAAAAGTATCTGCTGGTATTTGAAATTTTTCTTCAAGGTCTTGTTTCCATATATCAACTAGCTCATTAATTTCCCTTTGTAATAGTTTCCCGTGTTGCAATCCATTTTCATAAGCTGTTCCATTAAAGTGTAAGATTGGCAAAGCAGTGTTGTTTGTATCAAGAACAACTTTATCCAATGTACTTGATTTTATACCACAGGAAATGAACACGGATGGCATTATAGCTATTATCAATATTTTAATTACTGTTTTCATCTATCATGTGCTGTTGTTCGTTTTAATTTTGCATAACGAATAAGATATAAATCGTTTTAATGATTTTATATTGAGTGATAACGAAGTTAGACTTTAATTTTATTAATTTCAATGGGGTTACAAAGAAGTTGTTAGCCCACTTTTCAAAATAAAATGTTAAATAAAAACGACTCCCTGTTAAATTAAAAACACTTCGTTTGTTTTTTTGGTAACTTCAAGCTGCAAAACAAATAAATCTCTTTTACAACCTAAAAATAAAACTATGCCAACGTATCAACTTAAAGTAAATGGGGAGACCAAAAGTATAGATGTTAGCGAAGATACTCCATTGTTATGGGTACTCCGTGACCATTTAGACCTTGTGGGAACCAAGTATGGATGTGGTATTGCCCAATGTGGTGCCTGTACCGTCCATATAGATGGCAATGCAGTTAGAAGCTGTGTTACCACTGCCGCACAGGCAGAAGGAAAAGACATTACCACTATTGAAGGGCTTTCTGAGGATGGCTCCCATCCTGTGCAAGAAGCTTGGAAAGAAATTGATGTTCCGCAATGTGGTTACTGCCAAGCTGGCCAAATTATGACCGCTTCTGCATTTTTGGAAAAAAACCCTTCACCGTCGGAGGAGGAAATTAAAACAGCAATGAACGGTAATATTTGTCGCTGTGCCACTTATAGTAGAATATACCAGGCCGTAGAAAAGGCTGCAGAAAATATGGGCTAAGAATAGTTCATAGTGTATTAACTCTTCCAATCAACTTAAAAAAAATAAAATGTCAACTTCAACAAAAGTAGGTTTTAGCCGAAGGTCTTTCATAAAAACATCCTCATTGGCCAGTGGGGGGCTTCTAATAGGGTTTAATTTGGTGCAATCTTGCAAGCCAGGAGTAAAACCACCCATAGACCTCTCCAAATTAGATTATAACGATTTTAATGCCTTCATTAAAATTGCAGAAAATGGCGCCGTGACTATTTTTTCACCCAACCCAGAGGTAGGGCAGAACATAAAAACGGCAATTCCAATGATAATTGCCGAAGAATTGGATGTAGCTTGGAAAAACGTTTTTGTAAAACAAGCTCCATTAGATACAAAGAATTTTACACGCCAGGTCGCAGGTGGTAGTCAGTCCTTGCGTTTTGGTTGGGATGCCTTAAGACAAACTGGTGCTACGGCAAGACAAATGCTAGTAAATGCTGCTGCTGCAAAATGGGGCGTGGACCCATCTGAGTGTACTACTAGTGAAGGAGTCATCACCAATGCAAATGGTGATACCTTGGGATATGGTGATGTTGTAAATGAAGCTGCCGCATTGGAAGTGCCAGAAGATGTTACCTTAAAGAAACCCAAAGATTACAAAGTAATTGGTACACCCACAGGAAATGTGGACATAGATGAGATTATTACTGGGAAACCTTTATTTGGCCTTGATTACAAGGCAGAAAATATGTTGAGAGCAGTTGTATTGAGACCTCCTGCTTTTGGACAAAAACTGGAATCTTACGATGATTCTGCTACAAAAGCGATTCCCGGCGTTTTAGATGTTGTGCAATTTGGTGATAAGGTGGCCGTATTGGCAAAAGATACATGGACAGCCATTAAGGGTAGGAACCTATTAAAAGCAAATTGGACCGCTGAAAAAAAGTTGGAGAGTACCACTGACCATGAGGCAATATTGGATGGCATCCTTGATGGAAACGATTTTAACACGCGTAGAAAAGATGGAGATGTAGAAAAAGCTTTTGCACAGGCCGATAAAGTTTTGGAACGCACCTATTCTTCTCCTTTTTTACCACACAACTGTATGGAACCCATGAATTTCTATGTCAATGTAACAGATGATAAGATACATCTTGTTGGCCCCATACAAACACCAGAAGGGACAGCCAATAGTATTGCACAGATGTTGGAGCGTGACAAAGAAGATATCTTTTTGGAAATGACAAGACAAGGAGGCGGGTTTGGCCGTAGGCTCATTGGGGATTTTGCCCGTGAAGCGGCAGAAATATCTAACCTTACCAGAAAACCCATTCAGGTAGTTTATACCAGAGAGGATGATATGGCAGCAGGTATTTATCGCCCAGCTTCCAAATATAGAATCAAAGCAGGTGTAAAAGATGGTAAAGTAATTGCCTATCATTTAAAAGAGGCGGCAATGAACTCCAATATGTATGGTTTAATTCCTCATTTCTTTCCAGCAGGAGCTGTTGAAAATTATCAAGTTGATACCCAGAATTATAAAAGTGATGTCACCACAGGACCATGGAGAGCGCCTTACACCAACTTCTTAGCCTATGCAGACCAAAGCTTCTTTGATGAGTTGGCAGAATTGATGGAAGTGGACAGAGTGGAGCTAATGCTGGACATGTTGCAAAAAGTAAAAGGAACCACGGATGAGAATATACAGTATTCTGCAGAGCGTATGGAAGAATGTGTAAAAGTTGCGGTGGAAAAATCTGGATGGGGTAAACAACCAGATGGTGTGTACCAAGGTTTTGTAAATTACTACTGTCACAATAGTCACGTTGCAGAGGTAGCCGATGCTGTAATTGAAGATGGCAAGCCTGTGATAAAAAAAGTGACCTGTGTGGTGGATTGTGGTATCGTCATAAATCCTCTAGGAGCTAAAAACCAAATAGAAGGAGGTATAATAGATGGTATTGGCCATGCAATGTATGGTGATATGGTTTTTGAAAACGGGGTTCCAAAAGAACAAAATTTTGATGCTTTTAAGCTCATTAGAATGAAAGATGCTCCATTGGAAATAGATGTTCATTTTATAGAGAACGAATATTCACCCACTGGTTTGGGGGAACCTTCTTTGCCACCAGCAGGAGGGGCCGTATCCAATGCATTGAAAGCAGCCACGGGAAAACGTATTTACCAACAACCTTTCATGAAAAACCCAGAGTTATTAACTTTACCCAAAAAAGAAATTCTAGGCTAATATGACAATCCTACTTTTTGGAATTACAAAGGACATTGTTGGAAGCTCGTCCTTGTCTATTCCTGTCTCAAAATCTTTCTCACCAAAGACGGTAAGCGATTTAAAGAGCTATTTGGGACAAACGTATCCAGATTTGTTAAAATTATCGTCATTAGCGGTAGCTGTGAACAATAACTACGCTGAGGACAGTACAAAAATAGATACCTTTGATGAAATTGCTTTGATTCCACCAGTTAGTGGTGGGTAGAGAGTCATTGCGATTCCAAAATATTGGAAGAAGCAATCTCACTGATTACTTCATATGCGTAGCAGATTCGTAATGACAAATAAGAAAGTTTACAATGTTGATAGATAACCATAATAGAAAAATAAATTACCTGCGTTTGGCGGTAACAGATCGTTGCAACCTAAGGTGCAACTATTGTATGCCTTCCGAAGGAATTAATTTTTCCAAAAATGACAAGTTGTTCTCTATAGAAGAGCTTTGCAAGCTTAGTGAAATAGTTGTTTCTCAGGGGATTGATAAAATCAGGATTACCGGTGGCGAGCCGTTTGTACGCAAGGACTTGATGGTTTTATTGAGACATTTAAGCCACCTTGAAGGGCTTAACGATATTTCAATAACTACAAATGCAACTTTGATTGGCCCCTATATAGATGAACTAAAAGAACTGGGCATTAAAAATGTGAATGTTAGCTTGGATTCCATCAATAGAGAAACTTTTGAGCGCATTACCCGTAGAGATGAGTATGATATAGTACATAACAATCTAATTAGGCTAATTACAGAAGGGTTTAATGTACGTATCAACTTTATTGTTCTCGAAAATCAAAATACGCAAGACATATTGCCCATTTTAGACTTAATGAAGCACTACAATGTTTCTGTTCGTTTTTTGGAAGAAATGCCTTTTAATGGGGGCAGTAAGACTTTTAATACGATTCAGTGGGACTATAAAAAAATTCTTGCGCACGTAATTTCCGAGTATCCAGAAATGGAAAAGTTGGAGTCCCCAGCTACTTCAACTTCCATTAATTACAAAATTAGTGGGCATGTGGGCACTTTTGGTTTGATTCCGTCTTTTAGCCGTACATTTTGTGGTACTTGCAATCGGTTACGAATATCAGCTACAGGTGATGTCATCACATGTTTGTATGGAAAACCAAAAACAAACCTTAGAGATATCATGCGTGCAGAAAATGCAGAAAAAAATATTAAAGAGGAACTACTCAGTGCAATTGGCAGTAGAGCAAAAACTGGTTTTGACGCTCAAAAGGAGCATAAATCAGTATTTGAAAGTTCCATGACCTCCATTGGAGGTTGATTAAATTTGTCATTACGAGGATGGAAGACGAAGTAATCTTTTAATAAATTGCACTAAATGATGGCGAGATTGCCACACCTCTTTCAGAGGTTCGCAATGACAATACAATTTAAAATTATGAAAGAAACTTCAAAATTATACGGATTGGTATTATCGGGTGGAAAAAGCACTCGAATGGGGGAGGATAAGGGTGAAATTAACTATCATGGAATTCCACAACGCGAATACATGTATAGTTTATTAAATGAGGTTTGTGATAAAACTTTTCTTAGTATTCGTTCTGAACAGGCAGGTGTAATTCCTAATAACATGAATTGCATTATAGATTCCAATGAGTTTAGAGGTCCATATAATGGCATTTTAACAGCTCATAAATTGCATCCAGAAGCTTCGTGGCTGGTATTGGCCTGTGATTTACCATTAATGGATTTAAAAGGGCTAAACCAGCTGGTTTCTAGTAGAATAACCAAAAAGGCAGCTACAGCTTTTGCAACAAAAGAAAGTGGTTTACCAGAGCCTTTAGCCGCTATTTGGGAAGCAAAAGGGCTACGGGGCTCCATTGAACATCTTAAGAACGGAACAAGTACCTGTCCACGCAAATTTTTGATTAATTCTGATGTTGCGTTGATACATCCAGATAATGATGATATCCTTATCAATGCCAATTCAAAAGAGGAATACAATAAAGTATTATTAAAATTAGCAACTGTTTGAGCATAAACCGCTACATACGGCAAACCACTCTTAAAGAGTTTGGTGAAGAAGGGCAACAAAAACTTGCAAATGCACGCGTGCTTGTTGTTGGTGTTGGTGGTTTGGGAGTTCCTGTTTTACAGTACTTAAACGCCATGGGTGTGGGCATTCTGGGACTAGTGGAGCAAGATACAGTGGAATTGACCAATTTACAACGTCAAGTTTTATACGCTGAGGGTGATATTGGAAAACAAAAGTTAGAGGTTGCCTTAGAAAAATTACGAGCTCAGAATTCTAGTAC
Organism: Saonia sp.; assembly: GCF_056326165.1. Taxonomy (NCBI): domain Bacteria; kingdom Pseudomonadati; phylum Bacteroidota; class Flavobacteriia; order Flavobacteriales; family Flavobacteriaceae; genus Saonia; species Saonia sp. The sequence continues at coordinate 211,619 of NZ_JBWFBN010000003.1, forward strand.
GGAATTCTTGGTTTTTGATTCCTTTTTGACCAAAGATAATGCCTTGGAAATTATTGAAGGGTTTGATATAGTAGTGGATGCTTCGGATAATTTCCCTACTCGTTATCTTATCAATGATGCTTGCGTTATTCTTAAAAAACCATTCGTTTATGGTGCTTTGCATGGGTTCGAAGGGCAGGTAAGTGTATTTAATTATCAGGGTGGGCCAACATACAGATGCCTATTTCCAAAAATGCCAACAACAAAGGAAATTCCAAATTGTAATGAGAATGGCGTATTGGGTGTTATACCAGGAATAGTAGGTAATTTTCAAGCTTTAGAGGTAATAAAAATAATTACATCAATAGATGAAGTAATGAACGGTAAATTATTACTATACAATGGGTTGAATCAATCTATTAATAAAATAAATTTCAATGTGATTCCTGATAATTTATTAATCGCTCAACTACGGGATTCATATGAAAATAGTAGCTGTACTGTTGTGCAACATATAACTGCAGACCAACTGCAAAGCTTAATTTCTTCAGAAAAAAACATACAAATTATAGATGTTAGAACTCAAGAAGAGTTTAATTCCTATAAAATAGAGCATAGCAAAAATATTCCATTGGGGGAATTGGAAGAAAGGCTATTGGAAATCAATACAAACAAACCGGTTTACCTTCTTTGTCAGTCTGGAAAACGGAGTCAAACTGCTGTTGAAATACTACAAGAACAACTAAATGGTCAGTTTTTCAATGTTACTGGTGGTCTTAACTCGTATATGGAATTATTTCCTTGGTTATGATTTCATTTAATGAAGCATATCAAAAAGTACTAAATCATAGTCAAAGCTATGGTAGTGAAATGGTACCACTTCAAAATGCGACTAATCGCATACTAGATGAAAATGTAGTGGCCGATAGAGATTTTCCGCCCTTTAACCGCTCTACAAAAGATGGCGTTGCCATTTCTTATCAAGCAATAGAAAAAGATATTGAAATTTTTGATATTCAAGATGTTATAGCAGCCGGAACACCTCCTTTTAATCTTAAGTCCACCAATAGCTGTGTTGAAATTATGACAGGGGCAGTGGTGCCGTACAATGCAGATACGGTGGTCATGTATGAGCATATTACTATAGAAAATGGAAAGGCAACTATCAATAAAATTCCTGTTCTAGGTCAAAATATTCATTACAAAGGAGATGATGAAAAACAAGGGGTGGTAGTACTGCAAAAAAACACAAAAATAGAAGCCGCAGAAATCGGAGTGCTGGCCTCAGTTGGCAAATCAGAAGTGTTGGTAAAGAAATTACCCCAAATCACCATTATTTCTACAGGGAATGAATTGGTGGAAGTAAACAAAAACCCTTTGCCTCATCAAATTAGAAAATCCAACGTGCACACATTGTTTGCAACTTTGTCGGAACTGGGAATTATCCCCAACACACTGCACTTGCAGGATGATAAACCTGCTATTGAAAAAGCGTTGAAAAAGGCTTTAAAAGAAAATGATGTGCTACTTTTAAGCGGAGGTGTGTCAAAAGGGAAATTCGATTTCATCCCAGAAGTAATGGAAATTTTAGGGGTAGAGAAGGTGTTTCATAAGGTTTTACAACGACCAGGTAAACCATTTTGGTTTGGAATACAAAAAGAGTTCAATAGTGTTGTATTCTCTTTTCCGGGGAACCCAGCATCAACTTTTGCTAATTATCATATATACTTTAAAGACTGGTTTAACAAAACATTAGGACTCCCCATTCCTAAAATTGATGTAATTTTAAATGAGAGTATTGATATTCAGGGTGATTTAACACGTTTTATCAGAGCCAACGCGCAATTAAAAGATGGTAAATTAATAGCTGAATTAGTGCTTGGAAATGGCTCTGGGGATTTAACCAGTTTGGTAAAATCTAACGGATTCATAAAACTAAAACCAAAAACAGACCCATACAAAAAAGGAGAAACAGTCCCATTTGTAGCCACACGCAGCATTTTGTAAGTATGACGCACGAACTCAAGAAAATTATTAAAGCCTACGTAACGGCCAAAGAAAATGGTTTAAAAACTGTATTGGCTACCGTAGTTGCTTTAGAAGGATCTTCATACCGTAGACCAGGTGTTCGTATGCTTATTATGGAGAATGGAACTTCAGTAGGGGCTGTGAGCGGTGGTTGCGTTGAAAAAGAAGTGTTCCGCCAATCAGAATCCGTTTTTAAGACGGGTATTCCGAAAGTAATGACATACGATGGTCGGTATCGATTGGGCTGTGAGGGCATTCTATATATATTGATAGAGCCTTTTGCTCCTAAACATGCTCTTTTGACTGCTTTTAATGAAGCCATCGGCACTCGTAGTTCGTTCAATATTTCTTCTCATTTCAAAAGAAAAGACAGCATAGATGCAGAATATGGTTCGGTTTTTAATTTTATGAATGAACGTTTTTCGTTACAGGAAAATCAAATCAATAAAGCATTGCAGGTTTTTGAACAAGAATTGGAGCCTTGCTACAAACTCATAATTATAGGGGCTGAACACGATGCTGTTCAATTATGCACTTATGCTTCTCTCACAGGATGGGAGGTAACCATTGTTGCACCGCCCATGGAAGAAAAGGACATTAGCTATTTTTCGGGAGCCCAAGAGCTTATTACCATTGCGCCAGAGGAATATAAACCTACCCTAGACCAGCAAACTTTTGTGGTCTTAATGACACACAGTTATGTGAAAGACTTAAAGTATTTAATAGCACTAAAGAATGGGCAACCATCGTATTTAGGGATATTGGGTCCAGCTAGGCGAAGAGAAAAATTACTAAATGAATTTTTGGAATATTGTCCAGAAATAGATGATGCCTTTTTTGATAGCATCCATGGCCCGGCTGGTTTGGACATAGGAGCGGAAACACCACAAGAAATAGCTATTTCTGTGATGTCAGAAATACTTTCCGTTATACGAGAAAGACAACCCATTAATTTAAAGAACAGACAGGGAACCATTCATAGTTAATGCAACATACAAATAGAAATATTGCAATTTTAATTTTAGCAGCTGGCTCGGCATCAAGAATGGGGGAACTTAAGCAATTATTGCCATGGAAGAATTCTACCATGCTTGGGAATGCTATAAATACGGCCTATGCGTGCTCTCAAAATGTTTATGTAGTTGTTGGGGCCAAAAGTGATTTAATCAAAGAAGAATTTAAGGCAGATGATGTTCAATTCATAGATAATAAAAACTGGAAAAAGGGATTGGGAAGCTCTATTTCCTGTGGTGTTCAATATTTAATGGATACTGATAATCAATATGATGGATGCTTAATTATGTTGGCAGACCAACCTTTAATTGATGTGGATTATATCAATGAACTAATTAGAAAGCACAATGAATTTAATATAGGAATTACAGCAACAAAATACATTAAGAGGGCAGGAGTTCCTGCAATTTTTAATTCAAAGTATTTTGAAGAGCTATTGAGCCTAGAAGGAGATAGTGGCGCGAAAAAGTTATTAGAGAAGTATGAAGATATTGTCCTGTGCATTGATTCCGATGGAAAAACACAGGATATAGACACAAAAGAAATGTATCAAAATATATTAAAGTAATAAATTAAATTAAACACCTTAAAATGAAATTAATCAACCAATTAAAGTTATTATCAATCTTTTCATTCTTTGCTATATTTCAATCTACGGCCCAAGAAATGGGTTTTGAGGAATACAATCCAACTTCTACATTGGTTGTGCCCACAAATGAAAAAATGCAAGCCAAATTTCCATTTATAGATGTTCATAGTCATCAACGAGCTATGGACACACGAGATTTATCAGAATTGATAAAGCTAATGGATGGTTTAAATGAGGGCATTATGGTGAATCTAAGTGGTGGAAATGGTGATAGAATCACCAATGCAGTAAAACACATCAATGAAACTTACCCAAACAGGTTTGTAGTTTTTGCAAATGTTAATTTTGACGGTGTGGGAACTCCTGGGTGGACAGAAAAAGCAGTTACCCAGTTAGAAGCTGATGTAAAAAATGGAGCTAAGGGGTTAAAAATATATAAGAGTCTTGGGTTGTACAATAAAGACATTGATGGAAACCGATTGACTATAGATGATGCTCGATTGGATGCCATCTGGGCCAAATGTGGGGAATTGGGCATTCCTGTGTTGATTCATGCCGCTGACCCTAAACCTTTTTGGGATGAAATGGACAGTTATAATGAACGTTGGTTGGAGCTCAAAACACACCCAAGAAGAAAGCGTTCTGCAACCGACCCTGCTCCTTGGGAGCAAATCATTGCAGAACAACATAACATGTTTAAAAAACACCCAAATACCAATTTCATAAATGCTCACATGGGATGGTTTGCCAATGACTTGGGTAAACTAAGTGCGTTAATGGATGAGATTCCAAATATGAATGTGGGCATAGCGGCTGTAATTGCAGAATTGGGTAGACAGCCTAAGCAGGCATATGCCTTTTTTGTAAAATATCAAGATAGAATCCTATTTGGAAAAGACAGTTGGAAACCTGAAGAGTTTCCGACCTATTTTAGAGTTTTGGAAACAGAAGATGAGTACTTTCCGTACTACAAGAAATATCATGCGTTCTGGGCTATGTACGGACTTGGGCTGCCAGACATTGTTCTAAAGAAAGTGTACTACGGAAATGCATTGAGGCTTATTCCTGGATTGGACGAAAGCCTTTTTCCAAAACTATAAACTTACAAAGAGTTGGTATTGGCGCCTTCTTCAACACCCATGGTGGTTTTTCCTAAATCTTGAAAAATACCGCAGGAGTATTGTTTTTTAACAAGTGATTTAGATGCTTTTCTCTTGGCCAGGGTTTCAATTTCTTTATTAAGATATTGCATAATGAGTTTATTATGGGATAATAAAAACGTACAATAATTAAAAATGTTGTTTTATATTCAATTGTTTGTTGCTAACTTTTTTTTGAACCATATTTCTATTTAAAATAGCTACTTTTAAAATTAATAACAAGAGTTTCCCCAAGACAGCTCACAACAACTACATTTTTTTTATGAATACCTTTATTAAATGTTTATTTGTGAGTCTGTTTGTGTTCAATTTAAATGCTCAAAAAGAGAATGAAAATTTTCGGTTAAACATTCGCAAAGCTACCTCTCCAATTGTTATTGATGGTATTGCAAATGATGATGCTTGGAAAAATACAGATGCAGCCAATGACTTTTTTATGGTCTTACCTATGGATGAAGGTAAAGCAAATGAACAGTCTGAAATTCGCATGGCATATGATGATAAAAATATCTATCTAGTTGCAACATTTTATAACAGCACTCCTAATCCCAACTATGTTGAATCCTTACGACGGGATTTTTCATTTGGCAAAAACGATAATTTTTTATTTTTCCTAGACCCATTCAACAACCAGACCACTGGGTTTTCTTTTGGGTCCAATGCAGCTGGGGCGCAATGGGATGGAACCATGTATGAAGGTAGTCGAATAGATTTAAATTGGGACAGTAAATGGGTTTCTCAAGTTGTAAGGGAAGATGATAAATGGGTTTTTGAAATGGCTCTTCCATTTAAATCAATTAGATACAAAGATGGGGTAAAAGAATGGGGAATTAATTTTAGCAGGTTGGATCTTAAGGCAAGTGAAAAGTCCAGTTGGACACCTGTTCCTAGGCAATTTCCAACATCATCCATGGCATATTCAGGCGTTTTGGTATGGGATAGGCCACCACCATCCCCGGGAACCAATATATCTGTAATACCTTATGTTTTGAGTGGTTTGGATAAAAATATAGAAGGACAGGAATCCAATGAAATTAAAGTTGGGGGGGATGTAAAAATAAGCTTGACTTCTTCCCTTAATTTGGATTTAACCGTCAACCCTGATTTTTCCCAAGTAGAAGTGGACCGTCAAGTAGCAAATTTGGACAGGTTTGAACTGTTCTTTCCAGAAAAGCGACAATTCTTTTTAGAGAATGGCGACTTGTTCGCCAATTTTGGCTACCCTACCATCCGTCCTTTTTTCTCAAGACGTATAGGGCTTGGAGTCCCTATAAGAGCTGGAGCTAGGATAAGTGGAAATCTAAATGAAAACTGGCGTTTGGGAGTAATGGATATGCAAACCGCCAGTATCGATGCCATTGGTTTGCCTAATCAAAATTTTGGGGTGTTATCACTGCAAAGAAAAGTTTTTAGCAGATCTAGTATAGGCCTAATGTTTGTGGACAAAGAATCATTGCGCTACCCACAGGACACAGATTCTTTAAGAACAGTATATCCAAAATTTAACAGGAATGTTGGGTTGGAATATAATTTAGCTTCTGCTAATAATTTATGGACTGGAAAGGCATTTGTGCTTAAATCCTTTTCGCCCAATAAAACTGGAAACGGAATCACTCAAGCTTCGCATCTGGAATATAAAAGCCGAAAATGGAATTGGCGAATCCAGGAAGAATCAGTAGGAGAGAGGTATACAGCAGAAGTGGGCTTTGTGCCAAGGAATGGCTATATAAACATGCAATCATTTATTGGTCATTTGTTCTTTCACAAAAAAGGAAGCATATTAAGTCATGGTCCTGTATTGAACACTAGTTACTTTTTTAATGAAAAGATGAAAAAAACAGATAACCAAAGCAGCATACAATATGGACTGAATTTTAGAAATCGAAGTAGCCTAACGATAGATGTAGTTGATGAGTATGTGGAATTATTGGAACCTTTTGACCCTACACGTTCTGGGAAAGAGTTACTTGATACTGGAACCAAACACAGTTGGAACGCTATGAGATTTGAATACAATTCCAAACCACAAAGTGTATTTACATATACTTTGGGTGGACGGTTTGGAGGATATTATTTAGATGGGAACAGGACAAATATTACTACTGAAATTGGATATCGTTTTCAACCCTATGTAAGTTTAACATCCAATTTAAGCTATAACAATATTAAATTACCTGAACCATGGAATACAACTGAATTTTGGTTAATTGGCTCTGAAGTGGATGTTACACTCACTAACAAATTATTTTTTGCCAACCTGTTTCAATACAATGAACAATCAAAAAACTTTAATTGGAATTCACGCTTTCAATGGCGATACAAACCAGCTTCGGATTTATTCATAGTTTACACAAACAACCATTTATTGGAACCTTATGATGGAAAAAGTTGGTCACTAACCCTAAAATTGACCTATTGGTTAAATTAGAAAGTCAATATCCTTATGTTGTTACTGGCACCATTAACTTCTGCATATACCCTAAACTTTGTAGCCAATTCATTTTTAAAATCAATGCAGCCGTAGGTTTGTTATTATCTTCAATTGCATTAATCATAGAGTCGTGCTGGTTATGGGCATTGTTGTAAAACTCAGTATTCTTTGCCAATTCCTTTTCATAAAAAAAGATACGGGTCTTAAGGTCCAAAATTATTTGTTGGGCAATATTATTTTTATAGTTACTTGTCAATAATCGGTGGAACTCCATATCTGCATTCACCTGCTCTAACGGACTGTTAGAATTTTGAAAAATTTTTTGTTGATTTTTAAGTTGTGTTATTCCCACTTCATCAAACTCTGATTCTTCCAAAGCCAAGGCCTCCATATTGGCCACAAGTTCGTATATGTTTTTTGCCTCAGATGAGTTTAATTCAGAAATTATAAAACCTCTATTAGGAATTGCTTTAATAACCTGTGATTGTTGAAGCTGCGTTAAAGCTTCACGAATAGGAGTAACACTCACATCCAATTTTCTTGCTAATGCAGCAAGGTTAATAGTCTTTCCAAGGTGCAGTTCACCTTTTTGCATCTCATTCAACAGGTGTTGTCTTACTTGATCTCTAAAGTTTGCTTTTTGAATCATACATCAAAAATACCATATCGTATACGATTAATCTAGTTAACCCTATATTAAAATATGGATTATATTTGACCCCACTAAAAAAAACCTATGAAAATTACCCGTATTACGCTTATCCTTTTATTTACTATTACAATAGCTTGCAAAACTGAGTCTGCAAAAAAAATAGAAGTAATTAACTTTTATGAAACGCAATTGTTCAAAGACATTCAGACTGCCGCTATTTATGAAGACTCTAAAACCTTTGTTGATTTATTGCCTATAAAGTCTCACGCAGAATTGGTTTCTCTGTACGAAAAAGAGAAAAAGGAAGTCGGTTTCAACTTAAAGAATTTTGTTGAGGAGAATTTTGTTGATAATTCTATGAAAGCGCTGGAGTTTAAAACTGATACAACCAAAACCATGTATGAGCATATTAGTGCTATGTGGGGAAAATTAACCCGAAATCCAGATTCTATATATACGCACTCATCAAGAATAGTTTTGCCGCATGATTATGTGGTTCCTGGCGGACGTTTTCAAGAAATATATTATTGGGACAGTTACTTCACCATGGAAGGGCTATTGGTTGACGGAGAAAATGAATTAGCAAAAGATATGGTAGACAATTTTAGTCACCTTATAAACACCATTGGTTTTATACCTAATGGCACACGTGATTACTTCCTTTCTCGTTCACAACCTCCATTTTATAGTGTTATGGTTGATGCTTTATCCAAAAATGATAGCACACTTCTTTTGGAGTACTTACCAACAATGATAAAGGAATATGAATTTTGGATGTCTGGGTTTTCTGAAGTGTCATTAGATAGCCAAGCTATAAAACAAGTTGTTAAACTTGATGGAAATCGCACTTTAAATAGATATTGGGACAATAAATACACCCCAAGACCCGAGGCTTATAAAGAAGATGTTCATTTAGCCAGTGAATTAAAAACTCTAGAAGAAAAAGAATTACTTTATAATAATTTAAGGTCCGGAGCAGCTTCTGGATGGGATTATTCCAGCCGGTGGTATGGTGCAGATGACTTTGGTTCCACTACAACGACAACAATTTTACCTGTAGATTTAAACTGTCTTATATACTTCATGGAAAAGAAAATTTCTGATGGGTATGGTTTAAAAGGAGATAAAGAGAATCAAACCTTATATCAAGAAAAAGCAACCGCCAGAAAGGAAATTATACGCGATTTGTTTTGGGACAATGAACTGGCATTTTTTATGGATTATGATTTCAAATTAAAATCCACAACAGATGAGCAAACACTAGCTGCAGCTTATCCATTATTCTTTGGGGTAGCTTCCCCAGAACAAGCTAAAGATGTAAGGAATAGGTTAATGAACGACTTTTTAAAGGATGGAGGTTTGTTAACCACTCTTAAAAACACTGGACAACAATGGGATGCTCCAAATGGGTGGGCACCATTACAATGGATTGCTGTGAATGGATTGCTTGAGTATGGGTATAAGAGTGAAGCAAAGGAAATAATGGAAAGATGGTTGCTCATTAATGAAAAAGTATATAAGAATACTGGTAAAATGATGGAGAAATACAATGTAGAGGACACCAGCTTACTTTCTGGAGGTGGTGAGTATAAAACTCAAGATGGTTTTGGTTGGACCAATGGGGTTGCTTTGGGTTTTAAAAAGCTTTTAGAGGATATGGATTAATAAAACTTAGCAATTTCATGTAGTTATGGCAGGTAGGTTCTTTTTATATATTGCGTTATGCATTATCTCTATAAAAGGAGCTGCACAAGTACCAGATTGCACTCAGCTTAGTTTTCCGGTAAATTTTGAGTTCAATGTCCCTCTTGATGTTGTTATCCAATGGGATGTTTCCCCTAACGCTACCAGTTATATTTTAACAGTAGGTACTGCATCTGGAGCCACGGACATAGTAGACAATTTAGATGTTGGTAATGTAACTGCATATACTTTTGTTTCGGACTTACCTCCAATTAGTAATATATATGTCAATATTACTCCCGTAAATTCCTTTGGGCCTGCAACAAATTGTATGGAATTCAGATTTTCAACAATTGCAATTTCCCCTCCACGATGCACAAACATTATAGACCCTACCGATGGTGCAACCTTGGTGTCGGTTACTGCTAATATTACATGGATAAGAGATTTTAGTGCAACTGGATACAGAATGTTGATTGAAGAAAATTTTGTTGGTGGCGTTAGACTTTTGGACAATGTGGATGTTGGTAATGGCACTAATTATAAACCGCCAGATTTTAAGCCGAATACACTTTATTTTGTGACCATGATTCCGTATAACAGTTATGGCCCTGCCGTAGGATGCACCCCTATTTCATTTAGAACTGGTGATGCCCCTCCGCCACCTCTGCCATTGGAGTGTTCACTATTGATTTCTCCAAGAAATGGAGAAATAGGTGTTTCTACAACTACCGGATTGTCTTGGTTTCCTGTGGCTGATGCTACTGGTTATTTGTTATCTGTTGGTACTACAACCGGTGGTGTGGACATTGTTAACAATGCAGATTTAGGAAACGTAACTAGTTTTGAGTTTACAAATCCATTGCCAGAAGGGCAAAGAATAGTTGTGACCCTAGTGCCATACAATGATGACGAGATTGCCCATAATTGTATAGAGGCTTTTACAGTGGAAGGGGAATTAATAGAACCATCAGTAGTCCTTCCAAAATTCTTCACACCAAATAATGATGGTATCAATGATTTATGGATAGTAACCGAGGATACGGACTTTCCAATCACCCAAGTCTTTATTTTTAACAGATATGGCAAGCTGTTAAAACAACTGTTGGCCGGCCAATCTTGGAATGGAACTTTTAACGGGAAAATGATGCCTTCAGACACTTATTGGTATATAGCAAATTTGGAAGATGGCTTTGAACAAAGCGGGTTTTTTATGCTCAAAAGATAAAGTGTTAAAAGAACGTTTAAATTGATGCTTCTTATTTTCTAAAAAACTAACTTGTACCTTTATTTTTTATTAAATATCCAAAAACCAAAACTTTTAAATAACAAAAACCAATCTAATGAAACACTATATTGCATTTTTATTATGTTCTGTTCTTTTATCAACAAGTTGTGCTCAAAAGAAAAAAACAGAAGATAACGCCCCTGATGATATTGCAACCCTATTTTTAAATTCTCTTGATGCTGAACAAAAAGCAAAGACCTTGCTTAAGCAAAATGACTCACTAAGAACAGACTGGCACTTTTTTCCGTCAACTATGTTCAAGCGTGAAGGGATTCCTTTAAAAGAACTAACGGATGTTCAAAAAGAATTAGTTCACAAACTATTAAAAACTTATCTAAGCGCTAGTGGGTATGAAAAGGCTATGGGTGCCATAGAAGTTGAAGGCATATTAGGCGACCTTACCAATGATCATGTTTTTAGAGATACAGGGCGCTATTATACTACATTTTATGGAGAGCCAAATTCTGAAAAACCATGGAGTTGGGCTTTTGAAGGACATCATGTTTCTTTAAATTTTACCATCAGTGGTGATGAAGTTACGTATGTACCCATGTTTTTTGGTGCAAACCCTGCCGTAGTGATGGAAGGTCCACGAAAAGGGCATCGTTCTTTGGTAGATGAGCAAGATTTAGGCATAAAACTCATCAACCTTCTTAACGAGGAACAACAAGAGAAGGCCATAATCCAAGATTCTACTTATAATGACATTTTATCCCTTAACAAAACTGAGGTTTCACCAATGGAGAATGAGGGCATCGCTGTATCAGATTTGGATGCTATTCAACAAAAAATGGTATTCCAGTTAATCAATGAGTATATTTCTTCTGCTCCGGATAAAGTGGCGGTTGAAAGGGGCGCTAAAATTGAATCCGAAGAACTTGCTGACATTTACTTTGCGTGGGCCGGTGCCAAAGAAGTGGGATTGGGCAAAGCACATTACTATAGAATTCAAGGACAGACTTTTTTAATCGAATTTGACAATTCGCAAAACAATGCGAATCATATCCACGCTGTTTGGAGAGATTTTGATGGCGATTTTGGAAGAAATCTTATTAAAGAACATTATGAGAATTCAGACCATCATCATTAATTGATTCTAAATTTTTTTATTAACAATAATCAACCTAAAAAGATGAAGTACTTAAATGCTTTTGCCTTAATAGTAGTTGTACTATTTGGCTCGTGTAAAGAAAAGAAAAAAGCAGAAACTGTTGTTTCTGAGGTAGAAGAAATAAAGGAAGCTGCATTAACTCTTAAATGGACAACAGATACCCTTTTAACAACATCAGAATCTGTTATCTATGATAGCAAAAGAGATATTCTCTATGTTTCTAACATAGCTGGTGTTCCAGATGAAGCTGACGGAGTTGGGTTCATATCAAAAGTGAACCTAGATGGGGAAATAACTGAAGTAAACTGGATTTCTGGTTTAGATGCCCCAAAAGGACTAGGCATTGTTGGGAATAAACTATATGTTACAGATATTACCAATTTAGTTGAAATTGATATTGAAGCTGGCCAAGTTTCTAAAACAATCCCAATTGAAGGTTCCGTTTTCTTAAATGATATTACAACTACCGTAGATGGCAAAGTGTATATAAGCGATTCTAATGGAGGAAACTTCTTTATTTATGAAAATGGCACAGCTACCAAACTCTTGGAAGGTTTAGCGGGGCCTAATGGATTACTGAGCGACGGCGACACCTTTTTAATGGCTTTATGGAATGACAAAACGTTGAATACGGTAGATTTGGCCACTAATGAGATTACTGTAAAAACTGAAGGGATAGAAAACCCTGATGGTATTGAAGCAGTAGGGGACGGGTCGTACTTAGTCTCTAGCTGGCAAGGGCAAATACATTTAGTAAATGCAGATTGGAGCAAAAAGATTTTGTTGGATACAAGTGCAGAAGAAATTGGAGCGGCGGATATTGAATTTATTCAAGAAAAAAACTTGTTATTGATTCCAACTTTTTATAAAAACGGATTAACAGCCTACGAGCTTAGCAAGTAAACTATTTAACATGAACAAAAAAATGATTTGGCTAGTGGTGCTGTGCTTATATAGCTCCACATATCTTTTTTCACAGGATTACACGCTTAGTTCTTATGATGAAAATTTAAAAATATCAGTAAACATTGTACCAAAACTTAATTGGTCGGTCTCATACAAGGGAAAAGAAGTTATTACTGAAAGTGAAATTGCATTGGAGCTTGGTAGTGGTAAAATTTTGGGCCATAGTGCTATCGTAAGGAAAGCAGTAGAAACCTTTACGGATAGTTCCATAAAACCAGTTATAGCTCAAAAAAATGCTACAATAGAGGATAAGTACAAACAACTGACCTTGACCTTTAAAAATGGTTTCTCTGTAGAATTTAGAGCCTATAATGATGGTGTTGCCTATCGTTTTATAACCAAATTGGGTAAAGAAATTACGATTAAGAATGAAATAGCGGATATAAATTTTCCAGTTAATACAACCAGTCTTTTTCCAGAAGAGGAAACCTTAGTTTCGCATTACGAAAGAGCATACATACCAACCAAAATAGATACACTTTCAACATCAAAATTTGCTTCGCTTCCTGCCTTAATGGAAGTGGATGATGTAAAAATTGTAGTAACAGAATCTGATTTGTATGACTATCCAGGAATGTTTCTTTATGGAACCAATGGTAATGGATTTACAGCTAGTTTTCCAAAAGCTGTTAAAGAAGCAAAACCGGCACCAGGAGCAGAAGACCGTAATGAGGTAATTATTTCTGAAGATTATATCGCTAAAACTTCAGGAAAAAGAAGCTTTCCCTGGAGAACATTTGTAATTACGGATGATGATAGACAAATTTTGGAAAGCGAATTGGTATATAAACTTGCACGTCCACTTCAACTAGAAAGTACAGATTGGATAAAACCAGGGAAGGTTGCTTGGGATTGGTATAATGCAAATAATATTTATGGGGTAGATTTTAAATCTGGAGATAATACCGATACGTATAAATATTACATTGATTTTGCAGCAAAATATGGGCTAGATTATATAATACTGGATGAAGGTTGGTCCAAAACCACAACCAATGTTCTAGAATCTAACCCAGAAATTGATGTGCCGGTCCTTGTAAATTATGGCAAGGAAAAAAACGTAGGTATTGTTTTATGGTCCTTATGGAAACCCATTGATCAAAACTTAGATGCTGCGTTGCAACTCTATAAAAAATGGGGCGTAAAAGGCATTAAAATCGACTTTATGCAGCGTGCGGACCAACAAATGGTTAACTACTATGAACGTGTGGTAAAAGAGGCTGCAAAATATGAAATGCTAATAGATTATCATGGGGCATACAAGCCAGCTGGCTTGCGTAGGGCTTACCCAAATATGATATCGTATGAAGGTGTAAAAGGAAATGAAAATAATAAATGGAGTGCAGATGTTTCTCCAGAACATAACGTTACACTTCCGTTCACAAGAATGGTTGCTGGTCCCATGGATTACACTCCAGGTGCTATGATAAATGCTCAACTTGCCAATTTTAGAATGGTCTTCCCTCGTCCTATGAGTTTAGGAACGCGTTGCCATCAACTGGCAATGTATGTTATTTATGAAAGTCCTTTACAGATGTTGTGCGATTCACCATCAACCTATTTAAAAGAAGCGGAATCAACAGAATTCATCAGTAAAATGCCAACTACTTGGGACGAAACTATTGCATTAGATGCAAAGGTTGGTGATTATGTGCTTATGGCAAGAAGAAAAGGGGATAGCTGGTATATAGGTGCTATGACAGATTGGGCAGAAAGAGAACTTAATGTTGACCTTTCCTTTCTTTCTGATGGAGATTACCATGCGGAAATCATGAAAGATGGTGTTAATGCTAATCGCTATGCTCAGGATTACAAAAAAGAAAATCTTGACGTTACCAACACAACGTCTTTAAATATAAAACTGGCTCCCGGAGGTGGTTGGGCAGCAATACTCACAAAACAATAAACTAAAAACTTAAATTATGAACTCTAAAAAAACATTTTTTGCCATTGCTATATGTACGTTATTCGCATTTCAGGCATTCTCACAAAAACAATTCAAGGTCTTTTTATTCACCAAAACAGCTGGATGGCACCATGCTTCCATCTATGATGGTGTTACTGCAATGCGTGGGTTGGCAGAACGCCATAATTTTGATTTGGTATGGGAAGAAAATGCAGATCGTTGCTTTACTGAAAACTTTTTGAAAGATATTGATGTTGTTGTGTTTTTAAATACGACTTCGGATGTACTCAATGATAAGCAACAGGCAGTATTTGAAAAATTCATTCAATCTGGTAAAGGATATGTTGGCATTCATGCAGCCTCTGATACGGAGTATGACTGGCCATGGTACAATCAATTAGTAGGGAAAATGTTCAAAATCCACCCAGCTCAACAAACTGCCATGTTAGATGTGGCCGATGCTAATTTCCCAGGAATGGAAGTTTTCCCAAAACGTTTTATGTGGACAGATGAATGGTATGAATTCTTAGAAGAGGACTACTCAGAAGTAAATGTTTTGCTAACATTAGATGAAACCACTTATGAACCATATGCAAAGTGGGGAGATAATATTGGAGAAGGTATGGGTTACCATCCAATCGCATGGTATCATGAATTTGATGGTGGACGTTCTTTCTTCACAGGTTTAGGTCATATTTCGGGTGTTTATAGCGAGCCTATGTTCTTACAACATTTATATGGAGGAATCTATTGGGCAGCTACTGGTAAAGGAATCAAAAAATAAGTTTTGAATTCTATTAGAATAGTTAAGTGTTTAAGGCTTGTAAAAACGGGGGTTGTTCTTTGTTTTATGAGCCTTTCTGTTTTTTCCCAACAACACAAAGATGTTATTTATGCTGAAATAGGAGAGCGAAAGCTACTAATGGATATTTACCTGCCAGAAAACAACCCTAACCCACACTTGGTGGTTTGGGTACATGGTGGTGCTTGGCATTCCGGTTCTAAAGAAAATCCGCCAAAAGGACTTCTAGAAAATGGGTATGCCCTGGCCAGTATAGATTATAGATTGAGTGTTGAAGCGCCATTCCCTGCAATGATTCATGATATTAAAGCTGCTATTAGGTATTTACGAGCCAACAAAAAAAAGTATGGTTATGATGCAACTAAAATTGTTATAGCTGGTTCTTCTGCAGGAGGGCATTTAGCAGCGTTAATAGGTACTGTTAATGGGAATACAATCTTAGAAGGAACTTTAGGGAACCATCTTGACACAAGTTCTGATGTACAAGCAACAATCGATTTATATGGCCCCTCAAATTTTTTAACCATTCTACAACAATCAACACCGCATGGAATTAGTGTAAGAGCTCCAGCACTTGCAGTCTTATTGGGTAAACCTGTGGATATGGCTCCAGAATTGGCAAAGTTAGCAAGTCCTGTTTATCAAGTAGATGCCATGGACCCACCAATGTTTATTGCACATGGTGACCAAGACAACCAAGTTCCCATTAATCAAGCACACGAATTACATGGAGCACTTAAAAAAGCTGGTGTTAAGGTCCAGTTAGAGGTGGTGCATGGAGCAGGGCATGGTTCGCCCGATTATTATCAACCAGAATTCACGCAAAAAATAATAGCATTTTTAAACCAGGTATTAAGGTAATTACATGTACTATGAAAAATAATAAACTTCTTTATGTTTTTATTGGTTTACTAATTCTGATAAGTACTTCTTGTAAAGCACAATCTGAGTTAACTGCAGATGATGTTGTTTCCAAAATAAAAGAGAATGTAACAGTAGAATGGAGTCAAGAAACTGTGGACACCTATAAGGGTGGAACCCCACAAATGAAGGTTACTGGTATAGCTACCACATTTTTAGCAACATTGGATGTATTGCAAAGAGCAAAAGAAAAGGGATTGAATATGATTATTACCCATGAACCCACTTTTTATAATCATTATGATACAACAGACCAGTTTGAAGGAGATTCCATTGTAGCAGCAAAACAGAAATATATTAAGGACAATGGTTTGGTGGTTTTTAGGTTTCATGACCACATACATAGAACATCACCAGATGGTGTTTTTAAAGGAATTGTAAGTAAATTAGGTTGGAGTGATTACGAACAACATCAACGCCCTTATGTATATAAATTACCAGAATTAACAATTGCCGAATTAGGGAGTCAACTAAAAGAAACTTTTGGTACACCAACCATTCGAATTGTTGGAAATCCTGAAATGAAAATTACAAATGTCGGACTTGTGTTAGGCGCAGCTGGTTCTACTTCACAAATACGAAGTTTGCAAAGAGATGATGTAGAAGTCCTTATTATAGGGGAAACCCATGAATGGGAAACCGTAGAATATGTACGTGACGCCGTGACCCTAGGTAAAAAGAAAGCACTTATCATTATTGGCCATGCAAATTCTGAAGAAGCAGGAATGGACTACTGTGCAGAATGGCTCAAAAATTTTATTACAGAAATTCCAATTGAATTTATCGAGGCTGGAGATCCATTTTGGACGCCGAAATAACCATTATATTCTAACATTTCTATATCATTATATACAGCATCTTATTCGAATATTGCTAATGCTAATAATATCTTAATTTTTTAACTAACGACCATGTTTTTAGTATTTTAGTATCAATCAACTAAAACCAAACCAATGCGCTACACAATCACATTCTTATTCCTTTCTTTATTTTTTTCTGTTTCCTGCAAGGGAAAAAAATCTGAAGCTCCCAAAGAAGCTGAAACCCAAATAGAAGAAGTTAGTAAATGGACCAGTCTGTTCAATGGAAAAGACCTAGATGGATGGACCATGAAAATTGTAGGTCATGAATTAGGTGAGAATTTTGGAAATACTTTTAGAGTAGAAAATGGTATTTTAAGTATTAGATATGATGCCTATGAAGACAATTTCAATAATAGATTTGGTGCTCTTTACTTTAATAAAAAACTTACTAACTATCGCTTAAAAGTGGAATATCGTTTTGTTGGTGAAACCTGTCTTGGTGCACCGGAATGGGGGTATAGAGATAGCGGTGTTCAATATCATTGTCAATCACCAGAAACTGTAGGTTTAAATCAAGCTTTCCCTGTTTCTCTAGAATACAATCTTCATGGAGGTAATGGTACCGATGAAAGGCCCGTTGGGGAAATTTGCGCTGGTGGTACTTTTGTAGAAGTCAATGGTGCTAAAAACACATCTTATTGCACCCCGGCAACCGTAAAAAGAACATTTCATGGAGACCAATGGGTAACCTTAGAAATTGATATTAAGGACGGTAAAATATCCCATTTTGTCAATGGAGAAGAAATTTTAAGTTATGAAAACCCTACTTATGACCCCAACCATGAAGTTGGCAAAACGTTAATTGTAGATGGTGATGATAGGGTAAAAGATGGGTATGTCTCTCTACAATCCAACAGCCATCCTATTGATTTTAAATCGATACAACTAATGGAATACTAACAAATAGAAAAGTATCAATATGAAATATTCTAACCTATTAATAACTTATATAGTAGTACTTTTTGGATTTACAGCTAATTCCCAAGAATGGGAAGTGTTGTTCGATGGAGAAAATACAGATAAACTACGCGGGTATAAAATGGATGTCTTCCCAGCTGATGCTTGGGAAGTTGTAGATGGTGCAATTTCCACCATTACCGATGTGCAAAATGTAGACATTGTTACTAAAGAAATGTACACTGATTTTGAACTGAATTTTGAATGGAAAGTTTCAAAAGCTGGAAATAGTGGTGTCTTTTTTCACCTTCAAGAAATATTTGATATGGAAGCAGGTAATGGCAACAGTCCCAATTGGTTAAATGATTTTGAATTTCAAATTTTAGATGATATTGACTTCTATGATAAAGACCCTAAACGCTCAGCTGGTTCCTTATATGATTTAATTACCCCTAAAAACAAAAAACTAAAACCAGTTGGGGAGTACAATACCGCAAAATTAATTGTAAAGAACAACCATGTAGAACATTGGATAAATGGTAATAAAGTAGTTGAATATGTAATTGGTGGAGATGAGCTTAATGCACTTTTAGCAAAAAGTAAGTTTAGTGAAAACCCCGATTATGGAAAATCTAAAGTTGGTCATATTATGTTTCAACATCACGGACAAAAAGTGTGGTATAAGAACATTAAAATTAGAAGGCTTTAAATTCCACTTTATATGACCAAGAAACTCATAGCGTGCTTTCTATTTGTTACAATAATTTTTGGATGTAAAACAGAGAACAAAAAGAAAGAGCTCCAGAAAGCATTAACTAATGAAGAAACCTTGGCATGGGTGGCAAGCAATATAGATAGTGTATTGGCAAGAAAATCTTTTAAAGCCACCAACAATCTAGAACTTCCATACCGTTTGTTTAGTCCAACTGCGCAACAAAAAAAAGTGCCATTGGTTGTCTTTTTACATGGTAGGGGAGATCGCGGCACTGATAACGGCACTCAAATCTATAAGAGCACCGGATTATTTATGAATGAAATGTCATTGGTCGCACCTAATATGCAGGCTAAATACCCTAGTTATGTATTGGCACCACAATGTTCTGATAAAACTATTAATGAAGAATGGGCAAAATGGGTAGGTAACACACCTGAAACGCCTTTTTTGGGGCTAGGGGATGACGGTTCATATACAATGAACCCAGAACCTTCAGAATCTGGGGCGGCAACATTAGAGCTTATTGATTCTCTTATTAAAAATTTACCCATAGATACTGATCGTGTTTACATTATTGGAAAATCAATGGGTGGTTTTGGCACTTGGGAATATACAGCTCGGAGACCAGATTTGTTTGCAGCCGCAGTACCAATGGCTGGGTATTCGGACCCAAATCAGGTAGAAAAAATTAAGCATATCCCTTTTTGGATATTCCATGGAGGAAGTGATGAGGGTAATCCAGTAGAAGGTTCCAGAACCATGTATAAATTATTAACAGATGCAGGAGCCACAGTTAAATACACAGAATATGACGGAGCCAATCATGGGCAGTCTTTTACGAAAGCTTTTAATGAGCCAGAGCTAATCCCTTGGATGTTTGCGAATAAAAGAGGGGAGTAAGTATGTATTTTTGATCTACAACTTGGAACTCTTCGTTACTTAATCCTTTAACCTAATATCTATTACCCCATTGGCACCTCTAACCCCATAAAATGCTGTTTCAGAAGCATCTTTATAGATTCGAACAGATTTTATATCATTGACTGCAATAATACTTGACAATTCAGAAAATGAGCTATTGAATTGATTGCCATTGACTAAAAACATAGGTTCAGAGGACATATTAATCGAATTTCCGCCAGACCTAATTAAAATGGAAACGTCTGAACCACTTCCTCGTACGGAAACACCTGAGAAACGTCTAAGATAATCGGCCAAAGAAATTTCTGGTTGTAGGTTTGTAATGGTATTTTTTTCTGTTTCCTCAACTGGAATATTCATTTTTGCAGTATCTCCAGTGCTTTTACAACTTCCTAAAACAAGGAGTAGAGCTATCAGGACAAAATTTTGGATTTTCATAAAAAAATTAGATTATAACTTCTTAAAGGTACTAAAAAATGCCAAAAAAGTAGTGTTCAATTCTGTTCAATAGGAGAACTAGCAGCTTAATTGGAGTAGGGTTGACATTAAAAAGCGTTCGAGAGTGGCAAGTCATCGATAAAACAAGTATAAATGCACTAAAAAATGAAGCAAATCGTTTATTCTAGGTAATCAAAACTTACTAAGAATGAAAAAGAATAGTTTTACAAGAATCTTATATGTGTTTACCTTAATTCTAGCTATTGGCTGTAGTAAAGACAATGAGAGCATAAATGAACAAGAAATAACAGGTGCACAGGTTAGAACTGTCCTAGAGGCCGATGATATTGCTGGAATAGCAGATACCATTGTTTCAGATGTATATATTGACGCTAATTCCATCTCAGGAAAAACTACCCAAAAATCAGCAGAATGCTATGAGGGTGCTCATGGAGAAACTGGTTTTACCCTAACGTTTACGGATTGTACGGCATTGGATGGCAAACTTATGAATGGAACCATAACGGTTCTATATGGTCAAGGTGAGGGGAGTACAACCTTTACTGCTACCTATACAGACTTCTCTGTAGGAGATATATTAATCAATGGTACCAGAAGTTTTTCATTTGACAGTAATATGGAAGCTAACTCCTATGCATTTACTGTTACCAGTGATATGACCGTGGTTATGGAAAATGAGGATGTTATTTCCGTGAATGGTACTAAGGAATTTGGGTTTGAATTTGGTGAAAGTTTTGAAACTAGCACTTTTTCTGTTGATGGCACTTGGACCATAAAAGTTAATAATGATACCTATAACATTGATGTTACAGATATGCTTGTTGGTAACTTGTCATGCACGTACTTTACAACAGGTGCGGCAACATTTAGTAAAAATGGATTGACCGTGGATATTGATTTTGGAGATGGAGAATGTGATGATTTAGCGACAATGACATATCCCAATGGAGTAGTTAAAGAAATTCATTTGGATAACTAACAAATGATAAACATAGAATAATAAAAGCCCAGTTTAATTACTGGGCTTTTTGTTTAGAATACTTTAAAAACATATCCCAATAGCCAATATAAAATAATAAAGACCACAACAGTACCAACACAACTACATTTACCGCCACCAATTTTTTTGGCTCCAATACCTGCAAGAACAGCTCTTATTAATTTTTCCATACTTTAAAATTAGTATTTATATATAATATACAAAAGGGACAAGAGAGTAGTTTGTCAATCTATAAAACTTTCTATTTTACATAATATAAATTATAGTACATTTTATAATATTGGTTTATCCAGTGGATGAAGCAATATTTAAGAATGATGGCGCGCTGGCGAAATTCCACAAAGGTTGAATCAAATGATAGCTATAATTAGTCGTTATGTAAAATAGCCGCTACCAAACGCTCGATTGTTTTATAAAATCAAATTGCTCTGGCAATTTATTTTACACACAATTATCCAACGCTTGCCTGAGTTTATACTGAGCTTGCCAACGCCATTTAAATGCTAACCTTTTAGATTCATTTAAAATTCTCGTATTCGATGAAATGTCTGCAAGATTTTTTTCTACGAGATTCTCGTCAGCTTGTCGCAACAGCTAAAATTTTCTCTCCGAGCAAAATTCTTAGCCCTTGCTAACCTCTCGTCTTGATTGAATCTTTTCTTTAGCACTTTTAACATTATGTAAAATAGGAATTAAATACTATAACCAGCAAGCGTTTCTTTTATCTTTTTTTCTTGATAAAAAAAGAAACAAAAAAATCAAGGCTTACAGATAATTTTAGAAACAATGTACGGCTCAGTCGCTATATTCTAGAAAGCATTCTAACTCTTAAGACTGCTTTTGAACTTCTTTAAACATTATACAGGTCATTAGACTGTATTGCGAGCCCTCTAGAATATGGCCGCTCTCCTCACCTATTGTTTTACCAAAATTCTCTTAGGCCAAAAGCCTATAAAGATAAATTCAAAATCAAGAAATTCTTTAGGGGTTCAAGTGATTTATGATTCAAATCCCAATATTCACTTAAGTAATTTCTGTTCTTTTCATTTGACCGTTCCATACCTG
>NZ_JBWFBN010000004.1:0-159679 GCF_056326165.1 Saonia sp.
GTGCAGACGGTGCAACGGGACCAATGGGACCAGCAGGACCAATAGGACCGGCAGGTGCAGACGGTGCAACGGGACCAATGGGACCAGCAGGACCAATAGGACCGGCAGGTGCAGACGGTGCAACGGGACCAATGGGACCAGCAGGACCAATAGGACCGGCAGGGGCTGACGGTGCAACGGGACCAGCAGGACCGGCAGGTGCAGATGGAACAAGTGGTTGGCTGCTGGATGGAAATGTTCCTGGTTCAGGTTCTTTTTTAGGAACTACTAATGATACCATAATGGATATACGATCTAACAATACCAGTATTTTACAGCTTGGAAGAAGACAAACACTTGGATTGACTCAATCTTATATAGATTATAATGATAACAATCAATACTTAACATATATAAAAGGAAACAATGGGGTATCGGCACTTCAATTTCAAGCTGATGCAGCTCAATTTTACAAACCCATGTTCTTTACTACTACAGATGGTAATTTTAGGTTGAAAGGAAGTGCTGCTGAGACAGATTTTTTTGAAATAGGCTCTACTGGGGTATCCAATGCTGGAGAAGTGGAATTTATCATTGGTGATGATGGTGCAGAACCTTTTGTTTTTAAGCGTTATGACTATAGGGATCAATTACTAAAAGAGCTTTTTAGAATCCAAGGAAGTTCAGATGCACAAAATGCATTGCCAAGAGTTGGTATCAATACAGGTCAGTTAGCAAACTCTACCCTGCAAGTAAGCGGTTCATTGTCTACAGCAATTACAACAACCACTACCAACTTAACATTGGATGAAACACATTCTACTATAATTGTAAATTCTAACAGTACAATTACATTACCAGCTGCTAACAGCTGTGAGGGGCGTTCTTATATTGTTAAAAATACAGTTAACAGTCCAATAAATATAAGTAGCTATATCAATGAAACGGGCGGCACCAGTACAACTATTCCATCAAACAGCACTATTACACTTCAAAGTAATGGCTCTACTTGGAACTCACTTTCTTCGGCCAGTGCAACTATAGTTTCAAGTGATGCCAACAATGCTATCTCTGTTGGTAGTGATGGTGGAGCTTATTTAAAAATAAATTATGGAGGACGTTGGACAAATAGTGATACTAGCACCAACATAAATGTCAATGGTACCATAGCTCCAATTTTTGGGAACCAAGATTATAAAGACGACGGCAACAATTTATACGAAGTAAGTGGCAATACCTTGATTGTAAAAGAGGCAGGAAGGTATGATATACGAGCTAATTTATCATTATTGGGTATAAATTCAACTGGGTCTACAGAGCAACGTACAAATGCCAGTGCGAGAATAACTGTAAATGGTACAGCAATAGGTGCAAATGCTACATCTGGTTATATACGATATGGAAGCAACCATACGCAATCCAGTATTCATATGAACGAAATATTACAATTAAATGCCAATGATGTTATCACATTGGTGATGTTTAGAGAAGCTAATTCTGGAACTGTAAGGTTTAGTGGTGCAGGAGAATCTAGTTTCAACATAAACAAACTAAGATAATAGTATGTACAGAAATAAATTTTTATTTTTCTTCTTGTTAATTGCATTACAATCTTTTGCACAAGATGCTGTACATAATTTTGGAAATATCCAGATTCATGAGACAGGTTTGGTGGGCTTTCACATGAATTTAATCAATGATGGTTCTTTTGACCAAAATGTTGGTTTGGTCGGTTTTTATAATTCTAATAATTCTTTAACCGTTTCAGGAGCCTATAATACAGCTTTTTATGATTTAGAAGTTGCCATAGATGAGGGTCTGTTCATAGAAACATCTTTAACAGTAAATAATCATGCAAATTTTATTACTGGCCATGTAATTACTCCTAGGGCAAATCAAGATATATCTATTAACTTCAACAATTTAGCTTTCTATAGTGGAGAAAACAACCTTTCTATGGTGGATGGTTACGCGGGCTTGACCAATATGGATACATTTACATTTCCAGTTGGCTATAATGATGTTTTACGTCCATTGACCATTGAATCAGAATCGATAGACCCTCTTACAAAATGTGCTTATTTTTTTGAAGACCCAAATACACCAATGTATCTCAACAATGGTTTTGATACGGATATTGTTGAAACAGATTTTCTAAGTGTAAGCACCCAAGAATTTTGGAAAGTTAATGGCTCGCAACCTTCCAAGGTAACCCTTACATGGAATACCATGAGCAACATTATAGTATTGGCAGAATTATTGACAGATTTAAAAGTAGTTGGATGGAGTAAGGCTGATAATCAATGGGTGAATCTTGGAAATACAAATGTTGAGGGTGGCCTGGATTATGGACGCTTAACTTCTGACACTTTTATCCCCAATGATTATGAAATTATTACCATAGGTGGTAATAATGATATATATGAAACTTTAAGTACAATAGAATTGGATAACTATTTTATGACCCCAAATGGTGATGGCAAAAATGATTACTTGGTCATAGAAGGGTTAGAAAACTCCCCCAACAATACGCTTCAGGTTTTTAATAGATACGGCGTTATGGTTTATTCAAAAACAAACTATAACAACGAATTTAACGGAAAAGCAAATGTCAATTCTGTAATTAAAGTAAATTCAGGTTTGGCATCAGGTGTCTATTTTTATATTATAACACTCAATGAACTTAGACAAAAGCACCAAGGATATCTATATATTTCTCAATAATTACATTCCTTTTTAATATTTAAACTTTTCCATTTTATCTGAATAATTTTAATGGTATTTTTAATACCATGAAAAAAGGTTCTTCAGAAGCAAATCAATGTTTTGAGTCAAAAATCATTACTACAAAAGACACCTATGCTGTTAGACAACCTGTTTTAAGGGAAGGAAGACCATTATCCTCTTGTGCATTTGAGGGGGATGATTTGAAGTCTACAATACACGTTGGAGTCTATTCCCAAAACACTTTAATAGCAGTTGCAACTTTTTTAAAAAACGATAATTCCCAGCATTCGTTCAAAAATGCCTATCAATTAAGAGGAATGGCTGTCACTAAAAACCATCAAGGAAAAGGGATTGGAAAAATACTTCTTAACTTTGGTGAAACATTATTAATAGAAAAACAAGTTTCACTCTTATGGATGAACGCCAGAGAAAGTGCGGTTCCTTTTTACAAAAATTTAAATTATACCAGCATTGGCAATGTTTTTGATATTCCCATGGTTGGAAAACATTATGTAATGTTCAAAAAATTAAAACAAACCAAATGAAGAGACGATCATTTATACAAAAAAGTAGCTTTTTTGGCATGGCCTTAACCACAATGCCTTATAATATGTTGGCGATACAGGAGGAATTTTCTGTTGAAGAGCTTATGGGAAAGGCAGATATAAAACTATATGGAGAAGGAATTAATTTAAGAAAAGAAGCCCATGATGCCTTTTTGGAAATGAAAAAGGCAGCCTATAGTGATGGTGTTGATATAAAAATAGTTTCCAGTTTTAGAGATTTTTATAGACAAGAATCCATCTGGGAAAGAAAATACGAGCAATACACAGAAAGTGATGAAATGCTGCCTTTGGCAGCCATTGACAAAATTATAGAATATTCAACCATTCCGGGTACTAGTAGACACCATTGGGGAACCGATATTGATATTATAGATGGATATAGAAAAACCACAGGTGATGTTTTGGTTCCAGAAAAGTTTGAAGGAGAAGGTCCATTTGTAGATTTTAAAAAATGGATGGATAAAAATTCCAAAAAATATGGATTCTACTTGGTCTATACGGATGTACCCAAAAGAAAAGGTTTTAAATACGAGCCATGGCATTATAGCTATGCCCCTATTTCTATCCCTATGCTTTCTGCATATAGAGGTAAGAATATTTTTAAATTAATGCAATTGGAAGAGTTTGTTGGAAAAGAGCATTTTACTACTGGTTTTTTAAAAGCCTACATCAGAAATAATATTTTGGATATTAATCCAGAACTTTTATAGTCTTTTTTGTAAATTGAAAATCCTATTTAAACACTAGTAACCATGAGAAGAGGTAGTTGGAAAATTCGCATATTAATTGGCTTGGCCATTGTTGCCTTTGCGTTTATCCAAAAATGCAATAATACAGAAGTAAATCCTTATACAGGTAGATCCCAACACATAACAATGACTTCCGATCAAGAAATTGCTATTGGTCTGCAAAGTGCCCCTGAAATGGCGCAACAACATGGTGGGCTTTATCCAGACGAACGTTTACAAGCTTTTGTAGATGCCGTTGGCAATAAATTAGTGCAAAGTAGTATTGCAAGGGAAACACCATACCAATATGAATTTCATTTGTTAGCAGATGATAGAACAATCAATGCCTTTGCGTTACCTGGTGGGCAATGTTTTATAACATATGCTCTTTTTTCTCAATTAAACGAAGCTCAATTGGCTGGTGTGCTTGGTCATGAAATTGGGCATGTAATTGGCAGGCATTCCGCAGAGAGAATTGCTGATAGTCAAACTTGGCAAACCGCTACTATGGGAGCAACTGTTGGCGCTGGAGACTTAGGCAGTATTGTAGGAGGTATTGGTCAAAATACATTGTTAAAGAATGGAAGGGGAGATGAACTGGAAAGTGATGAGCTTGGAGTGCTTTTCATGATTCAATCTGGGTATGATCCTTATCAAATGATTGAGGTTATGAAAATTCTAAAGGCTGCTGCTGGCCCCAATAGAGTTCCAGAGTTTCAGAGCACACATCCAGATCCAGTAAACCGTATTGAGAAGATAAAAGAGGCAATCAACAAATATAAAGGACAGTAGAACGATAAAATACTGTTATTAATCGGTTGTCAAATCTTAATTTGTTATATTTGATTCCCTCTCAAATCCTATATAAACAACCTCACATTTGGCCCTTATAGCTGTGGACCGAACCTATTAAAGAGACGCTATATGGGAACATTATTACATTTTAAAAATTTATATGTTGATGCTTTTAATGAATGTAAGCCAGGGATTTTAGTAACGCTATTAAAAGCTTATTCTATTTTTTGTGGTATTTTATTATTCATGGCTGTGTATGCTTTTATGTACAGACTTTTTACTGGCTTTGACTTTTAATAACAATTACTCTTTTACTTGAACACTATTTGATGTAATTTATATTAATAAAAAACGCCCTTGAATATCAAGGGCGTTTTTTGGTTGATGAATAAACGTATAGCTATTTTTTCTTGCCAGTAGCGGCCAATACAACCAATACATCATTAGCACTGGACATTTCTGCATATTTTTTTACAGAATATCCTTTATCACACTTAATTTTTAAGTTCGCTCCGTTGTCTATTAATAATTGTAGTATTTCTGCACGATTATAGCGAGCAGCAAAAATGGCAGGTGTTTTGCCCAAAGACTTTTGGTTTACATCTTCTCCTAGTGTAATCAACTTTCGTACAGTATCAATATCCCCTTTCATAATGGCTTTACAAAATGAATTAATTTCAAAGCTTTTAAAGCTAGTTAAGTTCTCTGTCACCATAGTGACATCCTTTTTGTTTTCGGCACAAATGCCGGTAACTGCCAACATACATGCTGCAGCTACAGTTAAAATTGTTTTTTTCATGATGAATGAATTATAGTTTTTGATTATACAATAATAGACTCCGTTTATTCTTAAATGTTTCAGCATTAACAGTTAAATAACATAAGTTTAACATATAGGACTTTATTTTAGTTAAATTTTTAACGGCAATTCTAAAACAATGTGAAACTTCGCAAAAAGCCAAAGCAATTTGTAGGGATACTTGTTAAATCGTTCTATTTTTGATGTTAGAATAAAGATGTTAATGATGAACAAGAAAGTAATATTGATGATTTTGGACGGATGGGGAAAATCACCAGACCCAAAAGTATCTGCAATAGATAATGCCCAAACCCCATTTATTGATTCCTTATATACAAAATACCCTAATGCCTCTTTAAGAACTGATGGTTTGCATGTTGGTCTACCAGAAGGGCAAATGGGAAATAGTGAGGTTGGTCATATGAACCTTGGTGCTGGGCGTATTGTATATCAAGATTTGGCGAAAATTAATTTGGCCATAGAAAATGATACTTTAAAAAATGAAAGAGTATTGGTGGAAGCTCTTAAATATGCTACTGACAATAACAAAAATGTTCATTTTTTAGGATTACTAAGCAATGGTGGTGTGCATGCTCATACAAATCATTTAAAAGGGTTTATTGATGCTACCAATGAAGCTGGAGTAAAAAACTCATACATACATGCCTTTACAGATGGACGTGATGTAGATCCAAAATCCGGAAAAGGGTACGTAGAAGATATAGAGAATTTTATAAGTGGAACTAACACAAAATTAGCAACAATAACTGGTCGTTATTATGCTATGGACAGAGACAACCGTTGGGAACGCGTTCATTTGGCATATGATGCATTGGTAAATGGAATTGGGACCAAAACAACGAATGCAACAGAAGCAATTCAAAAAAATTATGATGATGATGTTACCGATGAGTTTATAAAACCATTAATTCTAACTGATGAAAATGGTAAACCACTTGCCACTATTCAAAAAGATGATGTGGTTATCTTTTTTAATTTTAGAACAGATAGAGGGCGTGAATTAACGGAAATGTTGAATCAGAAAGATTTTCCAGATTACAATACCAAAAAATTGGATTTGTATTATGTAACCATCACCAATTATAGTGATGCCTTTAATGGAATAAAGGTCATTTTCAATAAAGACAATATTACTGAAACTCTAGGAGAAGTACTTGCCAAGCATGGTAAAAAACAAATTAGAATTGCTGAAACAGAAAAATATCCACACGTAACCTTTTTCTTTTCAGGAGGACAGGAAGAGCCTTTTGAAGGGGAATCTCGAATTTTAAAAAACTCCCCTAAAGTAGCAACATACGATTTACAGCCAGAGATGAGTGCATATGAATTAAGGGATGCCCTAGTGGAAGACCTTAAAAAAGGAGAAGCAGATTTTGTGTGCTTAAATTTTGCCAACGGAGATATGGTTGGCCATACCGGAATAATGGAAGCTGCCATCAAAGCATGTGAAGCTGTGGACGAATGTGCAAAGGATGTTATAACAACTGGGTTAGAAAATGGGTATACAACACTACTTATTGCAGATCATGGAAATTGCGAGACCATGATAAATCCAGACGGAAGTCCACATACCGCTCATACAACTAATCCAGTTCCAATTATTTTAATAGATAATGATTTAAAGGAAATTAAAGATGGTGTTTTAGGTGATGTTGCCCCAACAATTTTAAAACTTATTGGTATTCCGCAACCAGATGCAATGACTCAAAAACCTCTAATATAAACCATGAAAAAATATATTTCATGTATTGGTTTACTCCTATTTATTTTTGGATGCAGAACTCAAAAAGAAGTAGTCAATACACCAGAGATATTATTGGTCGGCAAAGCCATTGAATCAGAATTAAGAAATACTCCCTATTCAGATTGGTATGTTCCAAATTATGAAAACCATATAGTAAGCGAGGAGGATATCAATACAATAAAACCTCTACTAAAAAATGTTAAAATAAAAGCATTTATGGGAACTTGGTGTAGTGATAGTAAAAGAGAAGTTCCTAAGTTTTTTAAGATTATGGATGTCGTGGGTTATTCTAAAGAAAATATTGAGTTAATTACCATGACCCGTAAAAAGGATACTCCTGAAAATTATGAAGAAGGATTGGAAATTATACGTGTTCCTACCTTTATTTTTTATAAAAATAATAAAGAACTCAACCGCTTCGTGGAAGACCCTATTGAATCTTTGGAAAAAGATATTATAAAAATATTGAGTGGTATAGAATACAAAAATGCTTATGCTGAATAATCTAAAAATTAGGTTGGTCAATAGAATAAAATCTTTCCATTTATTGGATTCCTAGTATCTTTGCCCCTATGGTAAAAATCAAAACTTTAGAGGAAATAGAATTAATGCGCGAAAGTGCCTTAATAGTCTCTAAAACATTAGGGGTTATTGCTGAGGAAGTAAAACCTGGAGTTAGTACACTTCAGTTGGATAAAATTGCTGAAGAACACATTAGAGATCATGGAGCCATTCCAGGGTTTTTAGGACTCTATGATTTTCCCAATACACTTTGCATGAGTCCCAATGCACAAGTAGTGCATGGTATTCCCAATGCTGAACCTTTAAAAGAAGGTGATATTATTTCTATAGATTGTGGAGTATTAAAAAATGGATTCTATGGTGATCATGCCTACACTTTTGAAGTAGGTGACGTAACTCCCGAAATTAAAAACCTTTTAAAAATCACTAAAGAGTCGTTATATATTGGTATTAGGGAATTTAAGGCTGGAAATCGTGTTGGTGATGTTGGTTATGCAATTCAACAATATTGTGAAAGTCATGGATATGGGGTGGTTAGAGAGCTTGTAGGACATGGACTAGGAACAAAAATGCACGAAGAACCAGAAATGCCCAATTATGGAAAAAGAGGAAGAGGCAAGAAGTTTTTAGAGGGAATGGTAGTTGCCATTGAGCCCATGATCAACATGGGAGTCCGTAATATAAAACAATTAAAAGATGGTTGGACTATCCTAACAGCTGATGGAAAACCTAGTGCGCACTTTGAACATAATGTGGCCATTGTAAATGGTAAACCAGAACTTCTTTCAACCTTTAAATACATTTATGATGCTTTGGGAATAGAAAGTGATGAGGAAAATGAGTTTAGGCAAAACGGATAGGATAATGAAAGTAAAGCACATTTTAGCGCTCTTTGTCCTAGGTTTTATAGCTACTCTTTTGAGCACTTTATTAAAAATTTTACACTATCAATATAGTACTGAGTTGTATACAACGGGCTTGGTACTAAAAATAATTAGTAGTGTCCTATTGATATGGAAAATTCTTTCAACAGATAAGTTTAAAGAGTTTTTAAACAGGTAATTGTTAAATGAGTGTCTTTAAAACGATTTTAAATATAATTCCAAGACCCATTCTTATTAAAGTAAGTTTTTGGGTGCGTCCAATTACATCACTCTACTTAAAAGGTCATACATATACCGACCCCATTGATGGTAAGTCTTTTCGGAAATTTTTACCTTATGGTTATGAAACCACAAGGGAAAATGTACTCTCCCCTTCTACTCTATCCTTAGAAAGACATAGATTGTTGTGGTTATATTTAAAAAATGAAACCAATTTCTTTACCGATAAAATAAAAGTTCTTCACTTTGCTCCAGAACAAGCATTTTATAATCGCTTTAAAAAACTAAAGAATTTAGAATATATAACAACCGATCTTAATTCTCCATTGGCGACAGTAAAAGCAGATATTTGTGATTTGCCTTTTTCTGATAATTCTTTTGATATAATTCTCTGCAATCATGTTTTAGAACATATTCCAAACGATACCAAGGCCATGCAAGAATTGTACAGAATACTAAAACCTAATGGCTGGGGAATTTTTCAAATACCACAAGATTTAAAAAGGGAAACTACTTTTGAAGACAATTCTATTACAGACAAAAAAGAACGAGCCAAAATTTTTGGGCAATACGATCATGTTCGTATTTATGGGCGTGACTATTTTGATAAACTCAGAAAAATTGGTTTTAATGTTGAAGAGGTAGATTATACCACAACCTTATCATCCAAAGAAATTAATGAATATAGATTGGCTAAGGGTGAATTAATTCCATTGGTGAAAAAGTAATTATTTTACAATCAACTCCTCAAAGCCCATTGTCATAAATTCTGCTGGCTCTCCATTTTTATCCAAATAGATAATATAGGCTTCTAAAGCATCTTGTTTTACCAATAATTTTATAGAATCGTCCAAATCCATTGCCATAAAAGCTGTAGCAAAAGCATCTGCTTCTGCGCAAGTATTTGCAATTACAGTAGCTCCCAATACATTTGAATTTTTGGTGTACCCTGTTTTAGGGTTTATAGTATGCACATATTTTTTACCTGTAATAGAATCTATTCTAAACTTTCTATAATTCCCCGAAGATGCCAATGCCCTATTTTTTAATTCCAGTAAAATCTTTGGTTTACTTCTATCTTTACCTTGTGGGTCATCAACTCCTACAGTCCATTTTTTTTCTGCTATTCTATTTTCACCTTTGGTAACAATTTCACCTCCTACTTCTACCAAGTAATCGGTAATTCCATTAACATCTAACATTGCTGCCAATCTATCAATTGCATATCCTTTTGCAATGGCATTAAAATCAAAATAAACACTTGGTGATGCTTTCCAAATAGTGTTGGATTCTGTAATGCCTACCTTATCAAAACCAACGTAGTTCAAAAGGCTATCTACTCTAGTACTATCCAGTTTAATTTGATTTCCAGGACCAAACCCCCAAGCATTTACTAATATTCCAACTGTGGGGTCAAAATAACCGTCTGTTCTTCTATACACTTCATACGAAAGCTCAAAAACATCTTTGAACATAGCATCAACCACAATTGTAGAATCCCCTTGGTTGATTTTTGAAATATCAGAATTGGGTAAATATGTTGACATGGATTGATTTACCGCTGTAAAAACAGAATCTATCTGGCTTTGATAATCCAACTCTTTGTTAGCCAAATAAGTTATACTATAAGATGTTCCTAAAGCGGAACCGTAATTGGTGTTTTTGGTAAGCCTATTACATGAAAACATGGAAATTAGAATCCCCATCATAAAAATCTTTTTCATACTTCTAAACTTCAATAAGTCCTTCATAGTCAACAATATAATCTTCGTTTAAATACACAGGTAAATATTCCTCCTTGGCGTTGGACAAACCTACTCCTGCATAATAGGTTATCGCCTTATATTCTACCGCATGTTGTTTTATTCTTTTCATCAAGACTTTATCATAAACTTTTGGGTTTTGGTCGTATGCAATACTGCGAACAACAATAAAGTACACTTGTTTTTCTTTTATACAGACAAATTGGGGGTTTTTCTTTAGGGTGCTGTTTACCGCCATAAACTCATACCCTTGGGCTTCCAGCTCCCTGCCAACAATGTTCATTGCCAAATTATGTAGTTCTTGCTCACTTAACTCCTTCATTAAAAATGCCTATTAAAAAAACCGATATTCAAAAAAAGATATCGGTTTATTATTATTTCAACCCTTTAGTCATAAACAATCAGACACTTAAGGCCTATCCACCAAAGTCATCAAAACGTATATGTTCATCTGGGATTCCAAAATCCTCACCCATTTTTTGAACAGCTTTGTTCATTAATGGAGGCCCACAGAAATATAGTTCAATATCTTCTGGTGACTCATGATGACTTAAATAGTTGTCTATTACACAATTATGTATAAACCCAACAAAACCATCACCAGGGGCATCAACACTTTCTTTCACTTTCCAATTATCCTCAGGTAAAGGTTCTGAAAGCGCCAAATAAAACTTGAAGTTTGTAAACTCCTTTTCTAAATCATAAAAATGTTTTAAATAGAATAGCTCTCTTTTGGAACGACCCCCGTACCAATAAGTTACTTTTCTTCCTGTTTTTAATGTTTTGAACAGGTGATATAGATGTGACCGCATTGGTGCCATACCTGCACCACCACCAACGTAAAGCATTTCAGATTCTGATTCATTGATAAAGAATTCACCATAAGGTCCAGAAATAGTAACTTTATTACCAGGTTTTTGTGCAAAAATATAGGAGGAGGCAATTCCTGGGTTAACATCCATCCATCCATTTTTGGACCTATCCCATGGCGGTGTAGCAATACGTACATTCAACATAATCTCCCTACCTTCTGCTGGGTATGATGCCATTGAGTAAGCTCTTTCAACAGTTTCATTATTTTTCATCACCAATGGCCACAAACCAAATTTATCCCATTCGGCCTGGAACTTATCTGGAGTCTCATGCTCTTCTGGATGCGCCGTGATATCAATATCAGAATATTTTATCTCACAGTTTGGAATCTCAATCTGAATATAGCCTCCAGCTTTATATGGCATATCCTCAGGAATTTCCACAACAAACTCCTTAATAAAAGAGGCAACATTATAATTACGAACTACTGTAGCTTCCCATTTTTTGATACCAAAAATTTCCTCAGGAATGGTGATTTCCATATCCTGCTTTACTTTTACCTGACATGCCAAACGCGCACCATGCTGCAATTCTTTACGTGAAAAATGAGGTGTCTCTGTTGGCAATGCTTCTCCTCCTCCAGAATTTACATGACATTCGCATTGAATACAAGTTCCACCACCACCACAAGCAGATGGTAAAAATATTTTTTGCGCACCTAGAGTGCTTAATAAACTATCACCTGAAGCTACTTCTACTTCTCTCTCTCCGTTAATAGTAATCTTTACTGGACCAGATGGAGATAATTTTTGTTTTACAAACAATAATAAACCTACTAACACTAATGTAATTAACAAAAATGAAGCAACGGTTGCTGCGATTGTTCCTATTGTACTTGCTGCTAATACCATCATTTACTCTATTCCTTTTATGTTGTTGGCCAATTCTTTCTTTTCAGCTTCTTTTGTCTCAACGTTAACAGTAGTCTCTTTTTCTTCTGGCTCATTATCTCCAGTAAGCATACCTCCAAAACTTAAAAAGCCGATTGCCATTAATCCTGTTATAATAAATGTAATTCCCAATCCTCTTAAAGGAGCGGGAACATTTGAATATCTAATTTTTTCACGAATAGCTGCTATCGCCAAAATTGCTAAAAACCACCCAATACCAGAACCTACACCATAAACGGTTGCCAACCCTAATGATGGTATTTCGCGAGATTGCATAAATAAAGAACCTCCCAATATAGCACAGTTAACAGCAATAAGTGGCAAGAAAATACCAAGTGAATTATACAATGACGGAGAAAACTTCTCTACCACTATCTCTACCAATTGTACCATTGTTGCAATTGTTGCAATAAAAAGAATAAAGGATAAAAAACTTAAATCATAATCGGCATACTCAGCCCCTAACCACTTTAAAGCTCCTGGTTGTAAAATATACTGATCTAATAACCAGTTTAAGGGCACTGTAATCGCCAGTACAAATATTACGGCAGCGCCTAAACCAACAGCAGTAGCAACTTTCTTAGACACAGCAAGGTATGAACACATTCCCAGGAATACTGAAAATACCATGTTATCTATAAATATTGACTTGAAAAATAATTCTATATATTCCATATATTTTATTTAAAATGACGTTTAACGTCTAGTCTTCTATTAATGCTTTGTTTCTACTTCTTTGAATCCAAATGATAATACCCACAACTATTAAGGCCATTGGTGGCATAATCATAAATCCATTATTTTCATAACCAAACTTATATAGTCCAGTTTTTTCTATGGCATCTCCCAATACTGGGAAACCAAATAAGGTACCTGACCCTAAAAGTTCTCTGAAAAACCCTACTATTATTAAAATGAGTCCATAACCCAAAGCATTTCCAATTCCGTCCAAGAAAGATTTCCAAGGCCCATTGCCCAAGGCAAAAGCTTCAAAACGTCCCATTATGATACAGTTGGTTATAATTAACCCTACAAAGACAGAAAGTGTCTTGCTCAATTCATACGCAAACGCCTTAAGCACCAAATCCACAATGATTACCAATGTTGCAACCACTATCAATTGCACAATGATTCTAATTTTTGATGGTATTATATTTCGCATCAAAGAAATAACTACATTTCCTATCCCCAATACAAATATTACAGATATAGCCATTACAATAGAAGCTTCTAACTCCGCTGTAATAGCCAAGGCAGAACAAATACCAAGTACTTGAATTGTAATAGGATTATTGTCTGCTAATGGATCGGTTATTAAACTGGCATCTTTTTTTGATAAAAGTCCCATATTTTTTAGTTTTCTAAAGTTTTAAAATAAGGCTCGTACAATTTTAATTCGCTTTTAAGCATTGCAGAAACTCCGTCTCCTGTAATTGTTGCTCCAGCGATAGCATCAACCTTGTTATCTTCTTTTCTTTTATTTAATGGATCATTATTTCCTTTTGCTACTTGTATTCCCGTAAAAGTTCCATTTTCATTTTTTAAATGCTCCCCAACAAAATCGTCCATAAAGAAACGTTTGTTGATGTTAGCACCTAAACCAGCTGTTTCCCCCTTATGATCAAAAAACACTCCTTGAACCACCATCTCTTTATCTAAGGCAACAAAGCCCCAAATAGCATCCCAAAGACCTTTACCTCTTATTGGTACTACATAAAATGTTTTACCATCTTTCTCTCCAACAAACAATGGCAATTTTCTTTCAGTACCATCTTTAGCTAAAGACATTTGCTTTTTAACATCAATTAAATATGCATTCTCATCCTCAGTAACATTACTCCCTTGAATTACCAACTGTTTTTTAATGTACTTTGAAAACTCATCGGCAACAATATCTTTAGAAACAAAAGCCATGCTTCCTTCTTCATTACCATTAACACCCATTGCATAAAGAATATTTTGTTGTTTCTCTATACGTTTATTTTCATCAATATTTGGTTTTAATGCTGATGCTGCAAAAGCTAATAATGAACCAACCACCAATACCATTCCTATAGCAAATAGTACTGTATATAAATTTTTATCTGTTCTCTTTTCCATCCTTACGCAGTTTTTGCTTTAAGACGTTTTTGTCTTCGTTTAACATTTCCTTGAACCACATAATGGTCAATTGTTGGTGCAAATACATTCATTAATAAAATGGCTAACATTACCCCTTCTGGATATCCTGGATTAAACACACGAATCATTATAGAAAAAAGACCCACTAAAAATCCGTATATCCATTTTCCTTTATTAGTCTGTGAGGCCGTAACTGGGTCGGTAGCCATAAATACTGTACCAAAGGCAAAACCTCCAATTAATAAATGGTGCCAAAAAGTAGTATTCATTAACGTATAAAACTTACTGTATTCTGGCAACCATCCTTGACTTATTACCAAATTAAAAATTAACCCCATGGTCAATGCCCCCAATACGGAAGACAACATAATCCTCCAACTACCAATTTTAGCAAAAATTAAAAACAAGCCCGCCAATAAAATCAATAATGTGGATGTCTCCCCAACCGAACCGGGAATAAACCCAAAAAAGGAATTCATAAGTTCATTTCCTTGACTTAATACTTCTTTACCTTGCGCAAGACTACCTAATATAGTTTCACCAGAAATAGCATCTAAACTTTCACCAGAAGCTATTAGTTTATCTCTTTCTACTGCACCAGTAACCCAAACTTTATCTCCACTCATCCATGTAGGGTAAGCAAAGAATAAAAAAGCACGGATTGTTAGTGCTGGGTTAAGAATATTCATTCCTGTACCTCCAAATACTTCTTTACCAATTACAACACCAAAGGCAACTGCCACAGCAAGCATCCAAAGAGGAATATCTATAGGTACTATAAGTGGTACTAACATCCCTGTTACCAAATATCCTTCTTCAACCTCATGTTTTTTGATTACAGCAAACAAAAACTCTATTCCCAGACCAACCAAATAGGAAACTATTACTAGGGGCAAAATTTTCCATGCTCCAACCCAAAAGTTATTCATAGTCCAGAATTCAGAGCTAAAAAACCCTCCTGAAACAGCATTAATTTCTTCTAATTGTAAGTGATGTTGATAACCGGCATTAAACATTCCAAAAATTAAACATGGAACAAGTGCCATAATCACTGTATTCATGGTACGCTTTAAATCATCCGCTACCTTTATATGGGTACCGTTATGCGTAGTTTCATTTGGCAAGTACAAAAAGGTGTGCAGTGCATTAAATGCAGGAGCCATTTTAGTGCCTTTATACTTCTCCTTTAAATTATGTAAGTTGTTTTTTAAACCCATTTTTATATTTTTCTTTTTAAGTAGAAAAATGAATAATTATCCAATTTCTTTAATCATTAGGTCCAAACCTTTTCTTATAATATCTTGATGTGGTTGCTTAGAGACACATACAAATTCTGTCAATGCAAAATCCTCAGGCGCTACTTCGTACATTCCCAAAGCTTCCATTTCATCCAAGTCTTTATACATACACGCTTTTAAAATTTGCATGGGGTATATATCCAATGGAAAAACAGCTTCGTAATTACCCGTTGTTACAAATGCTCTGTGCTCTCCGTTTGTATTTGTATTTAGATCAAATTTCTTCTTAGGCGTCAACCATGAAAATGTCATTGCTCTAGAAGTAGATATTTTATTAAAAATAGGCTTGTTCCAACCCATAAAATCATAATCATCACCTTCAGGAATAGCAGTAACAGTATTGTTATAAAATCCTAAATGACCTTCTGGATTACTTATAGCACCAGAAAGTACATCCCCATTTATAACTCTAAATTTATCATCGTTTACTCCACTGGCATACAAAAAGGTAGAGATTTCGGCACCTATTTTAGTTTTGTAATATTTAGGTACTTTAACAGATGAGCCCGCTAAAGCCACAATACGCTCAGCATTAAATTCTCCTGTGAGAAGAAGTTCTCCAATAATTACCAAATCCTGTGCATTTACAGTCCAAACTATTTCTCCCTTATTAACAGGATCAATTTTGTTGATTTGTGTACCAACCAACCCTGCCGGATGGGGTCCAGAAACAGTATGATGAGACACATTGCTTAAACCAGCCAAAGGGGAGTTTTTGGATTTACCTACAGACACATGCACTTTACCAGAAGTAAGCTGGCTTAAAGCTGTTAATGCTGCCTGCAACTCATTTTCTTTACCCTGCAACGTATAATCCAAATCTGCTGCCAAAGGAGCGGTAGTATATCCAGAAACAAATATAGCTTTTGGAGTATGCTTTGGGTTAGCTACAATATCATAAGGTCTTTGCTTAATAAATGGCCAACAACCAGATTCTAATAAAAGCGCCTTAATATCTTCTGCACTTGCTTTAGTAACATCCAGTTTTTTATGCGTTGTAGCGCTTTGGGTTTTATCAGCAAGTATTTTTACAGACAAAATCCTTCTACGATCACCCCTTTCAATTTCTGAAACCTCCCCACTAACCGAAGAAACAAAACGCATGGCCTCAACATCTTTATTAAAAAAAATGGGTTCGCCAGCTTTCACCTTATTGCCTACTTTTACAAGCATTTTTGGCAATATTCCATGAAAATCTGAAAGGTTAATCGAGTATGCGTTGCTTAGTACGGCTTTGGAAGTAGTCTGTTCAGCGGCTCCAACAAGGTTAATGCTCAAGCCTTTTTTAATCCGAATGTCTTTAGACATATTTTGTAGACCTTAAATTATCAAAATTTGCTGCAAATCTAATACTTAATAGAAAGTTTTCATAATAATTAACTAGAAAAATAGGCAATAAAACGAGGATATTATTTTAGGTATGCTTTTTGTTTAACTTTGCTAAAAAAGCATTAAATGCCAATAAATCTTAAACGAATCTTTTTTCTTCTATTTGCCCTACCCTTATTTTCACAGGTACAAGAAGAAATAAACCCACCAGAGAATATTAAATCCATCATTTTTAAGGGGCCAACAGAAGACCAATTTCCTATTGTTCAACTTGGGGAACCTATTAATTTAGAGTTTGATGACCTTTTGGCACAGGAGCAAGATTATTATTATAAAATAGTACATTGCGATTATGATTGGACACCTTCCTCCCTTTTAAAATCACAATATTTAAATGGTGTAGATAATCAACGTATTATAAATTATGGAAACAGCTACAATACACTACAGCCCTATTCCAACTACAATCTTACCATTCCAAACAACAATGTTAGATTAAAAGTTAGCGGTAATTATGTGCTAGAAATTTACAATAGTAGATACGAGCTTCAATTTTCTAGACGGTTTATTGTTTATAAAGATATAGCTAAGGTTGGAGCGCAAATAAAAAGGTCTCGGGATTTTGCATTTATCAATGAAAAGCAAGTGGTGCAGTTTACTATAAATTCAGCTGGGTTCCAGTTGGTCAATCCAAAAAGAGAAGTAAAAGTAGCCATCATACAAAATTACCATTGGCCAACAGCTTTGTATAATGTGGCCCCACAATACACTATAGGAACTCAATTGGTATATAAGTACGACCAAGAGACCAGTTTTTATGGCGGAAATGAATTCTTAAATTTTGACACCAGTGACTTAAGGGCTCCTAGTGCGGTTATTTCTAGGATAGAGTATAAAGAACTGTATCACCATATTCTATTTTCTGATAGAGCTCGTGCCGATAGGCCTTACACCTTTTTTCCCGATATCAATGGTGATTTTGTTATTAGAACGTTACAGGGAGATGATAATTCTAGAGAAGCAGAATATACCCAAGTGCATTTTAGCCTTCCATACACTCCAGACATTGGATTGGATGAAGTCTATGTTTTTGGCAAGTTCAACAATTATGACTTGAACGATGAAAATAGAATGACTTATAATGAAGAATCTGGCTATATGGAAGCAACCATAAAAATAAAGCAAGGTTTTAACAACTATAAATATGTCATTAAAAATGGGGACGGTATTATTGATTTGAATATCATTGATGGTAATTTTCATTTTACGGAAAACAACTATACCATAATAGTATATTACAGAAATTTTGGTGACCTTTATGACAGCGTAATAGGAATAGGCTCTGCAAACTCTAGGGACATAAGTAATTAGCCTATCTTTTACCCTTTAAACAAGATGGAAAACAAACCAACCATACTGTCCAAAGGAAGATACAATCTTAAATACAGAGGGACCAAGTGTTTAAATTGTGAGCATCCTTTAGATATGAGTGACAAGTATTGTCCCAGTTGCTCGCAGGCCAACAGTACCAAAAAACTTACGCTCAAAGATTTTTTTGATGAATTTTTTAGCAGTCTTATCTCTTATGACTCCAAGCTCATAAAAACATTTTCCGCCCTTATAACAAGACCAGGAAGAATTACCCGTGATTACGTTAATGGAAAAAGAGCTTCCTACACCAACCCTTTTCGGTTTTTGTTGAGCCTTGCAATCATCTATTTTTTAATGGTCAATTATACCGGGGATTTTGAAAAGCTTAATAATACTGCTGGTAAAGGAGAAAAAGCAAATCAAAATGTTGGTGTCCTTAATTTCAATTTTAACGAAGCTATGGAACAGGAAAAAGAGGCAAAAGAAGCTTTGGATTCTTTGGGATTGACAAAAACCATTAACAAAGGGATTGAAAAAGGAATTGAACAAGCCTCCAAAAAAGATTCCACCATTTTGGCAGATCCCACCACTTATTTTATTTCTTTAAAAGAAAAATCAGGTATAGATAGATATTACACCAAACAAGATTTTTTTGACCTTTTGCTAGATGAGGAAGTTATTTATGATTTTGACGAAGCAAAGGAAAAATACGAAGTTGAAGATACTGTTGAGAACAGGAACATGTTCAATATGGCTGTCAATATAGAAAAAGCAAAAACAGAACCAGGTACTTTTATAAGCTACATTGTTTCCAAATTACCATTTACCATATTCTTCTTTTTACCGGTCTTTACATTGTTCATTTGGTTGGCGTATATCAGAAAAAAATATAATTATACCGATCATCTGATCTTTAGTTTTCACAATCAGTCCCTGTTGTTTATCTTGCTCATTATTAGCTTTTTGATAGACACCATTTTTAAGGTGAGCAGTTCTGGAATTTTTCTTTTGATATTTTCCATATATCTGTACAAAGCTATGAGGAAATTTTATGGGCAGGGAAGATTTAAAACTATTGTTAAATATATGTTCCTTAACTCAATTTTCTTTATTTTAGCAACGGTTACAGTGCTCCTGTTGATTACAGGAAGCGTTTTAACATTTTGAGATTAAAAAAGTATGATTACACAAGTAACAAAAGGCATAAAAATATCCGTGGATACTAGTTTTGAAGGAACTTTCTTTAAAAACTACAAGATGCACTTTGCCTTTGGCTACACAATCACCATAGAGAACCAAAGTAAGGATTCGGTTCAATTGACCTCCCGTCACTGGTGTATTTATGATGCTTTGAACGAAATGGAAATGGTGGATGGTGAAGGTGTCATTGGAAAAAAGCCCGTTATTAAGCCTGGCGAATCCCATACCTATAGTTCTGGATGCCTTTTGGGTTCTCCTATTGGAGCAATGAGAGGTCACTACAATATGGTGAATTTTAGTTCTACCGAAAAATTTAGAGTCTACATCCCTACTTTTAAGTTTAGTGCTCCATTTGCATTGAATTAAAATTTTACTTCTTTATTCTTTTTTCAAAGCTGTTAGGTTTCACTAACTTTATCCCATAATTTGTTTTAAAATACACAATCATGGGTAAAGGATTTTTTCAAGTACCAACTGCATATAACGAACCAATAAAAAGCTACGCTCCTGGAACACCAGAAAGAGAAGCCGTGCTTAAACAATACAAAGCCTATTATAGTGGTAGTGTGGATATTCCCCTTTATATTGGAGGGCAGGAAATACGTACAGATAATACCAGAACCATGTCCCCACCGCATGACCATAAACATGCTGTAGGAAAGTATCATTTAGCGGAAAAAACACATGCAGAACTTGCTATTGCCACCGCTTTAGAATCTAGGGAAGCCTGGGCCAATTTAACCTGGGAACAACGCGCCGCCATTTTTATGAAAGCTGCCGAGTTGATTGCTGGTCCTTACCGTGCAAAAATAAATGCAGCTACCATGATAGCGCAATCCAAAACCATTCACCAAGCTGAGATTGATGCTGCTTGCGAGTTTATAGATTTTCTACGTTTTAATGTGGAATATATGTCGCAAATTTATGAAGAGCAGCCAGATTCTGCTGAAGGCATTTGGAACCGAGTAGAATACCGCCCTTTAGAAGGTTTTGTGTACGCCATTACCCCATTTAATTTTACTGCTATTGCAGGAAATTTACCTGCCAGTGCTGCCATGATGGGTAATGTAGTTGTATGGAAGCC
The DNA here is from genome assembly GCF_056326165.1 of Saonia sp. Lineage (NCBI taxonomy): Bacteria > Pseudomonadati > Bacteroidota > Flavobacteriia > Flavobacteriales > Flavobacteriaceae > Saonia > Saonia sp. The sequence continues at coordinate 20,914 of NZ_JBWFBN010000004.1, forward strand.
AAGCGACCACCAAGTTTTTTCTGCAAAAGTAATTGTTGATGTTTTTAAAGAAGCTGGTTTGCCAGATGGCGTTATCAATGTTATTTATGGAGACCCTGTTATGATTACCGAAACTGTTTTGGCGAGTCCAGATTTTGCCGGCATCCATTTTACTGGCTCCACCTATGTTTTTAAAGAACTTTGGAAACAAATTGGCACCAATATACATACCTATAAAACCTATCCAAGAATTGTTGGGGAAACAGGCGGTAAAGATTTCATTATAGCCCACCCTTCTGCCAAACCAAAACAAGTGGCCACGGCCATTATCAGAGGGGCATTTGAATTCCAAGGGCAAAAATGCAGCGCAGCATCTAGGGTTTATTTACCAAAATCCACTGCCAATGAAATTTTAGAATTGGTAAGGGCTGATATTAAATCCTTTAAAAAGCCCGGCTCTCCAGAGGATATGAGCAACTTTATAACTGCTGTAATTCATGAAGGTTCTTTTGATAAATTGGCAAAATATATTGACCAAGCTAAAAAAGATAAAAATGTAGAAGTCTTTGCTGGTGGTGGATATGACAAGTCCAAAGGGTATTTTATAGAACCTACAGTTCTTTTGACCACTGACCCTAAATACACTACTATGGAAACCGAGCTTTTTGGACCCGTAGTTACTATTTATGTGTATGAGGACAAAGATTGGAGCAAGACCCTACAATTGGTGGACACTACTTCTGAATATGCCTTAACAGGTGCCGTACTTTCTACAGACCGTTATGCAATTGACGAAGCTACCAAAGCCTTACAGAATAGTGCAGGTAATTTTTATGTAAATGACAAGCCTACCGGAGCCGTTGTAGGGCAACAACCTTTTGGTGGGGCAAGGGCCTCGGGCACCAATGACAAGGCTGGGTCTGCACAAAATTTATTGCGTTGGGTATCTCCTAGATTAATAAAAGAAACCTTGGTAACACCAGAGGATTATAGATATCCATTTTTGGGGAAGTAATAATGATTAATTAAGCTTCAACATAAAAATTACTACGAGTTTAATTTCAAATAGCCTTCATGCACATTATAAATTTGACTTACAAAGTTCCTCTTGAAAAGGTTGACAAACATTTAGACAATCACATTGAATATTTAAATGAACAATATCAACTAGGGAATTTTCATGCTTCTGGAAGAAAAGTTCCCAGAACTGGAGGAATTATCTTATCCAAGATTTCTGATAAAAATGAATTATTAAAGATTATTGAAAAAGACCTTTTAAAATAAATGACTTGGCCAATTATGAGCTAACCGAATTTATACCAAATAAGACAAGTGAAGAGCTGAAAATTTTATTAGAATAAAAATAAGTACACACAAAAACACGCTTAACCTAACTGGGCATTACATATACAACATCAAAACCACTTATAAAATCACAAATCTCAAATAAATAACAATCCATCTTGTTAATTTATTACTTTTAGCACGACCCATAAAGGGTATTATTAATCCTAACCCTATAAAAATGAAAATTAAACTAGTATTATCGGCTTTAATGTTGACATCTGTTTTTGCACTTACAGCACAAGACAATTTGGTACAAGCTACCCTACAGGGCACATTGGCCTACAACCAAGGACAAGTGGTTTCTTTGGCAGAAGCTTTCTCAGAAGACCAATATGACTGGAGACCATCAGAAGGTGTTCGTTCTGTTGGAGAATCTATTCTACATGTTGCCAGTGGTAACTATTTTTTGGCATCCAAAATGGGTTTTACCCCTCCTTCTGATGTAGATTTAATGAATATTGAAAAAATAGAGGGCAAAGAAAACATTTTAGCTGTTTTAAAAAAGTCAAACGAATTTGTTCTTAAAAACATTATGCTTGTAGAGAGCTCTAAATTTGGTGAAGAAATAGACTTTGGTTTTATGAAAATGAGTGCTTTGAGTGGGCTTTTAACAATTCTAGAACACAATGGCGAACACAAAGGACAATTAATTGCCTATGCAAGGTCTAACGGAGTTACGCCTCCTTGGAGTAAATAATTATAAAAAAGTTTACTTAAAAGGTGCCTTTCGGCACCTTTTTTTATTAGTCTACCCTTTAAATTTCATGGGTAAGTACACTACTTTTTTAGTTTCAAAAAAATCGTCTTTAAAATACTCATGTAAATCAAAAATTTCGGCTGTTTTATAGTCTTTTAATTCTTCAGATAAATCGCCTCCTTTTAAGTAAAGGATTCCATTTTTCCTTTCGTGTAGTGATTCTTTTTTTATTTTTCCCTTTGTCCATCTTACAAAAGTGGGCATTGCTGCAACAGCTCTACTTACAATAAAATCGAACTGAGACTTTAATTCTTCAACCCTACCATGTACTGTTGTAACATTTGTCAATTGCAACCCTTCTATCACCTCATCTACAACTTTTATTTTTTTTCCAATAGCATCAATCATAGTAAAATGGGTTTCTGGAAAAAGTATTGCCAAGGGAATCCCAGGAAAACCACCACCAGTACCCACATCCAACACAGATGTTTTAGGTAAAAACTGATGTATTTTGGCAATTCCTAAAGAATGTAATACATGACGCACGTATAATTCATCAATATCCTTTCTGGAAACCACGTTTATTTTTTGGTTCCAGTCCTTATAAAGGTCCTCCAACTGTACAAAATGCACCTGTTGTAGTTTTGTTAAATCTGGAAAATAGTTGAAAATTATGTCCGCTTTCATTGATATTCCATTAATTTTGTCAAAAATACTATATTAGTAGACATTCTGCTGCGTTATAATTAAAGTAGCTTTATATAAAAACATACCAAATTATGGAAAAAGGACCTATCCGATTTTCTAGAAAAGATTCAACTCAATTCTTCAAAACGCTCAATCAAAGAGTAAATACCTATTTCAAGGAAAATAAAATAAAGAAAACAGGTAACTGGAAATTACATTTGAAAACCATTGTAATGTTCTGCTTATTCTTGGCTCCATATTTTTTAATATTAACATTAAATCTTCCTGTGTGGGCCTATTTATTATTAACCATTGTTATGGGAGTGGGCATGGCAGGAGTGGGCATGAACGTGATGCATGATGGTAACCACGGTTCTTATTCTAATAAAAAATGGATTAATAAATTAATGGGTGGCAGTATCTATATTCTTGCTGGTAATGTATACAATTGGCAGGTACAACACAATGTGTTGCATCATACTTATACCAACATTCACAATCATGATGAAGATTTGGAAGCAGGTCGTATCTTAAGATTTTCTAAACATGCCGAATGGCGAAAGCACCATAAATTTCAGCATTTTTATTCTGTTTTTCTATACGGATTGTTAACATTCAACTGGGCAATTACAACAGATTTTCAGCAAATGTACCGGTATATGAAGCGTAAGTTATCTTATGGCAAACTACCCAACAAAGTAACCAACTGGAGCACATTGGTCATCACCAAGATTCTTTATGTCTCTATTTGGATTGTACTACCACTAATCTTTGTTGACATTGCATGGTGGAAAATCTTGTTGGGGTTTTTTATTATGCATTATGTTGCAGGTGTCATCCTAAGCGTCGTATTTCAATTGGCACATGTAGTGGACGATGCAGAAACTCCGTTACCAGATGAAAGCGGTACCATGAAAAATACATGGGCCATTCACCAATTAATTACTACCGTGAATTTTGGCACCAAAAACAGAATTGTAAACTGGTTTACTGGCGGGCTCAACCATCAAGTAGAACATCATATTTTTCCTCATATTAGCCATATACATTACACAAAAATTTCAAAAATTGTTAAACAAACGGCTAAAGAGTTTAATTTGCCCTACAACGAATATAAAACTACAAGAAAAGCTATAATTTCGCACTTCAAACATTTAAAAGAGTTGGGCAAAAACCCTGCTTTACAGTACTAGCAAATTTTGACACTTATGAGTATTGAATTATCCGACAGGATTAATAGCCTAGTGCCTTCTGCCACCCTAGAAATGGCAGCTAAGGCTCGTGAATTAAGAGCTTCTGGAAAAGACATCATTGGTTTAAGCTTAGGAGAACCAGATTTTAATATCCCAGATTATATTAAAGATGCTGCTATAGAAGCAATCAACCAAAACTATAACTCTTATACTCCTGTAGATGGGTATGTAGAGTTAAAGAATGCTATTATTACCAAGTTCAAAAGAGACAATAATATTACTTATGATGCCTCGCAGATTGTAGTATCTACTGGCGCAAAACAAGCATTATATAATGTTGCCCAAGTATGCTTAAACAAAGGTGACGAAGTAATTTTACCATGCCCGTATTGGGTAAGCTATAGTGACATTGTTAAATTGGCAGATGGAATCCCTGTTGAAGTTGCAACCTCAATGGATACTGACTTTAAGATGACTCCTGAACAATTAGAAGCCGCTATAACGCCTAAGACAAAAATGCTTTGGTATAGTTCTCCATGTAATCCCAGTGGTTCTATATATAGCAAAGAAGAATTACGAGCTTTGGCAGATGTTCTACAAAAACATCCTCAAATTATTGTTGTAAGTGATGAAATTTACGAACATATTAATTATGGTGTAACTGCACATGCCTCCATGGGAGCTTTTGAAGATATGGTTGATAGAACCGTAACCGTAAATGGTGTAGCCAAAGCTTTTGCCATGACTGGTTGGAGAATTGGTTTTATTGGTGCTCCCACATATATTGCAAGAGCATGTAACAAACTACAAGGACAGGTAACCAGTGGTGCCAATTGTATTGCACAAAGAGCTGTGATTACTGCTTTGTTAGAATCTCCCACTCGTATTAAATACATGGTTGATGAATTCAAAGAAAGAAGAAAATTGATTTTGAATTTATTAAATGAAATTGAAGGGTTTAAATGTAATGAACCTGAAGGTGCTTTCTATGTCTACCCAGATGTATCCTCATTTTTTGGAAAAACATTAAATGGCACTACTATAAATAATGCCTCAGATTTCGCAATGTATTTATTGGAAAAGGCCAACGTAGCAACAGTTACCGGGGATGCCTTTGGTAATGGTAATTGTATACGCATTTCTTATGCGGCATCCGAGAAAGAAATAATAGAAGCCATATCAAGAATAAAAGCGGTAGTATAACAACTGCAAAACAATTAAGAAAATCGGCTTTTCGTTATTTTAATTTTAACTGATTGCCGATTTTTTTTATGTTGATTTCCAAAAATAGGGAGTCAATAAAATAAGAACAGTAAAAAGTTCTAACCTACCTGCAAGCATTAAAAATCCACACCACCATTTTCCAGCATCGGGCAAGCTATTAAAATTGCTTACTGGGTTAAGACTGCCCAAGGCAGGTCCCACATTACCCAAAGAAGAGGCAGCTCCACCAATAGCGGATTGGAAATCCAACCCTAAGAAACCTAAGATTAATGCTCCAATAATGAACAACAACATATAAAGGACAAAAAATGCAATGATATTATATACAATATGCTCTTGAACTGTCTTATTATTATACCGTACTGGAATAATTGCATTGGGGTGAAGTGTTCGTTTAAACTCTAACAAGCCATTCTTAATAATCAACAAATGGCGCATCACTTTAATACCACCCGCAGTTGAACCTGCTGAACCACCTAAAAAGAACAACCCAAAAAAGAAAATGGTTAAAAAGGGTGTCCAACCAGTAAAATCTGCACTTACAAAGCCTGTAGTAGTAATTACAGCTACAACCTGAAATAATGCATGTCTAAAAGCACTTTCCCCTTTTCCCAATACCATAGGGTGAAAATCTGATACAGGTACATTGGTGTTATAATAAATCACCAAAGCTGAAATAATTGCAAAAAGTCCTATAAATATTGCATAATATTTAAACTCTTCATCTTTAATAACCCGCTGTATTTTCCCTTTAAAAACAAAATAGCTCAGTACAAAATTACTACCTGCTAAAAACATGAAAAATATTACAATATATTGAATAAGAGGTTGGTTGTTCCAATACGCCAAACTAGCATTCTTGGTTGAAAAACCACCTGTTGAAAGTGTTGCCAAGGAATGGTTTATAGCATCAAAAAAAGACATTCCTGCTAGCTTCAACAAAATAGTTTCTGCTGCCGTATAGCCCACATAAATATACCATAAACGTTTTGCTGTATCTGTGATTCTTGGATGTAGTTTATCTCCTGCAGGACCAGGAGCCTCTGCAGCAAACAACTGCATACCTCCAATTCCCAATAAGGGAAGAATTGCAATGGCCAAAACAATAATACCCATACCACCAATCCAATGGGTAAGACTTCGCCAGAACAGAATTCCCTCTGGCATTGACTCTATATCATCTAAAATAGATGCTCCTGTAGTGGTGTACCCAGAAATGGTTTCAAAAAAAGCATTGGTGACACCTGGAATGGCATCAGAAAATAAATATGGAAACATACCAGAAACCGACATAACCAGCCAACCGAAGGTAACAATCATATATCCTTCTTTGCGCTTCACTTCCTTTTTATGGTCTCTGGTATAGAACATAGCCAAAACACCAATAAGCATTGTAACAATGGCCGCAAGGGTAATATCTAAGGTAACCCCATCTTTATAAATTCCACTGACCAAAGCAGCAATCAGCATAAAAAAACCGTTGCAGAGCAACAGCAACCCCATAAGATGTATGATTATTTTGGAGTTAAGACGCATTACAAGAACAGCTTTTCTATTTTTGGAATAGCTCTAGGCAAACAACAAACCACTACCCTATCACCTTCTAAAATTTTAAAATCCCCAAGAGCAATAATTCCTTCTCCATCCCGTACCACACCACCAATAGTCGCTGACCTTGGAAAGTCCAATTCACGGATGATTTTTCCATTTACTATAGAGGTAGATTTAACAATAAACTCTAAGATTTCAGCATTAAGATTGTTTAATCTAGTTAAAGCAACGACCTCCCCTTTTCTGATATACCTAAAAATATTATTTGCAGCCAATAGTTTTTTATTGATAAGTGTATCAATACCTATGGAATGAGACAACTGAAAATAGTCCATATTTTCCACTAATGCTATGGTCTTTTTTATATGCTTGGATTTTGCCACAAGACAAGACATAATATTGGTTTCAGAATTTCCTGTAACAGCAATAAAAGCATCCATGGATTCCAAACTTTCTTCATCCAACAGTTCCACATTGCTACCGTCACCATTAATAATTAAGGCATTTGGTAATCCGTCTGCAATTTCAAAAGCTTTTTCCTTATCTTTTTCTATCAGTTTAACATTAAATTTCTTGGAGCAAAGATCTCTAGCTGTTTTAAAACCAACCTTACTACCACCAAGAATCATTACATTTTTAATTTCTTCTTTTTTCTTTCCAGTAAGTTTATAAAGTTCATCCACACCACCTTTAGAAGTCACAAAATATACTTGGTCTTCTTCTTTAAAAACGGTATCACCCCTAGGAATTAGCGTGTATTGAGTACCTGTTCGCTGAATAGCTATAGGCATAAAATGTAGTTCTGGAAATACTTTTGCAGCATCCTTGACAGTTTTACCAACAAATGGTGCAGATTTTGGAAGCGAAACACCAACCATAATCAATGCGCCATCCTCAAATTCGTAAGTGTCGTTAAAAGCGGATTGATTAAGTAATAATTGAATCTCCGTAGCAGCCAGTTCCTCTGGGGAAATAAGTTCATCAATCCCCAATTCATCAAACTTAACCAAGTCTTTATAATCAACAAACTCAGTATTAGATATTCTAGCAATGGTTCTTTTACAACCCAACTGTTTTGCCAACATGCACAATGTTATATTGGTGGTTTCTGATGCTGTAACGCCAATTACCAAATCAGACTTTTCTGCCTGAGCGTCTAACAACATAGAAATAGACGTTGCATCCCCTTTTAAAACTCTAATATCCAGGTGACTATCTGCGTAGGTAAGGTTTTCTTTATTGATATCAATAAGTGTGATATCCTGAGATTCGTATGATAGTAGCTTTGCCAAATGAAAACCTACTTCACCAGCTCCAGCAATTATTATTTTCATTTGCTTTTAAAATTGTTCTTCATAGGTTAAAACCTATAATCTTCTAGCAATTAATTGTAGTGAAACAGAATGTATAACACTCTGGTATAGAACATATAAAAATTATTATGTTCATTCAACGGGGCAAAATTACGCAAATTTATGTTCCTGATTATATTATTCCGTTAATATGTGCATTACAAACGATTCTGAGCCCATGTTTTATAAAAGAATCAATCTGTCCTTGTATATTTGCCCAAAATAGTAAAATGGCAGAGAAGATTACCCCATATAAGGATTCCAAACTTGGCAAAAAAGAACAGGTAACCCAAATGTTTGATACTATTTCTGGGAGCTATGATGGTCTTAACAGGGTAATTTCTTTTGGAATTGATGTAAAATGGAGGAAAAGGGTTGTTGCTATACTTACCAAAAAACAGCCAAGTACAATTCTAGATATTGCAACAGGAACAGGGGATTTGGCCATTAATATGGTAAAAACCGGGGCCAAAAAGATTGTTGGGTTGGATATTTCTGCAGGAATGTTAGAAGTAGGGAAGAAAAAAGTAGCTGATAAAAATCTGGATTCCACCATAGAAATGGTGGTTGGTGACAGTGAGAATTTGCCTTTTGAAGATAATACATTTGATGCCATTACAGTTGCTTTTGGAGTTCGCAATTTTGAAAATCTGGAAAAGGGATTATCAGAAATATACAGGGTTTTAAAACCCTCTGGAACTTTTGTTGTGTTGGAAACCTCTGTACCTACCAAAACACCATACAAGCAAGGGTATAGGTTTTATACCAAAAATATTTTACCCTTAATTGGTAAGCTTTTTTCAAAAGACCAATCCGCATATAGTTATTTATGCGAATCAGCTTCAGTATTTCCGTATGGTGGAGCTTTCAACAATATTTTGAAGAAAATTGGGTTTATAGAGGTAGAAAACAAACCTCAAACATTTGGGGTTGCATCCATATATGTTGCAACAAAATAAACACATGAAAAATATTTTTCCCTTATTGGGGGGATTTTTACTTTTTTTTGCCTCTGTACAAGCACAGTTTAATGAGAAGCCCATTTTAAATCTTGAAAATGAGGATAAACCATTTTTAAATTTTGGGTACTTTCTAGGTTTTAACCAATATGATTTTCAATTTGAATATAAAGATGACTTGCCAGACATTTTAGTGGATAAATCTTTTGGGTTTAATGTTGGTTTAATTGGTGAAATGCGCATTAATGAGTTTTTGGATGTACGCTTTGAACCTGGCCTTCACTACACACAGCGAATATTAGGATTTCCAGGATTTACTGCAGAAAATGATGCCATTAGAGAAGTTAAATCTACCTACATAAACTTTCCTTTACTATTAAAAGTAAGCACCAAAAGATTAGGGAATTGGAAACCATTTCTTATTGGTGGTGGTTCAACCTCCTTAAATCTTGGGAGTAATGAAGATAGCTTGGACGACAATAGTAGTGGCACTTTTAGGATGAAAAAAATCACGTATTATTATGAGTTGGGGTTTGGAATTGATTTTTACACCCAATATTTTAAGTTTGCTCCTTCCATAAGAGGGGTTTTTGCTCTAAGCGATGAATTAGTAAGGGATATTGACCCCAATAGCCCATGGACAGGAAATATTGATGCTATGCGTACTCGTGGTATTTTTGTGAACTTTACTTTTGAATAGAGCTATCCTTTATTTCTTTTAATTTCATTTAATAAAATAGCCGTGGCTGTGGCAACATTAAGGCTTTCTGCAGTTTTGTTACCGAATTGAGGTATGCTTACTTTTTTGGAAATAAAAGCTTCTATTTCGCCAGAAATTCCGTTGGCCTCATTTCCCATGACCAATATTCCAGATTTTGGCACTATTTCTTTATAAACCACATCGCCATTCATAAAAGCACCATAAATATTGGCATTAGACTTTTCTAAATAGTTTTTCAAATCAGTATAAACAATATTTATTCTACTTATGGAACCCATAGTGGCCTGCAACACTTTTGGATTATAACAATCCACTGTGTTGGGAGAGCATAAAAGAGTTTTAATCCCAAACCAATCACACAAGCGTATAATGGTTCCTAAATTACCTGGATCTCTTACATCGTCCAAAGCCACTACCCAATCGGCAGCATTAATTTCTGTAGGTTTTGGAATATAAAAAACACCAACAACCATGTTTGGGGTTTGTAGGGAACTAATTTTTTTTAAATCAGTTTCTAAAATTAATTCTGCTACTTCTTTATATTTCTCAACAAACTCCGCATCAGTGCTATAAATAATATGAGGAACAATTTGTGATGCTAAAAGTTCTTTTACCACCTTTACACCTTCAACAACAAACATACCGTGTTGATTTCGGTATTTTTTTTGCTGTAAGCTTTTTATAAATTTTATCTGGTTTTTAACAACCATACAAATAATGTATTTTTGATTTCATGAATACCCAAAAAAGTCTTACTGGATACATAGCAAAAATAGGGTTATTATTACTATGTGTTGTCATTACTTCCTGTAATGCACTTAGAAGGGTTGGGGATGAAGAACTGCTACTTACCAAAAATTCTATTTATGCTGATGGTGAAAAAGTTACTAATGAGGATGTTCATAGCTTAATTGTTCAAAAACCGAATAGTACTTTATTAGGATATCCGTTACGATTGAATTTATATAACCTTGCCAAACAGAATCCAGATTCATCCTACCAAAACTGGTTGTACAAAAAAGAAAAGAGAGAACAACGACTAATAAATTGGTTGTCTAAAAAACAAGTTGATAGACTTGGAGAATCTTTTATGGTGAAAGGATACAGTGAATGGCTCAAAAATATTGGAGAGCCACCAGCTATAATAGACACTTCTAGAACTACCAAATCATTAAAAAGATTAGAAGCCTATTATGGTAGTAAAGGCTATTTTAACAACAAAGTAACTTATGATATTGTTCCCAATGGAAAACAAAGAGCAGAAATAGATTACAAGGTAAATTTAGGAAGCCCATATTTAATTGATTCAATTTCAAAAAAAATAAACTCGACCGCTATTGATTCAATATACAAAATACATACGGATGAATCTTTTGTGAAATCTGGCAAACAATTTGATTTATCGGATTTTGACAATGAACGTGAAAGGCTTACGGGGTTATTCAGGAATTCTGGTGTTTATAATTTTCAGGAAAGTTCCATTAAATATAACATATCCAGAGACACTATAGTGACCAATGGTGACCAAAAAATGGGCGTAGAACTTACGATTGACAATTTAAAAACAAGAAGTGAGAATACTTTGACAACATCAGAATACAAAGTCCACAGATTTGATAAAGTCAATATATATACCGATTACCTTTTCGACAATGGAAAAGATTCTCTCAAATCAATAGATTATGAAAATTTTACCATTTATTATAAGGGCAAGCTTCGTTACAAACCTAAAGCTCTAGCAAACGCAATTTTTTTGGAAAAAGATAGTGTTTATAGAGATATAGACAGGTTGCGTACCTATAGGCAGATAACTAGCCTGAACACTTTTAAATATCCAAGCATAGATTTAATCCAGGATAGCACCCAAACAAAGCTAACATCCAATATTTACTTAGCGGCACGTCCAAAATATTCATCTGAAACAAATTTTGATGTTACCCATTCCAATTATCAACTATTGGGTATTGCCTTTAGTCAATCTCTGGTCACAAGAAATGTTTTTGGGGGAGCCGAAACCTTAAGCCTTTCAGCTAGAGGAACTTTTGGTCTTTTAGGCGATACTTCATTATCAGAAGATTTCTTTTCAGAAATTGGTGGAGATATTAATTTGACATTTCCAAGAATTTGGATGCCCTTGTTTAATACTGAAAGGCTTATTCCATATTATATGCTGCCACAGACACGTATGTCTTTAGGAACCAGTTTTCAAAAAAATATTGGATTAGATAAACAAACTTTTAATAGCATTCTAAGTTATAATTGGTCTCCAAATGATTTCAAAAAAAATAATATTGAGCTATTAAATCTTCAATTTGTAAGAAATGTAAATACAAACAGATATTTTAATGTCTATCAAAATTCTTATAGAAGATTAGATGAGATTGCTGACCCATATCAAGATGATACTAATTTCAGTGAATTGTTCAATGAAAATGACGAGTTAATTGTCCCTACTGGCACAGATGGGTTTATTGATGAAGTACTAAACAATGGCTTAGCTCTTAGCCAAGATGACTTTAACACTGTAAGAAGTATTAATGAACGTAGAAACAGGCTTACAGAAAACAACTTAATATTCGCCTCTAATTACACTTTTACCAAAAACAACAAAAACGGAATAAACGATAATGATTTCTACCAGTTTAGATTTAAGCTAGAAAGTGCCGGCAATCTTTTATCGGCCATGTCCAATATTGTTACCTTTAATCAAGATGACAATTCCAATTTGTTGGTCTTTGGAGTCCCGTATTCCCAATATGTAAAAACAGAATTCGATTATATAAAACATTGGAACCTTAATGGACCCAATGTACTGGCGTTTAGAAGTTTTTTAGGAATTGCTATTCCATATGGAAATTCGGACAATATTCCGTTTACACGAAGTTATTTTGCTGGCGGGTCCAATGACAATAGGGCATGGAGAGTATATTCTTTAGGGCCAGGGCGAACCCAAGAAGTCAATGATTTTAATGAAGCCAACCTAAAATTAGCTTTGAATATGGAATATCGTTTCCCTATAGCAGGTGACGTAAAAGGAGCTTTGTTTGCTGATGCGGGAAATATTTGGAACGTTTTGGACAATGTAGATGATAAAGAAGCAACTTTTAATGGTTTTAGTTCCTTAGCAGATATTGCATTGGGAACTGGGTTTGGGCTAAGATATGACTTCACTTATTTTGTTATTCGTTTAGATACGGGTTTTAAAACATACAATCCCGCAGAAGAAGCATCAAAAAGATGGTTTAGGGATTATAACTTTGCAAATGCCGTCTTTAACATAGGTATAAATTATCCTTTTTAGACCTAATTATTTTATTACTTTTGTGGCATCTTTTTAAAAACTAAACAGACTAAAAAAAATTATGGGTCATAATATAAAAGCAGGAGTTGCCACAGGTGATGAAGTTCAAGAAATTTTTAACTATGCAAAGGAAAAGGGATTTGCCTTACCTGCGGTAAATGTTATAGGCTCCAATACCATAAATGGAGTATTGGAAACAGCTGCTAGCCTAAATGCACCTGTTATCATACAATTTTCAAATGGAGGTGCTCAATTCAATGCAGGAAAAGGATTGTCAAATGATGGGCAAAAAGCTGCAATTGCTGGTGCAGTTGCTGGCGCAAAACATGTACATCAATTAGCGGAAGCTTATGGTACAACTGTTATTTTACATACCGACCACTGTGCAAAAAAATTACTGCCCTGGATAGATGGACTTTTGGATGCTAGTGAAAAGCACTATGCTGAGACTGGAAAATCACTTTTTAGTTCACATATGATAGATTTATCTGAAGAACCAATCGAAGAAAATATTGCTATCTGCAAGGAGTACCTAGCCAGAATGAGCAAAATGGATATGACTTTGGAAATAGAACTTGGTATTACAGGTGGTGAGGAAGATGGTGTAGATAATTCTGATGTAGATGATTCTAAGTTATACACACAGCCCGAAGAAGTGGCATACGCCTATGAAGAGCTTTCCAAAGTAAGCCCAAGATTTACAATTGCAGCTGCCTTTGGAAATGTACACGGGGTTTACAAACCAGGAAATGTAAAATTGACTCCAAAGATTCTTCTAAACTCTCAAGAGTATATCTCAAAAAAATATGGTGTTGAGCATAATCATATAGATTTTGTTTTCCATGGTGGGTCTGGTTCAACAGTAGAAGAAATTAGAGAAGGTATTAGTTATGGTGTTATCAAAATGAATATTGATACCGACTTACAATATGCTTTCCTTTCTGGTGTAAGGGATTATGTTCAAGACAATAAAGACTATTTGCAAGGACAAATAGGAAATCCAAAAGGGAGTGACGAACCAAACAAGAAGTTTTATGATCCACGTGTATGGTTGCGTGCTGGGGAGGTTACATTTGTAGAAAGATTAAAGAAAGCTTTTGAGGATTTAAACAATGTAAATACCTTATAATAGAATCATTAGTAATTTCTTTTAATTTTATATTTGACGTATGACAGCATGGTTTAAGAGAACAGAAAAGGGAATACAAACAGCTACCGAGGAAAAAAAAGACACCCCAAAAGGACTTTGGTATAAGTCCCCAACAGGGAAAATTGTTGAATCGGAAGAATTGGCAAAAAACTTTTATGTTAGTCCAGAGGACGACTATCATGTAAGAATAGGAAGTAAAGAGTATTTTCAGATTCTTTTTGATGACAATAAATTCAAAGAGCTAGACGCTAAACTTTCTTCTAAAGATCCTTTAAAGTTTGAGGATACCAAAAAATATACTGATAGATTAAAAGCTGCAGAGAAAAAAACTGGATTAAAAGATGCGGTTAGAACAGCCGTTGGAAAATCCTTGGGAAAGGATTTAGTAGTGGCAGCCATGGATTTTAGTTTTATTGGTGGTTCTATGGGAAGTGTAGTTGGTGAAAAAATTGCTAGAGCTATAGATTACGCCATTAAAAAGAAAATTCCTTTTTTAATGATTTCTAAATCTGGTGGTGCCAGAATGATGGAGGCAGCATTATCGTTGATGCAATTGGCAAAAACATCGTCCAAATTAGCACAGCTTGCCGAGGCAAAGATTCCATACATATCTTTATGTACCGATCCAACAACTGGTGGCACTACAGCCTCTTATGCCATGTTGGGTGATATTAATATTGCCGAACCTGGGGCTTTAATAGGTTTTGCAGGACCACGTGTAGTAAAGGATACAACGGGGAAAGAATTACCAGAAGGATTCCAAACTTCAGAATTTCTTAAAGAGCATGGGTTTTTGGACTTTATCTCACATCGTAGAGATCTTAAAAAGAAAGTTAATTTATACATAGATCTAATACAGAACAATCCTATTAGGTCGTAAACAAAATAATTGTATATTTGCGCCCGGATTGAAAATCAATCATATACATAAAAATCATTAAAAATAATATTGGAATGTATTTAACTAAAGAAGTAAAAGCCAACATTTTTAAAAAACACGGCGGAGAAGAAAAAAACACAGGTTCTGCCGAAGGGCAAATAGCCTTGTTCACGCACAGAATTAATCATTTAACAGAGCATTTAAAAAACAATCGTAAAGATTACAATACAGAACGTTCTTTGGTTAAATTGGTTGGTAAAAGAAGAAGTCTATTAGATTATTTAATTAAGAAAGATATTGTTAGGTATCGTGCCATAATTAAAGAATTAAATATTAGAAAATAATAAAAAAGGGGAAGCTTAGCTTCCCCTTTTTTCAACATAAAGTCCTGATTTTAGATAAAGTTGGGCAACACAAAAAGCTGCATTTAGTTTTTCATTGGTCAACACAACAACACAACCCGACCGTCAGGCAGACGGTAGACCAAATGTTTAACAGACCTATACATATAACAATAGGTTGAAACAATTTTTTATGATTCCAAAAACTTTTAAAGAGGTCATAGACCTTGGTGATGGTAGAGAAATTTCTATCGAAACCGGAAAATTGGCAAAACAGGCGCATGGTTCTGTAGTTGTCCAATCTGGAAAATGTATGTTATTATGTACAGTGGTTTCCAATTACAAGCAAAGCGATGTAGATTTTTTACCTCTAACGGTAGATTATCGTGAAAAGTTTGCTGCTTCAGGCCGTTATCCTGGTGGTTTCTTCAAAAGAGAAGCAAGACCTAGTGATGGTGAAGTATTGACTATGAGATTGGTAGACAGAGTTTTACGTCCATTATTCCCAAAAGATTATCATGCTGAAACACAAGTAATGATTCAGTTAATGTCTCACGATGATGATGTAATGCCAGATGCTATGGCAGGATTGGCAGCATCTGCAGCTATTCAATTATCAGACTTTCCATTTGAATGTGCTATATCAGAAGTTCGTGTTGGTAGAATCAATGGTGAGTTTATCATCAACCCAAGTAGGGCGCAATTAGAAGAAAGTGATATCGATATGGTTATTGGTGCTTCTGCAGATTCTGTGATGATGGTAGAAGGTGAAATGGATGAAATTTCTGAGGAAGAAATGGTTGAAGCCATAAAAGCTGCTCACGAAGCCATAAAAGTACAATGTGCTGCACAAATTAAATTGGCAGAAGCTTTTGGCAAGAAAGAAGTTCGTGAATATGAGCCAGAAAGAGAAGATGAAGATGTGGCTAAGAAAATTCATGACATGGTATATGATAAAGTATATGCCATTGCAAAGGCAGGTTCTGCAAAGCACGAAAGAAGTGCTGCTTTTTCAGAAATAAAGGAAGAGATTAAAACATCATTCTCCGAAGAAGAAATAGAAGATTTTGGAGATTTAGTTTCCAAATATTACTACAAAGCAGAAAAAGCTGCTGTTCGTGATCTTACTTTAAATGAAGGTTTACGTTTGGATGGTCGTAAGACCGATGAAATTCGTCCTATTTGGTGTGAGGTAGATTATTTACCTTCTACTCACGGTTCTGCCATATTCACAAGAGGAGAAACTCAAGCTTTGGCAACAGTAACCTTAGGAACTTCTAGGGAAGCAAATCAAATAGATATGCCATCCTATGAAGGTGAAGAAACATTCTATTTGCATTATAACTTTCCTCCTTTTTCAACAGGAGAGGCAAGACCTATTAGGGGAACATCTCGTAGAGAAGTTGGGCATGGTAACTTGGCACAACGTGCTTTAAAAGGAATGGTTCCAGAAGATTGTCCTTATACAGTACGTGTTGTTTCCGAAGTATTGGAATCCAATGGTTCATCTTCCATGGCAACAGTTTGTAGTGGTACTATGGCATTAATGGATGCTGGTGTGCAATTAAAGAAGCCTGTTTCTGGTATTGCTATGGGATTGATTTCTGATGCAGATTCTGGAAAATATGCTGTTTTGTCTGATATTTTAGGTGATGAAGATCATTTGGGAGATATGGACTTTAAAGTAACTGGAACTGCTGATGGCATTACAGCTTGTCAAATGGACATTAAAGTAAAAGGACTTTCCTACGAAATTCTTGTAAATGCTTTAAAACAAGCGCAAGCAGGTCGTATACATATTCTAGGCAAATTGACTGATACTATTGCTGCTCCGAATGCCGATGTTAAACCGCATTCTCCAAAAATGGTAACAGCTCGCATACCTAATGAATATATTGGTGCTTTAATTGGTCCAGGTGGAAAAGTAATACAAGAACTTCAAAAAGAAACAGGGTGTACAATTGTTATTAATGAAGATCCGGTTACTGAAGAAGGTATTGTTGAAATACTTGGAACAGGGCAAGAAGGAATTGATGCTGTTTTAGCCAAAATTGACTCATTGACATTTAAACCAGAAGTAGGCAGTGTTTATGAGGTAAAAGTCATAAAAATGTTAGACTTTGGTGCCGTGGTTGAATATATGGAAGCTCCAGGAAATGAAGTTTTACTTCATGTATCTGAACTAGCATGGGAACGCACAGAAAATGTTTCTGATGTAGTGAACATGGGTGATGTGTTTGATGTTAAATACTTTGGTCTTGATAAAAGAACTAGAAAAGACAAAGTTTCTCGCAAAGCATTGCTTCCAAAACCAGAAGGTTATGTAGAAAGACCACCAAGAACTGATCGCGATAACAATCGTGGACGAGGTGGAAATGATAGAAATAGAGATAGAGACCGTAAACCAAGAAGAGATTAAAACTTCCTAGTTTGCCGAAATTATAAAGCCCTTAATTCATTTTAAGGGCTTTTTTTATGCATTTTAACCATAAAATTGAAATTTAGTAACCCTTTTGTAACATTTCTAGAATTTCTACGTATAAGTATATGCAGTCTATGCAAATTGAACTTAATTTATTTTAATGAGACAGCTTAAGATTACAAAACAGGTTACCAATAGGGAAACCGCATCTTTGGACAAGTACTTGCAAGAAATTGGCAAAGTAGATCTTATTACCGCAGACGAAGAAGTAGAATTGGCACAACGTATCAAGGCAGGCGACCAGATCGCTCTTGAAAAACTAACAAAAGCCAATCTAAGATTTGTGGTATCGGTCGCTAAACAGTACCAAAACCAAGGGCTTACTTTACCGGATTTAATTAACGAGGGAAACCTTGGCCTAATTAAAGCTGCACAACGATTTGACGAAACTAGAGGTTTTAAATTTATTTCTTATGCCGTATGGTGGATTCGTCAATCTATTTTACAAGCATTGGCAGAGCAATCTAGAATTGTACGTTTGCCTTTGAACAAAATCGGTTCTATTAACAAGATTAATAAAACCTTTGCTTTCTTGGAGCAAGCTCATGAGCGTATGCCATCAGCTGAAGAAATTGCCAAGGAGCTAGACATGACAGTTGATGATGTAAAACAATCATTAAAAAATTCTGGCCGCCATGTATCCATGGATGCACCTTTAATTGATGGAGAAGATTCTAACCTTTACGATGTATTACGTAGTGGCGAGTCTCCAAATCCAGATAGAGAATTGTTGCACGAGTCTTTAAGAACTGAAATAGAAAGAGCTTTGGAAACATTGACTCCAAGAGAGGCGGATGTTATTCGTTTATATTTTGGTTTGGCAGGACAACATTCTATGACCTTAGAAGAAATTGGTGAAACTTTTGATCTTACAAGAGAAAGAGTTCGTCAAATTAAAGAAAAGGCCATTAGAAGGCTTAAACATACATCTAGAAGTAAGATTTTAAAGACATATCTTGGATAACCAAGAATAAATTACAAGTAAAATATGTGCTAAATTGGAAATTTGGCATATAAATTGTAATTTTAACAGTAACAACAGTTTATCATGACTGTTCGTTTTTTGATTGATGAATAAACTCCGGCTGATTACCGGAGTTTTTTCATTTATAATAACCACATCATTTCACTACTTTTGTATGAGTAACGAACTTAGTTCAACATACATGAGTAAAAAAATTATAGCCCCTTCTCTTTTAGCAGCAGATTTCGCAAATTTACAGCGAGATATAGAAATGGTGAATCAAAGTGAAGCAGATTGGTTTCATTTAGATATTATGGACGGTGTTTATGTTCCAAATATTTCTTTTGGTATGCCAGTTGTTAAAGCCATTGCTTCTCATGCAAAAAAAACATTGGATGTTCATTTAATGATTGTTGACCCCGACCGTTATATAAATACATTCGCAGAATTGGGGGCCAATAACCTTACAGTACATTATGAAGTTTGCACCCATTTACATAGAACCCTACAAGCCATAAAAGCAGCAGGAATGAAAGCTGGTGTGGCACTTAACCCCCATACAAGCATAGACTTATTAGAAGACATTATCAATGATATTGACCTAGTGTGTATAATGAGCGTAAACCCCGGGTTTGGTGGACAATCATTCATTGAGAACACCTATGAAAAGGTAAAAGATTTAAAAGCATTGATAAAAACTAAAAATGCAAGCACCTTAATAGAAATTGATGGTGGAGTAACTTCGAAAAATGCAAAAACACTGATTGATGCCGGAGCAGATATTTTGGTAGCTGGGAGTTTCATCTTTAAAAGCTCCAACCCACCACAGACCATTATAGAACTTAAAGATATCATAGCATAATGGAATTTTTTGATGTTGCCATTATTGGCGGGGGTCCCATAGGTATAGCTTGTGGATTGGAAGCCAAAAAAAAAGGCCTGTCATATATTATCCTTGAAAAAGGGCCCATAGTAAATTCATTGTTCAATTATCCAGTAAATATGCAGTTCTTTTCCTCCTCGGAACGATTGGAAATTGACAATGTACCTTTTATAAGTAAAGAGGCAAAACCCAATAGAAGTGAGGCATTGGAATATTACCGTAGAATTGCCACATCAAATGAATTAAATATCAGATTATTTGAAAAAGTAGAATCAATTGAAAAAAAAGACAGCAATTTTATTATTGTATCCAATAAAAACAAATACAACTCCAAGAATGTAGTTGTTGCCACCGGTTTTTATGATTTACCCAACCGCCTAAAAGTACCAGGAGAGAACTTATCCAAAGTATCCCACTATTACAAAGACCCACATTTTTATGCTGGTCAAAAATTAGCAATTATTGGAGCAAGTAATTCTGCCATAGATGCTGCATTGGAATGTTGGCGTAAGGGTTCAGATGTCACTCTTATTATTCGTGGTTCAGAAGTAGGACAACGTGTAAAATATTGGGTTAGACCAGATATTATTAATAGAATTGAAGAAGGAAGCATCAAAGTATATTACAATTCTGAAGTAAAAGAAATTTCAGAAAATAAAATATCAATAAATACTCCTGATGGTATTATTTCTATTGAAAATGACTTTGTATTGGCCCTAACGGGATATATGCCCAATTTTGAATTTTTAGAAAAAATAGGAATAGAACTATCACAAGATGATAAAAGATTACCTAATTACAATCATGACACTATGGAAACCAATGTGGAAGGAGTATATCTTGCAGGAGTAATATGCGGAGGAATGGAAACTCATAAATGGTTCATAGAAAATTCAAGAATTCATGCCCCAATAATCATGAGTGATATATTGACAAAAAAGAAAGTATAACATCTTTTCAATAAATAAAAAAAGCCTTGCATTGCAAGACCAATTTTTATGTGACCGCGGAAGGATTCGAACCCTCAACCCTCAGAGCCGAAATCTGATATTCTATCCAGTTGAACTACGCGGCCTATTGCCTATAACTTAGGAAAGTTTTGCTTTTACAATGGTAGAGATAGTTTTACCATCAGCCTGTCCAGCCAGTTCTTTGGATACCATTCCCATTACTTTGCCCATATCTTTCATACCCTCTGCACCAATAGCATCAATTGTTTGTACAACAACTTTTTCAATTTCTTCTTCAGATAATTGTTCTGGTAAAAACTTTTCAATAATAGCAGCTTGTGCCAATTCAGGAGTTGCCAAATCATCCCTACCTTGTTCAGTGAAAATTGAAGCACTATCTTTTCTTTGTTTTACAAGTTTTTGAACCAGCTTTATTTCATCCTCCTCAGATAATTCATTACCAGCACCGCTTTCCGTTTGCGCCAACAGCAAAGCGGATTTAATTGCTCTAAGTGATTCTAAAGCAACTGAATTCTTGGCTTTCATGGCCGTTTTCATTTCTTGCATTACCTGTTGCTGTAAACTCATAGTCTATTGTTTTTTTGCGGGACGAAGATAAAAAAATATACCCGAAAATAGTTCATCTATTTTCAGGTATATCAATAGTTTTTATAGCCCATAATTATTAAAAAAAGCACTAATCCACATTATCATGCAAAAAAGAGTTGTTGGAACGCAATTGTATTTCATCATTACTGTCCTCGCTCAATGTTGTTCTGGAAACTTTGTTTTCATTTGGGTTGTCATTAAGGTTTACTCCTTGCCGCTTATAAGCTGGTTCTTTTTCAATTTCATCAACATTGTTTAAGCTGTTTTGAAATTTATAATTAAAGTCTTTGAGTTTCTTTCTTCTCTCATCTGCTCTACTTCTTAAAATATCTTCAATAGAACTGTTCATGGGGTCAGCATCTCCGCCTAAACTGGCTTCAACTTTATTTTCTTTTTCTTTTAGCGTAATTTTTTCAAAAACTAGCTCTTCTTCCACTATTTTAGGAATAAATTCTTCAGCTTTGGATTTGGCCCCTGTTAATTTCTCTTCTAGTTCCATATAATCATCCAAGCTATAGCGCGTTTCTCCCTCTTTATTATATTCCAAAACAGGAACAACTTCTATATGGTCAGTAACATCCATGTCACTCACTTCATCACTTAAATCAAAAGTAATTACATGTTCTTGTTCATCTTCCTCCTCTGTAATATCATCATTATTAAACAAAGGCAAATCGAAACTCAAAGCTGTTTGGTCCTCTTCCTTTTTGGAGGATACCACAACAGGATCAATTACCTCTATATCATTTATTAAATCCTTGGCATCTATAATAATGAAATCATCTTCTACTAGATTCTCAGCGATTACCTCCTCATAAAAAACATTAAAGTTTCTAATATAATTTGTTGTAGGTATTAATTCATCATCTAGTTCAACATCCAATAAGGTATGTTTAATAACTGGCTCAGAAACCACCTCTTCTTCCTCTTCTAAAACAATATCGTCCAAGTTTTTTTCTTCAACTTCAACTTGTTCTGCCCTTTTCTCTTCCTCTAAAGTGTGGATTATTTTTTTTGTTTCGGTATTTACAATATCGTCTTGTTGTTCAATATCAAAACCTGTGGCTATAACAGTTACTGCAATTGCTTCACCTAAAGTATCATCCTCACCCACACCCATAATAATATTGGCTCCAAAACCTGCTTCTGTTTGGATATGATCATTGATTTCCCCTATTTCATCTATTGTAATTTCCTGAGAACCAGAAACAATAAGCAGCAATACATTTTTAGCCCCAGAAATTTTATTGTCATTCAATAACGGAGAATCCAAAGCTTTCATAATTGCTTCGTTGGCTCTTGATGAACCTGATGCTGTAGCAGAACCCATAATAGCTGTACCACTATTTGAAAGTACTGTTTTAGCATCCCTTAAATCAATGTTTTGAGTATAATGATGCGTAATTACTTCTGCAATACCTCTTGCAGCAGTTGCCAATACTTCATCTGCTTTAGAGAAACCAGCCTTAAAACCTAAATTACCATATACTTCTCTTAATTTGTTGTTGTTGATGACTATTAAAGAATCTACATTTTCACGCAATTTTTCTATTCCTTGTTGCGCTTGTTGGCACCTCATTTTTCCTTCAAACTGAAATGGCATCGTAACGATACCTACCGTTAAAACATCCATTTCCCTAGCTTGTTTGGCAATTATTGGAGCAGCACCAGTTCCTGTTCCTCCACCCATTCCAGCAGTAATAAAAACCATTTTTGTACTATGTCCCAGCATGCTTTTAAGATCCTCCATGCTTTCAATAGCAGCTTGTTCACCAACTTCAGGGTTTGCACCAGCACCCAATCCTTCTGTTAGAGATACACCCAATTGTATTTTCTTCGGTACCGGACTATTATCCAATGCCTGAGAATCTGTATTGCAGATTACAAAATCTACTCCATTGATTCCTGCTTGGAACATATGGTTAATGGCATTACTACCACCACCGCCAACGCCGATTACTTTTATTACATTACTTTGATTCTTAGGTAAATCAAAAGAGATATTATCAAATTCGGTGCTCTTGCTCATGTTTTATATATTACTGGTTGTATATTGATTTTATTGAATGATTTTTTACTCTGCGTTATCTAAAAAGTCTTTCAACTTTTCTGACCATTTATCAAAAACAGACTTTCTTTCTCTTTTGATTGCTCCAGTGGTCGCTGTTTCCACATGCTGCTCATCATACATACCATCTTCCAGTCCTTCTTGCTCCTCAACAACTCTGTTCTTATCCTTGTTTTTTACTGCATTCATTAATAATCCTACAGCTGTAGCGTACATAGGACTTGCTATTTCTTCATCAGAATCACCTGCCAAATGCTCATTTGGAAAACCAATCCTTGTATCCATTCCTGTGATATATTCCACTAATTGCTTTAAATGCTTTAATTGGCTACCACCACCTGTAAGAACAATACCAGCAATTAATTTCTTCTTTTGATCATCGTGCCCATAATTTTTTATCTCTACATATACCTGCTCTACAATTTCTACAACTCTAGCGTGGATTATTTTAGAAAGATTTTTAAGTGTAATTTCTTTTGGTTCTCTTCCTCTTAACCCAGGAATAGATACAATTTCATTGTCCTTGTTCTCACCCGGCCATGCAGAGCCAAACTTCATTTTTAATAATTCCGCTTGCTTTTCTATAATAGAGCAACCTTCTTTTATATCTTCTGTTATTACATTACCTCCAAAAGGGATAACTGCCGTATGACGAATGATGCCATCTTTAAAAATGGCCAAATCAGTTGTTCCGCCTCCTATATCTATCAATGCAACACCAGCCTCTTTTTCTTCCTGGCTTAATACGGCATCTGATGATGCCAAAGGCTCCAATGTTATATTGCCTAAATCCAGCCCGGCACTTTTAATACATCTGCCAATATTTTTTATTGAAGTAACCTGACCCACAACTACATGAAAGTTGGCTTCTAACCTACCTCCGTACATACCAATAGGTTGTTTAATCTCTGCCTGTCCATCTACCTTATATTCTTGCGGCAATACGTGAATGATTTCTTCGCCAGGTAGCATAATCAATTTATATACTTGATTGCATAACTTATCTAAATCCTCTTCGTTGATAACTTCTTCTGAATTGATTCTTGTTATATAATCACTATGTTGTAAGCTTCTAATATGTTGCCCAGCAATACCAACTACTACAGAACCTATTTTTAATCCTGCATCAACTTCTGCCTGCTCAACAGCCTGCTGTATTGATTTTATAGTTTGGGTAATATTGTTTACAACGCCACGATGAACGCCTAAGCTTTTAGATTTACCAATACCCAAAACCTCAATTTTGCCGTATTCGTTCTCCTTACCAATAATGGCTACAATCTTAGTGGTTCCTATATCTAACCCAACTGAATAACTATCTTGTTCCATAATTTATATTTTGGTGCAAACTACCTGATTATTAAATTCTAAGCTTACCATGTTATATTCTTCCAGCGTTTTGTCCTTATTTGCTTTGGTATAAAACGCTTTAAAATTGTTGAACTTCTCTGTTAAATTGTCCACTCCACCAAGATTCACCACAAAATTTTCCATTCGGAATTTTAGCTGATACTTATCTACATCATCAATATGTATTCCTATAACATTTTTACGTAAAAACTCATCAGAATTAATATGTTTTAGGATAACATATACATCCTCCAGACTTTCACCTGTGATTTTTCCCGTAATTATAGGAACTCTAGCAGAATGATACTTGGATAACGGCATGCGTTTCCCCTCATCATCTACATAAAATTTTGTAATCCCCTCTACTCTTCCGATTGGTCGCCTCTGAACAATTTTAGACGTAAGTTCACCATCTACAGTAAGATAAACTTGGGCACTTTTCACCATTTCATTGGTCTCAATGACCTTTTCTATAGTATTCAAAACTAATTTTTCTTTAGGCACGTTTTTAAGACTCCCATAATTTTGTATTAACAATTTATTAACCGACTCATGTGTTAGGTATAAATTGTCATTTCCTACAAATTCAATTTTTAAGTCTTTGATTTTCTTGCCTTTACTTCTCACATCTGTAAACGCATAAAGACCAGCCACAATAAAGAGCAACAATATCATTTTAAAAATGTTCCAATTAAATCGCATTTTCAAATTCTTTTTTTATATGTGAAACTTCTAATCCAATATCACCAGCACCCATGGTGACCAATACTTCTGGATTTTGTTTTTTTATTTCCTTAATTAAATTCTCTTTTAGAACCAATTTTTTATTCTTATTATTTATTTTTTCTAATAACCATTCAGAGGTAATTCCCTCTATTGGCAATTCTCTTGCTGGATAAATATCCAACAGCAGAATACTGTCAAATTTGGCTAAACTCATTGCAAATTCAGCAGCAAAATCCTTTGTTCTGGAAAATAAATGAGGTTGAAAAATGGCTAAAACTCTTTTGTTTGGATGCATTTCCGAAATGGCGTCATAAATGGCATTTATCTCGGTAGGGTGATGCGCATAATCATCAATAAAAACAAAACTGTTGTTCTTTATTTTATACGAAAATCTACGCTGTACACCTTTAAAGCTTTCCAAAGCATCCGCAAGACGATTCAAAGGGGAACCTGCTTGAATCGCCATTGCAAAAGCTACCAAGCCATTCAGCAAATTATGTTTTCCCGGCTTATTGAACTTAACCCGTTTTAGGGTTGTTTCTGGAGTTTCCAAATCAAAAATGTAGGTGCCATGTTCTATTATTAAATGTCGAATACAATAATCCGAATCATCATCTATTCCATATGTAATTCCATCCAAAGGCAGTCCTTTTCTAACAAAAAGCTTTCCGTTTGGTTTTATTTTATTTACGAAATCTTTGAAAGATTTCTTTAATTCATCAGTAGTGCCATAAATATCCAGGTGATCCGCATCCATAGATGTAACACAGGCTACATTGGGCGATAATCTTAAAAACGATCGATCAAATTCATCAGCCTCTACAACAGAATACTTATTCCCTTCAAACAAAAAATTACTATTAAAATCTTCTGATATGCCTCCCAAGAATGCGGTTAAAGGGGTTCCTGTTTCTTTGAGTAAGTGAGCCAAAATACTTGAAGTTGTAGTTTTACCATGAGTCCCGGCCACAGCAAAGCAAAATGTATCCTTGGTTATTATTCCTAAAACCTCTGAGCGTTTCTTTACATCAAAACCATTCTTTTGAAAATAACTATACTCCGTATGCTCTTTTGGAACGGCTGGCGTATACACAACAAGAGTGTTTTTTGGATTCTTATAATCTTCTGAAACTAATTGCAAGTTATCCTCATAATGAATAACTATATCCATTTCCTCTAAACTTTCCGTTAAGGGAGTTTTAGTCTTATCATATCCTGCAACATTCTTATTAATGAACTTAAAATATTTGGCCAAGGCAGACATACCAATACCTCCGATACCAATAAAATAGACGCTATGTATGTCCCTTATGTTCATGATGCTTTAAGCAGTTTTTCTATTTGATTTACGATATCTTTTGTTGCATTTGGCATCGCCAATTGTTTTATATTTTTGGCTAGTTCTTCTTGTTTGTTTTTAGACATGTATAAATCTGAAAAAAGGCTTTCAAACCCAACATCCAGATTTTTCTCTTTTATCATTAGAGCCGCATTTTCCTTGACTAAAGCTTCTGCATTTTTAGTTTGATGATCTTCCACAACATTGGGAGACGGAATAAATATGGCTGGTTTCCCAACGATACATAATTCTGAAACTGAACCTGCTCCTGCTCTTGATACAATTATATCTGACGCTGCATAGGCAAAATCCATCCTGTTTAAAAAAGGCAGAACCTTTACTGTGTCAGAATCGTGTTTTTTATAATTTGCATAGTACAATTTGCCACATTGCCAGATAATTTGGATGTCAAAAGTTTTGAAAAACTCTAGTTTTTGTTCTATCAATTGATTTATTCTCCTTGCTCCTAGGCTTCCGCCTAAAATCAATAAAGTCGTCTTTTTTATATTCAACCCAAAAAAACCTACAGCTTCTTTCTCATTACAATTATTTTTCACCAAATCCGACCTCACTGGATTTCCTGTTTTAACAATTTTATCAGCTGGAAAAAATTGCTCCATTCCATCATAGGCCACACATATTTTTTGTGCTTTTTTAGCCAACAACTTATTGGTAATTCCAGCATAGGAATTTTGTTCCTGCAAAACACAAGGAATTCCTTTTTGCGATGCAATTTTTAAAAGTGGTCCACTAGCAAAACCCCCAGTACCAATTACAGTATGTGGTTTAAACTTTACTACTATGTTTCTTGCCTTTATCAAACTACTTATCAATTTAAATGGAAACATTAGGTTTTTTAATGTCAATTTCCTTTGTAACCCACTAATCCATAAACCTTCTATTTTATATCCTGCCTGTGGTACTTTTTCCATTTCCATTCGATCCTTTGCACCAACAAATAAAAATTCAGCTTCAGGATATCTTTCTTTCAATTCATTTGCAATGGCAATGGCAGGGTAAATATGTCCGCCAGTACCTCCTCCAGAGAGTATAAACCTATAATTGCCCACTCAATACTTCTAAAGGATTCGTTTCATCCATCTCCATACTTTCAATTTCTGAAGATGTTCTTTTTATACTTGCGCTCAATACAATTCCAATAGCCAAACAGGTCATCCAAATAGAGGTTCCTCCCATGCTTATTAATGGCAACGGCTGTCCTGTAACTGGAAAAAGCTGCACTGCTACCGCCATATTAATCAATGCCTGAAAGACAATAGGAAGACCTACACCCACAACCAATAACTTACCAAAAATGGTTTGGTTTGCATTGGCTACGACGACAATTCTAAACAACAACAACAAATAGAAAAACATGAGTGTAAATCCTCCAATAAGTCCGTATTCTTCAACAATTATGGCATAAATAAAATCTGAAGAACTCTGTGGCAAAAAGTTCTTCATAACACTTTTCCCTGCACCATTCCCAATTAAACCTCCACTTGCAATGGCGATTTTTGCCTTTTCAATTTGATAATCAGCCTCGGTATCTTCAGGGTTCCAAAAACTTTCTATTCTGCTAGTCCAAGTATCCACTCGATTCGGAAATAAATCTGGCAAGGCCTTAGCTGTTAAAACAAACATGGTAAGCCCCAACAAACCTGCTCCTACTATTCCCAACAAATACTTAATAGGATATCCACCTAAAAAACATAAAACCAATACCATAAAAAAGATAATGGCCGCAGTGGAAAAATTGGCTGGTAAAATCAAAACAACAACTAAAAAAACTGGAATCCACAATGGTAAAATGCTTTCTGTAAAAGTGATTGTTTTCTCTTTAATTTTAGTTAAATACCTAGCTACATAGACCATTAGCACCACAGATGCCAAGGTTGATGCTTGAAAAGTGTAACCCACCAAAGGCAATCTAATCCAACGGCTAGTATTGGTTCCTCCAGAGCTACTTCCCTGTGCCAATGTGTAGACCAATAATATTAATACTATGGGCATAACAATAAGAGAAAGCCCTTTAAAAAAATGGGTTGGTATTTTATGAACACCATAAATAATTCCAAAACCTAAAAACAAGAACAAAGCATGTTTTACCAAATAACCAATAGTAGTCCCATTACCCACTACATAAACCAAGTTGCTACTGGCACTATAAACAGGTAAAAACGAAAATAATGCCAATAGGGCAACCACGCCCCAAATAGCCTTATCCCCTTTTATATTTTTAAAGAATCTTACCATTCTTCTTTATAAGTTTTTTACTGCTTCTTTAAATTGATTTCCTCTATCCTCATAATTATCAAAAAGGTCAAAACTTGCACATGCCGGTGACAACAATACAGTATCTCCTCTTTCTGCAATTTTGTATGCAACTTTTATGGCTTCTTCCATGGCATATGTTTCTATCATTAAATCCACCACATTTCCAAAGACATCCACTATTTTAGAACTATCTAGCCCCAAACAAATAATCGCTTTAACTTTTTCACGAACCAATGGCATTAATTCCATATAATCATTTCCTTTATCTACCCCACCAACTATCCATACTGTAGGGGTGCTCATACTATCCAATGCATAATAGGTTGCATTTACATTGGTTGCCTTGGAATCGTTTATATACTGTACATGATGTATTTTCAAGACTTTTTCCAGTCTATGTGGCGCTCCTTGAAAATTTTCGATACTCTGCCTTATCGTCTCCTTTCTAATGCCTACTAACTTAGCTGCTGTAGATGCGGCCATTGTATTCTTAAGGTTGTGCTTACCTTCTAAAGCTAATCTGTCTGTAGTAACCATTATAATATCTTTTTTTATTTTAATTCTAATTTCATTGTTCACTAAACATGCCCCTTTCTCAACTTTATTTTCAATTGAAAAAGGCAATAATTTGGATTGAATTGGATGCTCATCTAACCATTTAACCAGAACTTCATCATCTGCATCATAAATGAGATAATCATTCTCATCCTGATTTTTAGTTATCAAAAACTTAGAAGCGATATAATTCTCAAAACTATATGCATACCTATCCAAATGGTCGGGAGTAATGTTTGTAATAATGGCGATATGTGGTTTAAACTCCACTATGCCATCCAATTGAAAACTGCTAATTTCCAACACGTAATAATCAAAGTTATTTTCTGCAACCATTTTTGCATAACTGTCACCAATATTGCCTGCCATGCCTACATGCAAACCACCTTCATTTAAAATGTGGTTCGTAAGCATTGTAGTTGTGGTTTTACCATTACTTCCGGTAATTCCAATGACAACAGCATCTGTATATTTTGATGCAAATTCTATCTCAGAAATTACAGGAATGCCTTTCTCCACAATTTTCACCACCAAAGGCACTGTATCTGGTATGCCAGGGCTTTTCATTACTACATCAGCATTCAGTATTTTCTTTTCTGTATGCTGTTGATCTTCCCAATCAATCCCAAAATGTTCAAGAACTTTTTTGTACTTATCTTTTATTATTCCTTTATCAGAAACAAAAACTTTATATCCTTTGCTTTGACCTAAAATTGCTGTCCCAACTCCACTTTCTCCCCCGCCTAAAACAACCAGTAGAGCCATTTATCTCACTTTTAATGTCACGAATGTCACAATTGCCAATAAGATTCCTACAATCCAGAAACGGACAACTATTTTACTTTCATGATATTCTTTTTTCTGATAATGATGATGGAGAGGAGCCATTAAAAAAACACGTTTCCCCTCACCAAATTTTTTCTTTGTGTACTTAAAATACCCCACCTGCAACATCACAGAAATAGACTCTGCAAAGAAAATTCCGCACAGAATAGGTATTAACAATTCTTTTCTAACTATTATGGCAATTACAGCAATGATTCCTCCTATTGTTAAACTTCCAGTATCGCCCATAAATACCTGTGCAGGAAAGGCATTATACCATAAAAACCCAACCAAAGCACCAACAAAAGCAGTTATGAAAACAACTAATTCCCCTGCCATTGGGATATAGAAAATATCCAAGTATTCAGAGAAAATAACGTTACCCGATACCCAAGCAAAAATGCCAAGAGTAAGAACTATGATTGCCGATGTCCCGGCCGCCAAACCATCTATCCCGTCAGTTAAATTTGCACCGTTTGAAACCGCTGTGACTATAATTATCACAACTGGGATAAAGATTAACCATGCATATTTTTCCAGTCCATCACCAGCCCAAGAAATTAAATCAGCATAATCAAACTCATTATTTTTAAAAAAAGGAACTGTAGTCTTGGTTGATTTTACTTCTTCCCCAGGAACTTCTTCAACTGTGAAATTTTCGGTTATTTGGGTTTTGCTCTGCTCTTTCATAGTAACCTGCGGATGTAAATAAAGAGTGGCACCCACCATTAATCCCAAGACAATTTGACCCATTACTTTAAATCGCCCTTTAAGACCTTGCTTATCCTTTTTAAACACTTTTATATAATCATCCACAAAGCCTATTATTCCCATCCAAACCGTAGTGATTATCAACAAAATGATATAAATATTGTCCAATTTTGCAAAAAGAAGTACTGGAATCAATGTGGCCATGATTATGATAAGTCCGCCCATTGTTGGGGTTCCCGCCTTTTGTTTTTGACCTTCTAACCCTAAATCCCTGACCGTTTCTCCAATTTGTTTGTGTCTTAAAAACAGAATAATCCTCTTTCCGAATACCGTTGCAATTATCAAGGACAACAACACGGACATGGCGGCTCTAAATGTTAAGAATTGAAAAAGACCTGCGCCAGGAAGCTGGTATTGTTTTTCCAAATATTCAAATAAGTAGTATAACATAATTATAAACCCGCCAAGGTCATTTGTTTAAACTTGTCAATAGTTCTTTTACAATTTTAAAATCATCAAAATCCGTTCTCTTACCATTGGTTTCTTGATACGTTTCATGTCCTTTTCCGGCAACGAGAATAATATCATTCCCAACAGCCAATTGGCAGGCAGTTTTAATTGCCTGTTCACGATTTTCAATAGAAAGAATTTTTTTCACATTTTGGGGTTCTACCCCAGCTTCCATTTCTTCAATTATTACACCAGCAGATTCTGTGCGGGGATTGTCTGATGTAAAAATGGCTTTGTTGCTCATTTCTGAAGCGATATGACCCATAACCGGGCGCTTAGACTTATCTCTGTCACCACCACACCCCACTACGGTGATAACATTTTCATTTCCAGTCCTCAATGTATTGATAGTATCAAGTACATTTTTAAGCGCATCCGGCGTATGGGCATAATCAACAATTGCCGTTATTTTTTCCTTTGATATATAATATTGAAACCTTCCGTCCACGTTTTCCAATTCGCTCAACAAACGAAGTGTTTCTATTTTTTCTAATCCCAGTAAATCAGCTGTGGCATAAATAGCCAACATATTATAGGCGTTAAAATCACCTATTAATTTTGACCATAATTCATTGTCATCAATTTTTAATAATTGACCATGAAACTGATTTTCCAAAATATTTGCCCTGTAATCTGCATACGTTCTTAAAGCATAGGTGTATTTTTTGGCTTTGGTATTTTGTAGCATTACCAAACCATTTTTATCATCAACATTTGTTAATGCAAATGCTTTTTTAGTCAAATTGTCAAACAGCAATTTTTTTGTATCCCTATACTCAGCAAATGTTTTATGATAATCTAGATGGTCATGAGAAAGGTTCGTGAAAATTGCTCCTTCAAAAACTAATCCTTCTGTTCTTTTCTGATGAATTCCATGAGAACTCACTTCCATAAAGCAAAATTCCACACCAGCATCGTTCATTAAGCTTAGATGTTTGTTTATAGTCAAAGCATCTGGTGTGGTGTGAGAAGTAGCATACTCCATATCATCCACCATAATTTTAATAGTGGAAATTAATCCAACCTTAAATCCTGCTCTTTTAAATAGCTGATATAAAAGACTACTGACCGTAGTTTTTCCATTTGTCCCTGTAACTGCAACTAGTTTTAAATTTTTTGAAGGGTTTCCATAAAAATTAGATGCCATGATTGCTAATGCCTTGGCTCCATTATCCACCTCTACATAAGTGACGCCGTTCACCATATTTTTTGGCAACTTCTCACAAATAATAGCTTTGGCTCCAGCATCCACCGTTTTGTCAATGTACTCATGTCCATCGGTAACCGTTCCCTTAACAGCAACAAAAACATCATCCATCCCCACTTTTCTAGAATCAAAGCAGATGGAATTAACCATTGTATTTGTAGTTCCGCTTACTGCGGAAAGACTAACCCCATATAGTATGTCTTTAAGCAGCGTCATGAAAGTTCTAATACAATTTTTTTGATTTTATTTAAATCGGTTCCCTGTGATATGGATTGTTCTTTTACTTTTCCGTTTCCTTTAACTTCCACGGTTAGTCCCAAATTTTCTAGAATAGAAATAGCATCCATTCCACTCATCCCTTTTACATTAGGCATTGTGCTATACTTCTTTTGAGCCTCTGCATAATACCCTTCATATCTTAATTCCAACTCATTGTTTTGAGGTTTTAAAAATTCAACCTCATCAGTTTTTGGAGAAATGGTATAAATTTTTTGTGCGATTGATTTAAAAACTGGACCAGACACATCTGCACCATAATAACCAACACTTCTATCCGGTTCATGAATCACCACAATGCAGGAATATTTTGGATTCTCTGCTGGAAAGTATCCTGCAAAAGATGATATGTACTTCAGCTTATCCGGATCCTTAGAAACGTAGTTCTTTTGAGTTGTACCTGTTTTCCCCGCCATTGAAAAATTCTCTGCATACAATCCATGACCAGTTCCATGCTTCTTCTCCACTACATTTTTAAGAAGCTGTTGTACTTTCCCAATAGTTTCTTTAGAACAAATAGATGGATTGATAACTTCCTTATCAAACTTTAGAATTGTTTTATTCCACTCCTTCACCTCTTTAATCAATCTTGGCCTTAACATCTCACCATTATTGGCAATAGCGTTATAAAATGAAAGTGTTTGTAAGGGTGTCAATGAGACTTCATACCCATGAGACATCCATGCTAAAGAAATACCAGACCATCCTTTATCCCCTGGATACCTTATAACTGGTGTGCCTTCTCCTTTAATGGGCATACCCAACTCTTTATGCAATCCCATGCTCATTAATCGGTTTACAAACTTTTCTGGATTTTCTTTGTAGTTATTATGAATCATTTTAGCGAAGGCTGTATTGGAAGAAACCTCAAAAGCCTTAGAAACAGTAATTTCCCCATAACCACCATGTTTGGAATCTCTTACTGTTCTGTCATACACCTTAAACCTTCCTTTTTCTGTATCCATCACTGTGCTTGTGTCTACCACTTTGTCTTCCAAGGCAGCTACCATGGACATTAATTTAAAGGTAGATCCAGGTTCATGGGACTCTCCTACAGCATAATTTAATCGTTCATAATATTTACCATCTGCTGTTCTACCTAAATTAGAGATTGCTTTCACCTCTCCAGTTTTGGTCTCCATAACTATGACACAACCATGATCTGCTTTGTAATGCTCCAATTGCTTCAACAGAGCATGATGGGCTATATCTTGTATGTTGATATTGATTGTAGAAACCACATCATACCCATCTTTGGGCTCAACTATATTATCCAAACCAATTGGTTTCCATTGACCTTTGGCAATTTTTTGCTTTAATCGTTTTCCTTCTATACCTCTTAAATATTGTCCAAAAGCACCTTCTAGCCCTACCCTAGTGTAATACCCATTATCATCCACGCGTTCATAACCAACACTGCGTTCGGCAATTTTCCCTAGTGGGTGTTCTCTTACTATTTTTTGTTCAGCAATAAAACCTCCTCTGTTCGGGCCTTTTTTAAACAGTGGAAATGCTTTTACTTTTATGTAATCTGAATAGTCTAGATTTCTAACTATCAAGGCATATCTATTTTTATTTACCTTGGCTTTCCTTAAAACTTGCTCGTAATGCGACGAAGGTTTTCCTAATAATTTGGAAAGCTCATCGGAAAGAGGTTTAACATTCTCTTCAAAATCATCGCTCTTGACAGTTTCAGCATCAAAACGAATGGTATACCTAGAAACTGACGTTGCCAAAAGGCTGCCATCATCAGAATATAAATTACCCCTATTAGGTTCAATGGTGAACATTTTTTCAGTACGCTGCATGGCTAAATCCTTATATTTATCGCCATCCACCATTTGTATTCTGGTCATTTTAAATGCAACAGCAAAGGCAAAGACAAAAAGGAATCCTGCCACTACATACAACCTGGTCAATATGTTTTTTTCTGTTGTTGCCACTATTCTGCTGACTTAACTTTTATTTTTTTTGGTGGAGTTTCAGAAGGATACAACCCTTTTTCCTCTACCACTTGCATTACCTTAGATTCTAATTTTAATCGTTGCACATCTCCACGAGTGTCAACAAACTCACTTCTCAATTCTTTAACCTCTTCATTTAAGGCAGCTATTTGATGTACTTTTTTGTCCGCACTATGAGAACTGGCAATCATAACCACCGCCAAAAAAGAAAAGAAGAAAATGAACAACCAGTTTTTTGGCGCATCTCCACTTATTAAAAACTTTCCTTTTAATATGTTTAATAATCCCTTTTTCATTTTATATTCTTTCAGCTATTCGCAGTTTAGCACTGCGCGCCCTATTATTTTCTTTTATTTCTTCGGGTGATGGTGCAATTAAGCCGCCTACCTTTTTAAATGGAACATCCACATTGCCATAAAAATCTTTCTCAGCCTCGCCATCAAATTTTCCTTCGCGAACAAACCTTTTCACCAGCCTATCTTCTAAAGAGTGATAACTTAAAACACTAATTCTTGCTCCTTTTTCCATTAAATCTGGTGTCTGTAACAAAAATTCTTTTATTACCTGAATCTCTTGATTTACCTCAATCCTAATGGCTTGGTATATCTGGGCCAGAATTTTATGTTCCTTGAACTTGGGCAAAAACTTTTGCAACACCTTTTTTAACTCTTCAGTGGTTCTTATTGGCGATTCCTCTCTATAATCCACTATTGATTTTGATAGTGCATTGGCATTTCTTAAATCACCATATTCAAAAAATACTTTTCTTAAATCATCATAGGAGTAATCATTAACCACTTCATAAGCAGATACACTGTTTTTTTTGCTCATCCTCATATCTAAATCTGCATCAAACCTTGTGGAGAAACCACGTTCTGCTTTATCAAATTGATGGGATGAAACTCCAAAGTCTGCCAAAATTCCATCTACTTTCCGAATGCCATAGAACTTTAAAAACTGAGTGATGTACCTAAAATTTTCATTGATTAGCACAAATCTTTCATCATCTAGCGCATTCTTTAAAGCATCCTCGTCCTGATCAAAGGCAAATAACTTTCCATGCTCCCCCAGCCTTTTTAATATTTCGTTGGAATGCCCTCCACCACCAAAGGTCACATCTACATACACTCCATCTCTTTTTATATCAAGACCATCAACGGTCTCTTTGAGCAATACCGGATTATGGTAACTCATTTGTATTTAACTTCTTGCTTCCCATAGATTCCTCAGCCATTTTTGCCACATCTTCGTCCGAAACATTGATAGTCTCCTCATAACCATCTTTATCCCAAACCTCTATAAAACCAACAGAACAAGTCAAAACTACGTCTTTACTTATTCCAGCAAACTCCACTAAATTCTTTGGAATCTGCAATCTTCCAGTACCATCAATCTCAACAGGGGTTAGGCCAGCCGTATAAATTCTAAAAAAAGTGTTGTTTACTTTATCAAAGCTGTTTTGCTCCCTTAATTGTTTACTTATATCATTCCAGTATTCCATAGGGTGCAGTTCCAAGCAACGCTGAAATACCGATCTCTTAAGAACAAAACCATCATTAAGCACAGGTGCCAACTGTTTTTTTAGTACAGTTGGCAACATAATCCTACCTTTGGTATCGGCTTTACAATTAAATTGACCTATGAGATTAATCACTGAATATGAATGGCTTTAGCTTTAATAACTCAAATATATAGAAATTATTACCACATTTTTCCACTTTTTTCCAGAATTTACCACTTTGTTGATAAATTTTTCCACTTTTAAGTACTTAAAATCCACTTAGCATGGTAAAAGCACCGTGAAATTTCGACCGACTTTAGTAAAAAGGAACAGGTTTATAGTGTTATAAATAATTTGAAAAGGCAGTAGTTGTATGGTATTATATGGAAATGTATATATTTGTCAGAACTGACCAGAACTAGTCCTTAATGGAAGAAAAAATTATTACTGATGGAAAATACCGATATATAGAAATAGGAGAAGGAACACCTATTATTATATTACACGGTTTGATGGGAGGATTGAGTAATTTTCAAGGAGTCACTGAGTATTTTCCAGAAAAAGGATATAAAATCTTAATTCCAGAACTACCCATTTATGATATGCCTTTATTAAAAACCAATGTGAAGTTCTTCGCAAAGTTTTTAGAAAAATTTATTGAGCACAAGGACTTAAAAGATGTTGTTTTACTAGGAAATTCTTTGGGAGGACATATAGGGTTGTTACACACCAAATTATATCCAGAAATGGTTAAGGCTTTGGTAATTACTGGAAGCTCTGGTCTTTATGAAAGTGCCATGGGAGATGGTTACCCTAAGCGAGGAGATTATGAGTTTATCAAAAAGAAAGCCCAAGATGTTTTTTATAATCCCGAAGTAGCAACAAAAGAAATAGTAGATGAGGTTTTTGCAACTGTCAATGATAGAATGAAGCTTGTAAAAACACTATCCATTGCCAAAAGTGCCATACGCCATAATATGTCCAAAGATTTACCAGATATGCATACCCCTACGTGCATTATATGGGGCGAAAATGATTCTGTTACCCCACCAAATGTGGCAAAAGAATTTCATGAACTATTACCAGATTCTGACTTATTTTGGATAAAAAAATGTGGGCATGCACCTATGATGGAGCATCCAAAAGAGTTTAACCAATTGTTAGATGCTTGGCTTACAGAACGTAATTTCTAAAAAATACCTTCTCAGATGAAAATAAAGTCTTCTGACTTTGTAATGAGTAACTCCAGTGTAGAAAGGTGTCCCAATGAACCTATTCCAGAATATGCTTTTATTGGAAGGTCCAATGTGGGAAAGTCTTCTTTGATAAATATGTTAACTCAAAGAAAAAGCCTAGCAAAAACATCTGGAAGACCAGGAAAAACACAGCTTATCAATCATTTTAAAATAAATGGCAATTGGTTTTTGGTAGATTTACCAGGTTATGGGTATGCCAAAGTTTCTAAAAAAGACAAGAAAACGTTCCAAAAATATATTACGGACTATTTTCTTAAAAGAGAACAATTGGTTTGTGCCTTTATTTTAGTTGATATTAGACATGAGCCTCAGAAAATAGACATGGAGTTTATGGAATGGATGGGTGAAAACCAAATTCCCTTCTCCATTATATTTACAAAAGCTGATAAACTTAGGCCAAAGGCTATAGAAAAACATGTAACAGATTACATTACAATCTTGCTTAACGGTGTATGGGAAGAAGCACCAAACCATTTTATTACCTCATCATCCAATAGTATGGGGAGAGAAGACGTTTTAGACTATATAGATAATATTAATACCGATTTCTTTAAACTGGTTGAAGGCTGATTTAAGTCTTAAAAAACTTCTTCTTTTTCACCTCGATAAGTTCAATTAGTTCCTCTGGAGATTCTATAACATCCAATATTTCTGTATGTATAAAAACCTCCATAAAACCATTGATTACTGCAAATACTATTGGATACGTGTATGGGTCTTTATCTTGTAAATCAAACTTCTTTATGAACTCATTTTTATGTAAAAACTCCATCCCAATAGCTTTTGGGTGGTTATTCTTTAAAAGTTTCTTATTCTGTTTTCTATATTTTCTCCAAACTTTATCTTCTGTTAGGGTACCATAGGTTATATCGCATAGATTACAGGTATATGTATCTGGGCTCAACATTTTGTGGGCACTATCCAAAATGGCATTGTGAATACCAGAATTGGCATTATAAACAAAAATCAAATTGTTATTTGCCATAAATTATTTCTTCAACTCTAATTTCTCAGCAAAATAATCACAGAAATCTTTCATGGTCGCAGTCATTTTTTCATCTTGGGTGGCTTTCATAAAGGTATCTGATAAAGAAACTAAAGTTTGATGAAAGAAAATTTTCATTTCATCCACGGGCATATCTTTGGTCCATAAATCAATTTTTAAAGACTCTTGATTCTTACTGTCCCAAACGGAAAGCAACATGGCTTTAGCATCTTCATTATCAATTCCTCCATCTTGTGCAGACCAAGTTAATTCTTCGGGAACTCTATTTTCGTCTAATCCTACTCGTAATGTAATTTCTGATGTATGCAATTCTGCCATTTATTTTGCTGGTTTATAATTTGCCTTTTTAAATATTTCTTCTGCTGGCAAGTTCAATAATTGTTGAAGTGTTACCTCATTATTCTTCATAAAAGATTTAACTATTTGCCAACCTGTATATCGTCCAATTCTCCCTGGAGATTCATTATCCACCTGTTCCAATTGAAATTTGGAAAACGGGGCTGGGTCCAAAAATCGAGGTCCCAATTTACTATCTGTATTGTAAAGCAATTCCCTTTCTATAAAATACCTCCATACTTGTTCTTCATTAGCTATGGCCCAGTCCAACTGTTCTTGGGAGTATCCTATTTTTTGAGCA
Source organism: Saonia sp. (assembly GCF_056326165.1). Lineage (NCBI taxonomy): Bacteria > Pseudomonadati > Bacteroidota > Flavobacteriia > Flavobacteriales > Flavobacteriaceae > Saonia > Saonia sp. Next base: position 60,392 of record NZ_JBWFBN010000004.1, read on the forward strand.
TCGGTTTTAAAAGGAATTAATTTATCCTTTATATATAATTCCTTTCCATAATAAACCATTTGTGCTAAAAAAGAACGGTCTCTAGGCGGCATAACAACTTTGTTCGCAAAGGCATTGGCAACATCACTGGTTAGATACTCCTTATCCAATCCATGGGCAATATACCGTTGAATACCTGCATAGAATTTGTGCGTACTACCTAGATAATTGGCTAACCCTATGAACAAAATAGAATCTGCCAATATTATCCTACTTTGATATTCTACATCAGTAGTGACAGTAATCACTTTTGGAGTTTTATATTTAGGAAAGTAATGTTTTATATGTTTAAACAAAAGTTCTAAATCTGCCTTTTCTTCTTCAAAATCACCAAACGTAGTATTTACTTCACTTTGCAATTCCAATTGCAGGGTGTCTTTCATTTTCGTCTCCCAAACACTGTCCGGATATTGCTCTGGGAATAAATATGGGTATTTGTTCTTTAAATCTTGCAACTGGGTAGGTAATGTATTGGCAAACTCCCTGTCAAAACGATTTATTTGTAAATCCAAAGGAATGTTTCCTATTTCCTTGGCCACCTTGTCATTGCCACCACAGCTTATTAATATTAAAAAAAATGAGAAAACTATAAAAAAGGGCTTCTGCATAGGAAGTAATTAGCAATCAATTTTATTTTTAAACGTGTACGCTTTATTTTTACGAGCAAAGTTAATTGTTTTCAATCTAATAAAATACTACCATGCTAACAGAAAAAGTTACAACCTATATAGTAAACTGGTTAAAGGATTATGCTACCAATGCCAATATAAAAGGATTTGTAATTGGTGTTTCTGGTGGAATAGATTCCGCTGTGACCTCCACTTTATGTGCCAAAACAGGTTTAGACCTTTTGGTTTTGGAAATGCCCATTCACCAAGCAGAAAGTCAGGTAACAAGAGCCTCAAGACATATTGATTGGCTTATGGATAATTTTAAGAATGTAAACAGGCAAATGGTAAACCTAACACCAGTTTTTGATAGCTTGGTCGCATCACTCCCAAAAGTAGATAACGAGGAGGAACGATTTATGTCCCTTGCAAACACCAGAGCAAGATTAAGAATGACCAGCCTTTATTATTTTGCAGCCCTTAAAGGATATCTAGTAGCTGGGACCGGAAATAAGGTTGAGGATTTTGGCGTAGGGTTTTACACAAAATACGGAGATGGTGGTGTGGATTTAAGCCCAATTGCAGATTTAATGAAGTCTGAAGTATATGAAATAGCGAAATTTGTTGGAGTAAATTACGAAATTATAAAAGCCGCTCCCACAGATGGCCTTTGGGGTGATGATAGAACCGATGAAGATCAAATAGGTGCATCATATCCAGAACTGGAATGGGCCATGTTAATGAATGATGAAGGGAAAACAGCCGACGATTTTACGGGAAGAAAAAGGGAGGTTTTTCTTATATATAAAAAGTTTAATTCTGCAAACAAGCATAAAATGATTCCCATCCCTGTTTGTGAGATTCCAAAATCCTTAAAATAACGTTTTAGCTGATAATCATGCAATTAAATCGAAAAAAAAAATGAAAAACGTCAATTTTCGTAAAAAAAAGCAACATTTGTACAATGAAATTAGATTTTTACCCTTACATTGTGCGTCAGTATTTTTCGACGTATAATTAGGTTAAAAAGTCTTTAAAATAACCAAACCATGATAAAAGTATTGATTGCGGATAACCATCCTGTTGTTCGCATAGGTATAAAAGAAGTATTGAAATCAGCAAAAGATTTTGACGTAATAAACGATGTTTCTACTACTACTGAATTATTTGAAACATTAAAAAGTGTTGTCCCTGATGTTATTATCCTAGAAATGGATATCCCAGAAATTAATGGAATCGCAACCTTAAGAAAAATAAAGCAAGACTATCCTAATGTAAAGGTTTTAATCTACAGTGGACAATCTGAAGATGTGTATGCTTTAAGTACAATTAGAGCTGGTGCTTTTGGTTATCTTTCTAAAACTGCCGATTTAGATTATATTATAAGTGCTGTAAGAAAGGTTAGTAATGGCGATATGTTTATTACCAATGAATTGGCTCAGCGTTTGGCCTTTGATGAGGGTACACAAAAACCAAGAAGATTCTTTAGAAAACTTTCTACAAGAGAAGTAGAGGTTTTAAAAATGTTGGCAAGTGGCAAACGCAATAAAGAAGTTGCAGAAGGATTAAACCTTAATGAAAAAACGGTAAGTACATATAAAGCTCGTTTAATGCGTAAGCTTAACGTTGATAATCTTGTAGATTTACTACAACAAGCAAAAGCTTTAGAATTATATTAAAAAGAATAAATTTTTAACAATTAAAACCCTTTGATTAATTTCTAAGGGTTTTTTATTATCCTAAAGCTTAGGAAAGAACCCTATTAAGTTTTCGGTTAAGTAATTTATTTAATTCCAGATAGTTTCTAACTTCTTCTAAAACTTCAGAATTATCTTCCATTTTTCCTTCAACTTCAAGGCTAAGCTTTTCTACTCTTCTCTTTATTAAAAAGCACCTTAAGGTTAATATAGTTTCACTTACCAATTGAGAGATATTAGTATTCTTATCCTTTGGGTAAATATTCTTGCTTTCCCAATTGTCCAAAGAATATTTTTCGTCTTCCATTAAAATCGACGAAACTTCCGAACCTAATTCTTGATCCAAATTAGAAACAAAAGTGTTGATAGAAAAATCCTCTTTCACATTTAGTTCTTCTATCAATTTATAATACGTATTCTTAAACTGGGAATGTGTAAGTTCAATTTCATCTTCCTGCAAATCCAGATAGATTTTTTCATACACTTTTGACACAATGCTTTCTGGTTCCAAGACCAAAACACCTTCATCGGTTTCTTTTAAAATTAAATCTTCAAATTCCTGTTCTTGGTTACCATAAAGCAATAGCATTTCTATTATTTTTCGCTCCAGCTCAAATTGCACATCAACCTTTTCAATAGTTTGCTGGTTTTTAACTACCTCAAAAGCTTTTTGTTCTTGCCTTACTTTTTTTGAAGCATCAGAAACTTCTTTTTTGCCAATTTGAGCCAAGGTATTAAAGAGAACTTCCTCTGAAACATTCATTAACCTGGCACATTCCTGAATATAGATTTCCCTTTTTATCTGGTCAGGAATCTTGGAAATACTATTTACAATATCTCTTACTGTATCGGCCTTTTTTATTGGGTCATTATTGGATTCTTCAACCAATAATGAAGTTTTAAACTGAATAAAGTCCTTGGAATTTTCTTGTAAGTAGAGCACAACTTCTTCATACTCATTATTTTTAGAAAAACTATCTGGGTCTTCGCCTTCAGGAAAAGTACAGACTTTCACATTCATCCCCTGTTCCAAAATTAAGTCTATCCCTCTGAGTGAAGCTCTTAAACCTGCCGCATCACCATCAAAAAGTACTGTAATGTTTTTGGTTAATCTATTGACCAATCGTATTTGATCGGGTGTAAGTGCCGTACCACTTGATGCAACCACATTCTGGATACCTCTTTGATGAAATTGAATTACATCTGTATAACCTTCAACCAAATAGCAATTGTCTTCTTTTGCAATAGCTTGCTTGGCAAAATTAATTCCATATAAGACTTTACTCTTATGGTAAATATCACTTTCTGGGGAGTTTAAATATTTAGCGGCTTTCTTGTCATTTGTTAAGATTCTTCCGCCAAACCCCAGTACTCTTCCACTCATGGAATGTATTGGAAACATGACACGCCCCTTAAAACGGTCGAACTTTTTAGTAGAATTCTCTCCTTCTTTAACAATGGTAAGCCCCGTTTTTTCCAAGAAATCCAATTGATACCCTTGTTCTAGGGCAGTAGTTGTGAAAGCTTCCCATTGGTCCAAGCTATAGCCTAGTCCAAACTTTTTAATAGTTTCATCTGTAAAACCACGTTCTTTAAAATAACTTAGTCCAATTGCTTTTCCAAGTTCGGATTCCCACAATACTTCGGCAAAATATTTCTGAGCATATTCAGATACCAAATACATACTTTCACGTTCATTGGCCTGCTCTTTTTGCTCATTGCTTTGCTCGGTTTCTTCGACTTCTATATTATACTTTTTAGCCAAGTACTTTATAGCTTCTGGATATGTAAAATGCTCATGCTCCATTAGAAAAGCTACAACATTTCCACCTTTACCACTACTAAAGTCTTTCCAAATCTGCTTTACTGGGGATACCATAAAACTGGGAGTGCGCTCATCCGAAAACGGACTTAGTCCCTTAAAACTGGATCCTGACTTTTTTAACTGCACAAAATCACCGATTACCTCCTCTAATCGAGCGGTTTCATAAACTTGGTCTATAGTAGATTTTGAAATCAAGATTCACAATTTTGTAGTTGCTAAATGTAGCAAAAATTGATTAAATTGACGTCTAATACATACCTCATGTTTTTATTTTTTGGTACTCGTTCTGGCAAAACAGATACTATTTCTTTACAAAATATTCAATGTCCCCATTGTGAACAAAAGAACACTGTATACATAAGCACAACACCTTCTTATTTTTATTTATTTTGGATTAAACTTTTTAAAGTGTGCACAAACTCTTTTGCAAAATGCTCACATTGTAAAAGAGGTTTTTACAGAAATGAATATACACAGGAAATGGAAAGGGCATTAACAAACTAAAAAGGATGCATATAGCATCCTTTTTAACATTTAGCAAACTTCAAATAATCATAGATCGAACCTTAGGCCCAAGGAGATATTGTGTTGTTCTATATCAGCATCCTTAAATATTGGGTTTAAATCATACTTTGCATAAAGTAATACTCCTTCAAAACCAATATAACCACTTAATCCATATACAAAATTAGTAGTGTTATATCCTCTTTTTAATTTGTCCTTTACATTTTCTCCTGCTCTGTCGTACTTTAATTTTTGACGAGTTCCTAAATTGAATCCTCCATAACCTCCAATGCCCAATCTAAATTGATTATGCAAAGAATAACGAAAATTGTTATCGTTCACCCTTTTTTTAGAAGGGCCAAACTCCAAGTGCATAGGAAAAACTAAATTATCCATGCGTAGTTTAGACTTTCTTAAATCATACTCAAAATCTTCTAAAACTGTCTGCCCATCATTTATTGTAAAATACTGGTTGCCTTTAGGTTTTAACCCATTATATTGAAAAGAAAAACCATAGTTAAATCTCATAAAGTTAGTATTTTCAAATACCCTAGTTCTCCATTGCCATCCAATTTCAAAAAAACGACTTCCTCCCACTTTATAGGGTGAATCCTCCAAAGATTGCCCATCTATTATGGCATTATTTAATCCAACTGCCAGTACCAAGTCGGAATAAGTCCTACGGTCATATTTAATTTTTCTTCTCTTCCAATTATTGGAATTTTTTGAACTAAAAGAAAAAGCTGGTTTTCCATTAAAACTTACACCAAACCTAATATTGTCCCCATTAATAGTATCCGCTTCTATAAGAATTAAAGTCTTACCATTGTTTCTTTCTAAAAGAGCAATTTCGTTTTCTATAATTGCAATTCTATCTTCAATATTTAACGCTCGCTTTTGGGCGGCAGCTTCTTTTAGAGTTTTTGCCTCTTCTTGGGTAATATCGTTATTATTCAATCTTCTATTTATATCTTCAACCTCAATTTTTAAGGCCTCTTTTTCCTGAAATGTAATTTTATTCTTCCTCTCTTCCAGTATTTCCACTTTCTCCTTATACGGAAAATCTTGAGCACTTAATTTTTGAGCGAATAATGAAAATAACAATACAACTAAAACGAAAATATTTAACGTTCTCATACTAATTTTGATTTAGAGCTCCCTCCCATCCTCTCTTTTACTTAGGCTACGCTCAGCATAAAGAGAGGAAAGTTTGGAAACTATTTGGTTAATGATTGATGAATAAACTAATTGTTGCGGTCTGCAACGGCTGTTCTAACTTTTAGAAATCCACTTTTTAAAGAATCAAAAATCTGATCTCTAAAAGAATTATCTAGCTCATCCTCTACTTCATTAAGTAAAGCCATGGCATCAACTTTTTGGTTTTCCATAAATATTTTATTGGTAAGTATTTCTGTTTGCGCTTTTCTCAGCAAAGAATCTACTTCCATATCAGTTAACAAATTATTGTCTTTCTCCATTAAATTTACTTGAGCTACAACTTCAGCGATTTTAGAATCTATTATTTTCTCCGTATTAGATAATGGATTTTCCTTAATGTTTTGGGCTTGACTTTTATTATTAGTCGCAACCATTTCTTTCTTAATATTTATCTCTTTACGCTTTCCCGTTGTTTCTTTCTCTAACAGCTTGTTCTCCTCTACTGCTACATATACTTCTTCATTTAGAATCGGGACTACTATTTCAGATTTTTTTTCTTCTACTTTGTTTTCTATTGGTTCATCAACAATTTCTACACCATTACCAGATATTGCATCTCCTGAATTGAAAAACACTGTTGAAATTATAAGTATACCTATAAAACTGGCAGCCACCGCATACCAAGCAAAACTGTTCTTCTTTTTAGAGTTAGGAGTTTCTAGCCTATTGGAAATCTGCTCCCAAGCTTTTTCTGATGGGGAAATTTTTCGTTCCCCAAGCTTTTTCTTTATTTCGTCTTCAAATTTAATGGGTGCCATAACCTAAAAATTTTTGTTCTTTTAATTTTTCTTGCAACATTTTTCTTGCTTTATATAATTGGGATTTGGATGTGCCCTCAGATATTTTCAACATCTCTGCAATCTCAACATGCTTATACCCTTCCACTGCATACATAACAAAAACCATTTTATATCCTTCGGGTAGGTCATCTATCAATTTTTGAATATGCTCCACATCCATCCCAGAAGAAATGGACACATTTTCATGCGCTTCATTTTCATACAGTTCATTGTCAAAAACCACAAACTGTTTTTTTCGTAAAAAAGAAATAGATTCTCTAATCATGATGCGTCTAATCCATCCTTCAAAACTACCCTCGTATTTAAAATTTTCTAAGTACTTAAAGACCTTAACAAAGCCATTGACCATAACATCTTCTGCAAACTGAGCATCCTTTATATATTGCCTACATACACTCAGCATTTTAGGTGCAAATCTTTCATAAATCAACTGCTGTGCTTCTCTATTATTTGAGATTGCCCTGCTAATTAATTTTCTCTCGTTATTATAAAATGAAATTATTTTCAAAACCTTACATATTGTCTTCTATAAAGATAGACGTATTGAGTTTGAAAAGCGTTGCTTGAAGTATAGAATATATTTTTATATTGTTTTTAATGACTTAATTATCAATATGTTAATTAAATTATTTTTTTCTATCAACCACATAGTTCACCATGAGTTTTAGTGAACTTTTGTAGTCAGATTCTGGGTAAGTATCCAAAAGTGAAAGTGCTTCTTCTTTAAAATTGAGCATTTTTTCAACGGCATACTCCAAACCACCATGCTCTTTCACAAAATTTATAACTTCTTTGACTCTTTTTTTATCTTTATTATGATTTTTTACCGAATTAATAAGCCACTTTTTCTTTTCTTTGGAACAATGATTCAGCACATAAATAAGGGGTAAAGTCATTTTTTGCTCTTTAATATCAATCCCTGTAGGCTTGCCTATTCTATCCTCTCCATAATCAAACAAATCATCCTTTATTTGAAATGCCATTCCTATAAGTTCTCCAAATTTTCTAAAAGCCTCAACATCCTTAGACCCTGGTTTTACAGAACAAGCACCAATACTACAACATGCTGCAATGAGTGTAGCTGTTTTTTGCCTAATGATTTCATAATATACATCCTCAGTTATATCTAGCCTCCGAGCTTTTTCAATCTGTAAGAGCTCTCCCTCGCTAATCTCTCGCATAGCAACGGATATTATTTTTAGCAAATCAAAATCATCATTGTCTACAGACAATAACATTCCTCTTGCCAATAAAAAATCACCCACTAAAACAGCTATTTTATTTTTCCAAAGTGCATTTACCGAAAAGAACCCGCGGCGTTTATTACTTTCATCTACCACATCATCATGTACTAGAGAAGCTGTATGAATTAGTTCTATGACCGAAGCACCACGATAAGTACGTTCATTTACTTCGCCATTATTTAATAACTTGGCGGTTAGAAACACAAACATAGGTCGCATTTGCTTCCCTTTTCTATTTACGATGTAGTAGGTGATTCTGTTCAATAAAGCTACCTGAGAAGACATTGATTTATGGAACTTTTTTTCAAAAAGTTCCATTTCACTCCTAATTGGTTCCTTTATTTGCGATACTATTTTCACTGGCTATTTCTTTCCAAAAAGAAAAGTAAAGGTTTGGTTGAATAAAAGTAGTTAAATTAACAAGTTTTGAGACAACTTTTAGTTAAGGTTGCTATAAAATCCTACAAAAACAAAGTTTACAATTAATTACTATGATTTATTGGCCAATTGCCCACAGGCAGCATCTATATCTTTGCCTCTAGAACGGCGCACCGTAACGGTAATACCATTATCTTCCAAGGTATTTACATACATCTCTATAGCTTTGTTGGAGGCTTGTTGAAATGCCCCATCATCAATGGGGTTGTATTCAATTAAATTTACTTTGGAAGGTGCAAATCGGCAAAAATCCACTAACGCATCCACATCTTTCTTAGTATCGTTGATACCCTCCCAAACCACATATTCATAAGTAATCCTATTTTTGGTTGCCTGATACCAATATTGAAGGGATTCTCTTAATTCCTTTAAAGTGAAATTGGCATTAAAAGGCATTATAGAAGTTCTAATTTCATCAATAGCCGAATGAAGTGATACCGCCAATTTAAACTTCACCTTTTCATCTGCCATTTTCCTGATCATTTTGGGCACACCAGATGTTGAAACAGTAATCCTTTTGGAAGACATACCCAAACCTTCTGGTGAGGTAATCTTATCTATAGCTTTAAGGACGTTGTTATAATTCATTAAAGGTTCTCCCATACCCATAAAAACAATATTGCTCAGGGGTATGTTATGGTATAGTTTACTCTGGTTATCAATGGCAACTACTTGATCATAAATTTCATCTGGATTAAGGTTGCGCATTCGTTTTAAACGTGCTGTTGCACAAAATTTACAATCCAAACTACACCCAACCTGGCTAGAAACACAAGCTGTAGTTCTTTTACTTGTTGGTATTAAAACGGATTCTACAATTAAACCATCATGTAGACGTACTGCATTTTTTATAGTACCATCTTTGCTACGCTGCATTTGGTCCACCTTAATGTGGTTAATTACAAAATTAGTGTCGAGAAGTTCCCTAGTTTCTTTGGATATATTGGTCATACCATCAAACGAATGAACAGATTTTTGCCACAACCATTCATATACTTGGTTCCCCCTAAAAGCTTTGTCACCTTGTTCTAAAAAAAAAGCTCGCAATTGCTCTTTGGTCAATGACCTTATATCTTTTTTATTATTCGTCTTCACTTGGTTAAAGATAGGAAATCAAAAAAATCCCGCTTTAAAAACGGGATTTTAATATTTAATTTGAGATTCCCACTGCGGTAGGAACAACATCTAATAATATTATAATATCAACATGGCATCCCCGTAGGAATAAAACTTATATTGTTCCAAAATGGCTTCTTTATATGCTTTTTTCATTAAATCATGACCCATAAAAGCTGAGACCATCATCATTAGTGTTGATTTTGGCAAATGAAAATTTGTCACCATACAATTGGCAATACTAAAATCATGTGGAGGGAAAATAAATTTATTGGTCCATCCATCAAAAGTATTTAAAGTATGTTGTGAAGAAACAGCACTTTCCAAACCTCTCATAGCTGTTGTTCCTACTGCACAAACCCTTCTTTTATTTGTTTTGGCAGCATTCACAATTTCCGTGGCTTTTTCATCAATAATTAATTCTTCACTATCCATTTTATGCTTGGACAAATCCTCTACCTCAACAGGGTTAAAAGTACCTAAACCAACATGTAATGTAAGTTCTGCAAAATCCACACCCTTAATTTCCAAACGTTTTAATAAATGCTTGGAGAAATGTAAGCCAGCAGTTGGGGCAGCAACAGCACCTTCATGCTTAGCATAAATGGTTTGGTATCTTTTCTCATCTTCTGCCTCGACATCTCTTTTAATATACTTAGGAAGAGGTGTTTCTCCCAACTCCCTTAATTTTCTTCTAAAATCTGTATAGGAACCATCATATAAGAAGCGAAGTGTTCGCCCTCTAGATGTTGTATTGTCAATTACTTCAGCCACTAGAGTCTCATCATCTCCAAAATATAGTTTATTGCCAATACGAATTTTACGAGCTGGATCTACCAAAACATCCCAAAGACGTTGTTCTTCATTTAATTCTCTTAACAAAAAAACCTCTATTCTAGCTCCAGTTTTTTCCTTGTTACCATACAATCTTGCAGGAAATACCTTAGTATTATTGAGCACCATCACATCTCCTTCATCAAAATAATTAATCAAATCCTTGAACATTTTATGCTCAATTTTACCAGTCTCCCTATGAACAACCATTAACTTGGATTCATCTCTATGCTCAGCAGGATATTCGGCTAGTAAGTTGTCTGGAAGTTCAAAACTAAAATGTGATAATTTCATTTGTTTAAGTTTATATTTTTCAAAGTCAATTATAATTTGTCCTTAAATACATTGATATACACTCAAGAATTTACGCAGTACATTACAATTAAACTTTGTGTTATAAGTTTAGCGGTGGCAAATATACAATCCTGACATAGGGGATGTCAAGTAAAACCGTATTTAAATAAAATTAAAGTTCTTTTACACCAATTTGAAGTTGCTCCATATCGTTCCAAAAATCTGGATATGACTTGGAAACCACTTCAGCATCATTGATTATTATTGCCGTTTTCAATGCCAATGGAGCAAAAGCCATAGCCATTCTGTGGTCATTATATGTGTCAATTGCAACTTTGCTTTTTATTTCATTGGATGGTTCCAATAACAAAGTTTTATCTGTTACAGAAATAGTAGCTCCCAATTTGGAAAGTTCAGCATTTAAAGCTTCCAACCTGTCCGTTTCTTTTATTTTTAGGGTATGCAAGCCAGATAAGTGACACCCTAAACCTAATCCAAAACAAGTAACAGCAATGGTCTGAGCAATGTCTGGAGCATTAGATAAGTCATAATCTATGGTTGGTTCTGCATTTAATGTCTTGCTTAAAACTAGTTGATTTTCCAAAAAAGTAGTCTCCACACCAAAATCCCTGTATAATTCTGTTAAAACACTATCTCCTTGCAGCGAATCACTTTTATAGGATTTAAGAGATATCTTTGTTCCAACTTCACTAAGAGCTACAATACTATAAAAATAGCTAGCAGAACTCCAATCAGATTCCACCACCATTGTTTTGTCTAATACACTTATTTCTGGAGACACTTTAATTGTATTGCCTTCGAAAAAAGTTGTTACCCCAACTTGATTGAGTAAGCCCAAAGTCATTTTAATATAAGGTACAGATGTAATCTTACCAACCAAGTCCAACTCTAGCCCATTTTCCAAGCTCGGCGCTATCAATAACAAGGCAGATATATATTGACTACTGATGTTTGCTGGAAGACTTACTTTGCTTTTTGTTAGTTTCTTACCCTTTATTTTTAATGGAGGATACCCATCATTAATTTCATAAGCAATATTCGCACCCAATTCTTTAAGTGCATCTACCAAAACCTTGATAGGTCTTTCTTTCATTCTTTTTGATCCGGTAAGTACTACTTCTTTTCCTTCTTGTGATGCAAAAAAAGCTGTAAGAAAACGCATGGCTGTACCAGCATGGTGAATATCTACTTCACCCAATGATATTCCCAATCCATTTTTCATTACTCTGCCGTCATCAGAATTTGAAAGGTTTTCTATCTTGATATTAGGAAACAATGCCTGTAAAAGAAGTAATCTGTTAGATTCGCTCTTTGAACCTGTTACTTTAATATTCGCTTGTATTAGGTTGTTCGGTGGAGTAGAAAGAAGTAACTTCAATAGTACGTGTTTATTGCATTAAAATTGGAGCACAAATATACTATTGTTATTTGAGTTTTTTATTGTTTTGGTGTCTATCGTGGTCCCGCTTGGTCTTTACATCCAATTTTTTATCGAAAGCTTCTTGCAAATCTACTCCCGTTTGGTTTGCCAAACACAATACCACAAAAAGAACATCAGCTAGTTCTTCACCCAAATCTTTATTTTTATCTGACTCTTTTTCACTTTGTTCCCCATATCGGCGTGCAATAATACGCGCTACTTCTCCAACCTCTTCGGTTAGCTGTGCCATATTTGTCAACTCATTAAAATAGCGAACCCCGTGCTTCTTAATCCATTCATCAACTACTTTCTGTGCGTTTTGTATGTTCATCTATAATTTATATTTAAAAAAATGTTGACAATAAGCTTATATTTTATTTAATATTATTTTAGAATTATCATACTTTGACACTTCCCTCCAAAAATTTCGGTAGTCATTATATTCTGTATTAATATAATCTCCTTTTTTGATTAATAACTTTCTTTTAAAAATTATTTCATTCTCATTAGAAATATAAGATACTTCATATTCTCCAAATTTGTTCTTTATTGAAATATTTTGAGGCAAGGCAACAATTTTATATTCATCTGGTTTTTGAATAACATATTCGTCTTCATCTAAATATCCACGCTGTACTTCAAAAGGCAGTTTTCGATTTCTATATCTATTGGGAACATATTGATTGTTGTTAAACATATTTGCAGATAGTAATAGTTTTCCATCCATTTCCATAGCATATTCAGCCGCGCTTATTTCCACATATTCCTTAAATCTAACATTATTCTTATCATTTTCAAATTGATAATTTTCAATCGCCAGATTGTTTATGTTCTTCCAGTAATTTTTATAATATTTTTCCAATACAAGTTCTGCTTCGTCCTTTAAATAAAAATGATTGTCATATTGTGTGCCCTTTGTTAGAACTTCCACATCTCCTACAATACTTCCATTTTTATTTAATAATACTTTGGCCGAGGTTTTTTGATAATTATCCTCATTTAGATAAGTTTCGGTAGTGACAATTTCACCACCATCTGGCTTAATTACCAATACTTTTCTACCATCTGTAAAATCTCCCACAAACCCAAAAGGGTGTATTTGTGATGTACAGTCTATCCAGTAATATTTTTCATTGTATGGTATCGCCAGTATTACATGATTGCCTTGACCAATAGATGCAAAATCGCTTTCGAAATCAATTTTATCCCTACCAGCTTCAACATGTGTATAGTAGGAAGCAACCCCTACTGCATTTAATAAAGCTTTTGTGTAATTGGACAATCCTTTACAATCTCCATATTTTAGTCTATCAACTTCTATAGCGCTTATTGGTTGTAGCCCTCCAATACCAATTTGAACACTAATATATCTAGTATTTTGTTGCACATATTCATATATAATTTTTGCTTTTTCCAAATCGTCCGTAACATTACTCACCAATGATTTTGCTTTAGCTATTGTAGCTGGCATTAGTTCTCCTCTATCTTTTAAAAGATTAGTATACATCCACGTTCCTACATCGTCCCACTCTTTTATTGTGCCCATGTAACCACCGTAGTAAAAATTTTTAGCACCTACCATTAATCTAGGGGAAATCTTGCCAAAGGAAGGGCTTAGACTTTCTTCTTTAAGCCCAGATAAATCACTCGCCTTATATGTAATACTTTGCTTGTCCTCTAACTTTACTATATTATATCCTTTAAGATTCTTTTCTTTGATATTTGGTTTTAATTCTGGGGATGAAAAGCTTAATTTATAACTACTATTTTCAGTACTTACCATAAACCCGTCCAAAAAATTCCATGATGGAATATTGCCCGTATTGTCAGTGACTACCTCATATGAAAATGAAATAGTATAGGGGTATTGAATTGGTATATATCCCAAGTACAATACTCTAGAATCCGAATACAAAGTCCCTCCATCAACGGCACTTACATCAATAAAATCTTTTTGCTTTTTCTTATTGATTACACTTCCAAAAGAGTCATATATAATGGCTTGAGCATTCTTTACCTTAAGGCTTTTACTATATCCTATATATGCTTGCACATGCTCATTCCCAGATTCATTCAAAACGGTTATTATCCTTCTGTGCTTAACTTTCATTTGCCTAACAGAAAGCAATTCTACGTGCATCTCATTATACCTAACAACTGCATTAGCATTTTCCGTTAACTCTTTAGAAATTGACCCAAAAGAATAGTCTATGTTTTGTGAAACTGAAAAGTTAAAAAATAGAGTGAGGATAAAAAAGAAAAGTAATCGCATTTAGTCTGCTTTATTTAGGTTTTTAAAACGTAAAAAATATACACTTCTTATTAAAATGCTATAATTTACTCCTTATTTTTTGTGTCAATTACAATAGTGACTGGGCCATCATTCAACAATTCCACTTTCATATCAGCGCCAAAAATACCAGTTCCCACTCTCTTGCCTAAATCAATTTCAATTTGAGTGATAAATTTTTCATATAATGGAATAGCAATTTCTGGTTTTGATGCCCTAATATATGATGGCCTGTTTCCCTTTTTGGTCATAGCATGCAAAGTGAATTGACTTACCACTATGGCGTCACCATCTACATCTTTTAATGAATTGTTCATCACTTCTTTTTCATCATTGAAAATTCTTAGATTACAAATTTTATTGGAAAGCCAAACAATATCTTCATTAGCATCGGCATCCTCAATTCCCAATAATACCAATAATCCTTTCCCAATTTTTGAAACAACATTGCCATCCACAGTAACACTGGCTTTTGATACTCTTTGTATAACAGCTTTCATTTATTTTTCTGCGTAAATATCCACTCTATAATTATCATCTTCGTCTGTCACCATTGTCACATAGCTTTTGTATCTGCTCCAAGCTACCTCATCTATTTCCAATGCTTCCTTTACAGCACACTTGGGTTCATCTAAATGCATGCAATTATTAAACTTGCAATTTTTCTTAAGCTCAAAAAACTCTGGAAAATAGTCACCAATTTCACTTTTCTCCATATCCACAATTCCAAACCCTTTAATTCCAGGGGTATCTATAATTTGCGCACCCATATCTAAATCATACATTTCGGCAAATGTTGTAGTATGCTGCCCTTGTAAATGTTGCGAAGAAATTTCAGTTGTTTTTATATTCAAACCTTTTTCAATAGCATTCACTAAGGTAGATTTACCAGCTCCAGAATGACCAGAAAACATACTGGTTTTACCAAGCATCAATTCCTTCACCTTATCAACATTTTTTCCTGTTTTTGCAGAAATTCCAATACAAGTATATCCTATTTTCCTATATAGAGCTGCCAAGTATTTTATTTCTGTTAGTTCCTCTTCATTATAGGTGTCTACTTTATTAAAGAGCAAAATGGCTGGAATTTGGTAAGCCTCTGCCGTTACCAAAAAACGATCTATAAAACTGGTAAACGTAGTTGGGTTGTTAAGGGTGATTAATAAAAAGACCTGGTCTAGGTTCGTTGCAATGATATGGGTCTGTTTAGAAAGATTAACAGATTTCCTAATAATATAATTTTTTCTGTCTTCAATTTCGGTAATTACACCTACTGTATCGTCTCCAATTTTTTCCACATCAAAAAAAACTCGGTCTCCGACAGCAATGGGATTTGTACTCTTTATTCCCTTAATTCTAAACTTTCCCTTTATTCGACATTCATAAAAAATACCTTCGACCGTTTTAACGGTATACCAGCTTCCAGTAGATTTATAAACTATGCCTTTCATTAAATTTTAACATTTATACAAAGAAACAACAATCATTTTATTCTATCCTATATCTTTGTTAACTGTATAATTTAATAATATTAAAAATAACTTAATTATGAAAAAAATCATATTAGTTGCTTGCTTTGCTTTAGCCTCTACAATTGATGTTAGTGCCCAACAATTTAAAGTAGTCACCAGTGTGGAGTCTATTGTTCCAAATGGATTGGGTAGATCAAGAATTGTAAATGCATTAGAAGAAAAAGATTATAAAGAGTTTACCTCTGTACAGACAGAAGATGACAATACCAGAAACAAATCTGATAGAGGTGAAATTCGAGTAAAAAACTTTGAGGAAACCAAATTGTTAAATTTTTATAACATTGGTGGAATTCGTTTTCAAAACATTGCGGCTAACGATGCTCTAATAACTTCTATGATTAATACTATGGTAGCAGATGGTTGGGAATTAGCCTTTGTAAATAGTGCTGTTGAGAGCGAAGGTGGCAAAGGTGATGGAAAGGGTATATTTATTACAAGATATATTTTTAAGAAATAAACTTAACATTGAAGAACAAAAAACCCGACTTAAAGCCGGGTTTTTTGTTTCTAGTCTTTTATATAAATCCTGCCGCCGGCCAATGTGCTTTTATTTACAATTTTAGGATCGCCATATACATATACATCTCCACCTGCTCTTACATTGATATCTATTTGGTCCTCTGCATAAACTTCTGCTTCTCCTGCCGCTGTAATTTTTACATTAGAAAGTTCAGTAATGAGTTCACGGCCCTCATAAACACCACCTGTGTTTAATACCACTTGCTGTTCTGATGCTATACCTGATGCCTGAACAATGCCTCCAGTTACAGCTCTAATTTCGGCATAGTCCACATCCAAACCAGCAACAATTTTAGCGCCTTCTTGAGTGCGTAATTCTATTACATCTTGTTTTACGGTTTCGTTGAAAACAATTTTAGCTCCCTCATTGCCATCAATTACATTCAATTTTTTATAATAAACCTCAACAAAAGTATGTTCCCCTTGGAATTTTTTATTCAACTGCATTCTTACTTTAAGCACCCCATTTTTATTGACCACAACAATATCATCCACATTCCAACCTTTAATAAGGACTTTGTTTTCATCAGATTTGATAAGGTTGACCTCTATAAGATCAAATACCTTTATTTCGTTAAAATTCCCAACATCTTTATCCATTGTTCTTTGAGAAAAAGCAGTTAGAGAAAAAAGACATAAACAAGCGGTAATTAATTTTTTCATGATTTGTTCTTTTGATTTCTTTAAAAGACTATTTAAAACAACAACTGTTACAGTATACAGAAAATTATGCAAAAAAATCCCGGTGCTAGCACCGGGATTTAAATAACTATGAGTTAATTACTTTTTCTTGATGGTTTATGGACTCTTGGTGAATAGCCTTAAACATTTTAAGAACAAACTCTTCACTTAATCCTTCTTTTTCACCTTCCAAAATCATTTTGCCAAGAATTTCATTCCAACGATTGCTTTGTAAAACAGCTACGTTACGCTCTCTTTTTATGGTGCCGATTCCATCAGAGATTTTCATACGCTTTCCAAGGGTATTGATCAATTGGTTATCAATTACATCAATCTGTGCACGAAGGTTATTTAATTTATTGCTATATTCTGTTTCCTCACTTGTTTCCTTTCTTATTTTTAAATCCCTCATAATCTGCTTTAAAGAATCTGGGGTTACTTGCTGCGCAGCATCACTCCATGCATTGTCTGGATCATGATGTGTTTCAATCATCAAACCATCAAAATTAAGATCCAATGCTGTTTGTGATACATCAAAAATCATATCTCTTTTTCCTGTAATGTGTGAAGGATCACATATCAAAGGTAAATCTGGAAATTTGTTTTGGAACTCAATTGCCATTTGCCACTCTGGAATGTTTCTGTATTTAGTTTTTTCATAGGTAGAAAATCCTCTATGGATTGCTCCAAGGTTTTTAATTCCAGCCGTATACAATCTTTCTATACCTCCCAACCACAATGATAAGTCTGGATTTACAGGGTTTTTTACTAGTACCGTTTTATCTGTTCCTGCCAAAGCATCGGCAATTTCTTGCATAATAAACGGACTTACAGTAGAACGTGCTCCAATCCATAGCATATCCACATCATACTCCAATGCCAATTTTACATGTGCTGCATTTGCTACCTCGGTAGTAGTTTTTAAACCTGTTTCCTCTTTTACTTTTTGGAGCCATTTTAAACCCAAAGCCCCAACGCCTTCAAAATTTCCTGGACGAGTTCGTGGTTTCCATATTCCCGCACGGTAGTAATTTACATCTGAATCTTTGAGTTCATGGGCAATTCTTAAAACTTGCTCCTCAGTTTCCGCACTGCAAGGCCCAGCAATTACCAATGGATGATCTAATTTCATATCATCCAGCCAAGTCCTCATTTCCTTTTTATTTTCCATCTCTATATTCTATTTTTTGTTCTGTGGTATTCCGTTTAATATTTCTTTTATTCTATTGGTGTTGTTCATTTCATTATATATGCTGTCATAATCATCGTTCTTCAGCATTTCTTTAAAAGCCTCCAAGTTGTGTATATACTCCTCCAGTGTATCCACTACATTTTCTTTGTTTTGCTCAAAAATAGGTGTCCACATTGCAGGAGAACTTTTTGCCAAACGAACCGTACTTTCAAACCCACTCCCAGCCATGTCAAAAATATCTCGCTCATTTTTTTCTTTCTCAATCACCGTCTTTCCCAACATAAAAGAACTTATATGAGATAAGTGTGATACATAGGCAATATGCTTATCATGTGCCTTAGGATTCATATATCTAATTCGCATGCCCAACTGCTTAAAAAGAATCAATGCTCTTGCATGAATATCTTCTCTAGTTCTATCTACCTCACAAATTATATTGGCTTTGCCATCAAATAAATTATTAATAGCAGCCGAAGGACCCGAAAACTCAGTACCAGAAATAGGGTGGCACGCTAAAAAATTACTTCTTTTAGAGTGATTTTCAACCGCTTTGCAAATATTACCTTTTGTTGACCCAGCATCAAAAACAAGAGCATCGGAATTTACGATGTCCAAAATCTTTGGCAACTCTAAAACCATTGCATTTACCGGAATAGTCACAATGACCACGTCGGCCAATTTTAAGTCTTTGTAGGACGATTTTTTATCTATAATATTTAAGGTCAAAGCCTCACTTAAATGTATTTCATTAACATCTATACCATGGATAATTGTGTTAGGATTAACATCTTTTATATCCTTGGCCATAGAACCACCTATCAACCCAATACCGATTACAAATACATTCATTTTACTAACTAAACCTAGTTATAGCTTCTTTTATTTTTTCTTCTTTAACACACAATGAAAACCTAATATACCCTTCACCATTACTACCAAATATGGTGCCGGGAGCAATGAAAATATTCTTCTCATATAGTAAATCATCCACATATTTTTCTGCTGATTTTATTCCATCGGGCAATTTTGCCCATACAAACATTCCCACCGCATTTTTATCATAAGTGCAATTCAATTTATCTACTAATTGAAACATTAAATTCCTTCTAGTTGTATACAATTCATCCAATGCTTCAAACCAACTTTTTTCACTTTTAAGAGCAACAATAGCTCCTTTTTGAACTCCGTAGAACATTCCAGAATCCATATTGCTTTTCACTTTTAGAATTGCATTTATGTGTTGTGAACTTCCCAAAACCATGCCTACACGCCAGCCAGCCATATTAAAGGTCTTACTCAAAGAATTGAGTTCCAAAACCACTTCTTTGGCTCCTTCTATAGACATAATGCTAATCGGAGTTTTATTAAGCACAAAACTGTATGGATTATCATTTACCAATAAAATTTTGTGGTCTTTTGCAAAATCCACTAATTCTTTTAGTTGTTGTCTTGTAACAGTTGTCCCAGTTGGCATATGTGGGTAGCTTGTCCACATTAATTTTACTTTAGATAAATCTTTCTTTTGCAATTCTTCTAAATCTGGAAACCAACCATTTTTTGCTGCCAAATCATAATATTTTGGTCTAGCCTCTACCAATTTTGTTACAGATGTATATGTGGGATACCCAGGATTAGGAATCAATACTTCATCACCAGCATTTAAAAAAGCCATGCTAATGTGCATAATGCCTTCTTTAGAGCCCATTAATGGCAATACTTCATTTACAGGGTTAGCAACTACATTAAATTTTTCTTTATAAAAATCGGCAATTGCTTCTCTTAATTCTGGTAATCCTTGATAGCTTTGGTATTGATGTGCTTTTTCATCATTCATAGATTCTGTCAAAGCATTGAGCACTTCTTTTGATGGTGCCAAATCTGGACTACCAATTCCCATATTTATAATAGGTTTACCTTCCGCTATAAGTCCACGAACTTCTCGCAACTTTTTGGAAAAGTAATATTCCTGTACTGTATTTAATCTATTGGCAGTAATCATACTATTCGTGCATTTTTATATTCGCCCAATACCCTAAAATCTTCTGCCATAATTTCTAACAAGGCTTTTGCCTTTGAAAAAGCAGCATACTCATCAAAGGTAACATCAACGAAAAAGGCATACTTCCATGGTGTTTCAATTACAGGTAAGGATTGTATTTTAGTTAAATTCAGCTTACAATCACTCATTACATTTAAGACAGCAGCTAAACTTCCTCGTTTATGGTCTGTGATAAATCTAAGTGATGCTTTGTTTATTTCATTTTCAGGCAAGGCTTTATTTTGGGTCTTAATAATAATGAACCTGGTCACATTATTATTTATGGTCTGTACTTCATCTGCAATAATTTCCAAATTATATAATTCTGCTGCCACTTTTGGGGCAATGGCAGCAATACCTTTTAATTGTCCGTCTTGGATTCGCTTAGCTGTTTCTGCAGTATCCACATCTTCCATTAATTTTATATGTGGATATTTCTTTAGAAATTCTTTACACTGTAGCAATGCCATTGGATGAGATGATACTTCATTAATATCTTCTATTGTTTGACCTTTCAACCCCATCAAATTGTGGTGAATATTTAAATAATGTTCTCCAATGATGTGCAAGCTATTATTGGCCACAAGTGCATAATTAGGGATTATGGATCCTGCAATAGAATTTTCAATAGCCATTACACCTTTATCCGCAGTTTTGTTAATTAAATGGTTCACCATAGTATCAAAAGACATGCACTCCACCAACTCAACTTCATCACCAAAATATTCTCTAGCTACTTGATGATGGTTAGATCCTTTTATTCCTTGTATGGCTATTCTTAAACTCAAAGCAAACGTTAAATTTTATTCAATAAAAAAGTCCCAGTTTTCACGGGACTTTAATAATCTACTATATTTTTAAAATATGCTAGAACAGTCCCGTACCTCTTTTAAAAAAGAAGTAAAAGTAAAAACCGCTCCAGAAATATTGTTTTGTCATTTTCTTATAAAACTTTGGCTAAGATAACAATTAAATTTAAAAATCAAGTTTTAGCTTCTTTTTTTTGAGTGATGCAATTTTCACTAGCTTCTTTTATGATAATTTTGATATGTTATTCCCTATTTTTGAAACAAATTTGTATTAATGTCCATTACAGTAAAGAATATTTCTAAAAATTTCGGTAATCAAAAAGCATTGGACAATGTTTCTTTTTCGATTAAAAAAGGTGAAATAGTGGGATTTTTAGGCCCAAATGGGGCAGGGAAATCTACCTTAATGAAGATATTAACCACCTATAGTTTGGCTGATGAAGGAGAGGCAGAGGTCAATACTTACGACGTTACAAAAGACCAAAAAAATGTTCAGAAAAGCGTAGGGTATTTACCAGAACACAATCCCTTATATCTGGATATGTACATTAAAGAATATCTTGGTTTTAATGCCGATGTATATAAAACAGATAAAAACAGAATAGCCGAAGTTATAGAACAAACGGGGTTAGCCCCAGAAGCACATAAAAAAATAGGGCAGCTTTCCAAAGGGTATCGCCAACGCGTTGGGTTGGCAGCTGCCTTATTACACAATCCTGAAGTTTTAATCTTAGATGAACCTACAACAGGATTGGATCCTAACCAATTATTAGAAATAAGAAAGCTAATAAAAGACATAGGAAAAGAAAAAACAATTCTTCTTTCTACCCATATCATGAAAGAAGTAGAAGCAGTTTGCGACCGGGTTATAGTTATAAATAAAGGTGTTTTGGTGGCTGATAAAAAACTTGATGATTTTAGAACAGAAGATGAACAGATTATTGAGGTAGAGTTTGATTACCGTGTGGAAGAACAATTGTTACAGCAATTGCCCAATATAACCACCGTAAAAAATTCGGGAGGTTTAACTTATGAACTTACATTTAGTACTAGTAAAGATATGCGCCCTACTGTGTTTGACTTTGCCCATGACAATCAATTAAAAACGCTACAGTTAAGTAGAAAAAATAAAAATTTGGAGAGTTTGTTTACGGAGTTGACCTCATAAAACATCAACTCCTTTTCTTATCTACAAAAAAGGCAATTCCTGCAAGTATAAAATAACTTGCCAAAGCAGAAATAGTCAAAGAATTTATATCATGATTTGCTGGTAGAACAAAAAAGTTCAAATAATTGACCAACAATAAGAAAGTTACAAACACTATAGCAATGTACTTACCTATGTTAGATTCGGGCCTGGTTTTCTTTAGATAGTACCACAAACCAGCAATCAAAACAATGGCCTCCACAAAAAAGGTCAACAGCTTATTGTTCCAAAGACCCAGACCAACTTTTGGCTCTCCAGAAACTAAGGGCAAATCTGGTGTATGTACCAATAAATCTGCAAACCAATGGGAAAGTACTGCCAAGGCCATAACCAAGGCCACACTTTTTTTGTTCGTATTTTCTTTTGCAAAAACAAAATAATACAGCACATAAACAAGTATTCCCCATAATATGCTGGCCAACAATCCATGGGTATAGGGAAATTCCATTTTAAAATCGTTCACCGCAGTAAAGCCATCTACAAATGTCATTTTTTCTATCCCCAAAACAGCAAAAGGAAAAAACAAAATATCTACAAATTGGGTCGCTAAAAAGAGCATGCCCAATGAGGCATTTCTTTCCTTTCCTTTAAGTGCAAAAGCAGCGGCGTAATGACCTACAAACATATTTAAGAGAATTGGTTTCTCTTATAAAAATACGTTTTATTGTTTTAAACCAGTTCTTTATGGTTTGAAATTAAGATATCAATAGCTTCATCAATTTCAGGTTGTGCTTTTGGATCTGTACAATTAATCAATATAGAAAATACCATTTGTTCTTCAGGATACACAAAAAAATTGGAATACCCTCCCACTCCATTACCAACATGTCCATAAAAAGGTCTTCCTTTTTCATCAAAACTAACTTGCCACCCTAAACCATAATAGGTAGGTTCTTCTTTTATTTTTACAGAAGTTAAAAATTGGGAAAGAATAGCTTCGTCTACAACGGTTTTATCTAAATAAGCTTGTCCAAGTTTGGCAATATCTTCTGTAGTAGATAAAAACCCTCCTCCTGCCAATTTATAAAAATTATTCACCTGTATAGACTCTCTAAAACACAATGTACCTTTAGTATAGAAAGTAGTTAAATCAGCATATTCTTCTTTAATTTTTGCAAAAGTATTATCCATTCTCAAAGGTTTTAAAACTTTCTCCTTAACATATTCTTCAAATGGAATCCCACTAACTTCCTGCATGGCCAAGGAAACTAAAATCCAATCAAAACTATTGTACAAATAGTTAGTTCCTGGTTTAAAAATTAAATCATCGTCTTCAAAAATAGTAATGCTTTCTTTTATGGAATAAGGTTCGTTCAATGCATATTCCTTACCTCTATATCCCCTAATGCCTGCGGTATGACTTGCCAATTGCCGTATAGAAAAATCATATTTCTTTTTAGGAAAATATGGAACGTAATCATACAATGATGCATCTAAATCTATTAACCCTTCTTCTACCATTTTGGCTAAAGCAGTTGCAGCAATAGGCTTAGAAACACTCGCAATCCTAAAAAGACTATTTTGTGGATTAATTAGTTTTTTAGTCTCAATATTTTCATAGCCATATCCTTTTTGAAAAATGGTATTACCTTCTTTTTTTACAGTAATTGCTAACCCTGGGATTTTTGACTTGACAATAAGCTCTTTCAGAAGCATATCTGCCCTTACCAAACTACTTAACTGGTTATCTTCTTTTAAAACCTGTTTGGATGCAAAAAGACCTTTTAGGTATGTAAGTATGGGGTTCACTAATCTTTGAATATTAATTTTCCTCTATAGAGCTCCTCAATATCAACCTCAATTGGGCGGTTATAGCTTATAACATCCCCAGTGCCCCTAATAACTCCTACTAATGATTGTTGAGGGTTTATTAATATATCATTAGAAGCCCTGTGGTTTATGTTAATATTTTGAGTAATCAATTCTTTTGCATCTACTCTAGAATCCCCTGCCGCAAGATTAATTACAACGTTACTAGTCTGTCCTTTTAAATGAAAATAAGCTAATCCGTTTGATACAATCGTAATACTATTATTATTCACTTCCAGATTAAAATGACCATCAGTGGTATCTGTCTCAGGATTTGAAAAGCTCTCAGATAGCAATCTTATATTAGGGTATGTTAAAACCCCATCACTTTCAATTATGAGTCCCGTGCTACTTCTTATTTCAGAAATATTCGCTGAGGTAACATATACTTTAGTTAACCCATAGTCCCGAACATAATTACAATTATTTTCATTTCTTAGTACTAATCTATCCCCTTCAACTATTGCTGCAATATCATTTCTTAAAAACTCCCCAGTCTCAATTTCTACCTTTTGAGCAGTTCCCTGTTTTATAACTAAACTAACATTTTCAAATACAGTGATTGTGGAAAAATCTGCGACACTAACTTCTTCTCTTATTATTTCTCCAGAACTTTGAAAACAATCTGATGCATTTTCACTGCTGCATGAAAATAAGAATAGAAAAAATAGAAATAATACAGACCTTTCAACTCCGTCTATTTGCCAAACAGGCAGGCTCGAAGTAAAATTTTGAAATTTTATGTTTCTATTTTCTAACATCAATTCTTTTTTCCTAAAACTATAATCTAATTCCGATTCCAAATTCAACAGCTTCTGCCTTTGCTCCATGAGATTTTAAAGTGATGGCTCCAAAAACCTTGTCTCCAAAATAACGCTTAAGCCCAATCCTATTGTACATTTGACCTTCAAAATCAAACGGATAATACACGTAATATCCCAACTGGGCTATCATACTCATTTTATTGATAAAAAGTTCGTGTCCAACAAAAATTCCAACTCTTCTAAAATCATCATTTTCAGAAACATTCAGTTCAGGGAAAGCTATGGATTGGTATTTTATCAATTCCTTTAAAAACTTAGAAAAGAAAACATCAGTCCCTAGCTGAATAGCACTTTTTCTTCCTAAACGCTTATCTACATATCCTGAAGCAATGAAAAAACCATATTGACCAGAGTTGATTACGTCACTTTCATTAAGACCTGTTCTAAAAACAAGGTTAAACTTAATCGGCTGAGTTACTTTCTCTTTTTCTGGATTAACCTCATATGCTAAATCCTTTCCCCCATCCAAATCATACACTAATCCAACATTCAGTGCTAAAGTATTTGTTGACGTATTAGGTGCTCTAAAATTGGCATTGGAATAATGGATTACTGAAAAACCAGCCTTAAATCCAAGGCCATTAAAAACATTTTCTTTATGATAATTAAGTATTAGATAGGTTGAACTCAAAAAATCAGACCCATACGCATTATTTCTAAAGTTGGCTTCTTTATCATACGGATTGGTATTATACGAAATACCTTGACCCAGCCTAAACTGCACATTTCTTTTGAAGAAATAGAAATTATAATGGGCATACAAGCCTATATTATTCCCTAAAGTAGAATTATTCATATTCTGATAGATAAATGAATATCCTAAATCTGGGTAATTATATTCTTGCTCCCATTCCTGGGAACCAAATGTTTTTCTATTATAACTAACAATAACTCCACTAGGATGGTTAGTAATAAGGTGAGAAATATCTGGGTTATGTAATAAAATTGACCCATAAAATTGATTCACATCAATAGTGGCCTTGTTATTTTTTTCATTGTTTTGGGAAAAACAATGAGCACCCATAAAAAAAACACACAGAAAAACTTTTAAGTTCATGGAATGTAAAATTAGGGAAATTTAACAGCGGTTGGCAGAATTAATTAAAAAGCAGCAACCCGTAATTTAGAATAGCTCTCTTGCTATGGCTTGTACATTATCAGATTTCCCCATAGAATAGTAGTGCAACACGGGCACACCAGCTTCTTTTAATTCTTTGGATTGTTGAATTGCCCATTCAACCCCTACTTTGCGAACTTCTTTATTGTCTTTGCAAGCTTCAACAGCATCTACCAAGTCTTCTGGCAAATCTATCCAAAAAACCTGTGGTAAAATACTTAAATGCCTTTGTACAGCTAAAGGTTTAATTCCAGGAACAATAGGAATTGTAATTCCTATTGCACGAGCTTCTTCAACGAACTTAAAATACTTTTGATTGTCAAAAAACATTTGAGTAACTACATAATCTGCGCCAGCATCTACTTTCTCCTTTAACCTTTTTAAATCAGTTTTTAAGGATGGGGCTTCCATATGTTTTTCAGGGTATCCCGCAACACCAATACAGAAATCAGGCAAATGGTCCATTTTAATATTGTCATGCAAATAATTGCCTTCATTCAATTGCCTTATTTGGGTCACTAATTGTGAAGCATAGGAATGACCGCCTTCACATGGGTTGAAATACTTTTCGCCCTTCATAGCATCTCCACGAAGCGCCATAATATTTTCAATCCCCAGATATTGACAATCGACAAGCATGTATTCCGTTTCCTCCCTAGTAAACCCCCCACAAAGCACATGAGGTACGGTATCTACTCCATATTTATGTTGAAGTGAAGCGCAAATACCCACCGTTCCTGGACGAAGGCGCGTTACTTTTTTATCGTAAAGCCCATCTTTTTCAATGTATATGTATTCCTCTCTAGAAGTTGTAACATCAATAAAAGGAGGTTTAAACTCCATTAATGGGTCTATGTTATCATATAAACTTTGGATATTTTTCCCTTTTACTGGTGGTACAATTTCAAAGGAAAACAAGGTTTCCCCTTTTGCTTTTTTAATATGTTCTGTAACCTTCATATAAAATCTATTATCATTTCCCATAAAGACCGGGAATCTCATCAATTTAAACCTTTTGGGTTCCTATTTTCACAGGAATCACAAAATTTTTAGTTATCAGCTATGTTCGGATTTAACCACTTTGTTGCTTCCTCCAAAGATATTTCTTTTCGTTCTGAAAAATCAATTACTTGATCTTGCGTTATTTTTCCCAATCCAAAATATTTAGCATCTGGATTGGCAAAATAATAACCACTAACACTTGCCGCAGGCCACATGGCCAAACTATCGGTTAGTTGCACTCCAATATTTTCTTTAACCTTCAAGAGATTCCAAATAGTGATTTTTTCCAAATGATCTGGACAAGCAGGGTACCCCGGTGCTGGTCTAATTCCCTTATAAGTTTCTCTAATTAACTCTTCATTGGAAAGGTCTTCATTTGCAGCATAACCCCAATATTTGGTTCTCACTTCTTTATGTAAATATTCAGCAAAGGCTTCGGCCAACCTATCTGCCAATGCTTTTATCATAATTGAATTATAATCATCTAAATTCTTTTCGTACTCTGCGGCTAACTCAGCTGTTCCAAATCCTGCAGATACGCAAAACGCTCCCACATAATCTTGTATTCCCGATTCTACTGGAGCTACAAAATCTGAAATTGCAAAGTTGGGTACACCAGCTCGTTTTTTAAGTTGCTGTCTTAAAGTTCTAAAAATGGTTTTAGAATTTTCATCACTATCCATAACAACCTCAATATCATCATCATTGATCGAGTTTGCAAGGAATAGCCCAAAAACTGCTTTTGCCTTCAGTTGTTTTTTATCTAGTATCTGCCTCAACATTGCTTGGGCATCTGCAAACAATTCGGTTGCCTGTTCGCCAACTACTTCATCAGTAAGAATTGCAGGATATTTTCCATGTAATTCCCATGTTCTAAAAAAGGGCATCCAATCAATAAAATCGACTAGCTTATTTAAATCGAAATCTTCAATAACCTGAATACCAAGTTCATTTGGTTTTATAACTCCCGATGTACTCCAATCTATTTGAAACTTGTTCTTACGCGCTTCTTCAAGCGTTAAATATTCCTTTTGCTTACCTCTATTTAAGAATTTTTGTCTAAAATCTTCGTAATCTTCTTTAATAGATATCTTATATATTGTTGATGTTTCTTCTTGAAGCAAATCTCCTACAACTGTCACAGCTCTTGAGGCATCGTTTACATGCACCACAGTATTATGATACTGAGGGTCTATTTTTACTGCAGTGTGCGCCTTACTAGTTGTTGCTCCACCAATTAATAATGGAACCGAAAAATTCTGTCTTTCCATTTCCTTGGCCAGAAAAACCATTTCATCCAGTGAAGGTGTTATTAACCCGCTTAAACCAATGGCATCCACTTTTTCATCAATAGCTGTTTGTATGATTTTCTCTGGCGGCACCATTACACCCAAATCCACAATTTCATAGTTGTTGCAGGCCAAGACCACACCCACAATATTTTTACCTATATCATGTACATCGCCCTTAACTGTTGCCATTAATATTTTACCTGCATTTCCACCAGCAACAGCATCTGGGTTTTTTAATTTTTCCTCTTCAATATAAGGAAGTAAATATGCTACTGCTTTTTTCATTACTCGTGCTGATTTCACTACCTGAGGTAAAAACATCTTTCCACTTCCGAATAAATCCCCTACCACGTTCATTCCGGTCATTAAATGACCTTCTATAACTTTAATAGGCTTATCCACACTTTGCCTAGCTTCCTCAACATCTTCTACAACATATTGATCAATTCCCTTTACCAAAGCACGTGTAATTCTATCTTGCAAAGGTTCTTCTCTCCATGACAAATCAATCTTACTTTCTTTAGTAGTTCCCACTACAGTTTCAGCAAAATCTAGTAAACGTTCTGTTGCATCATCTCTGCGGTTCAGAATTACATCTTCAACACGCTCCAATAAATCTTTTGGAATATCATCATAAATTTCTAGCATACTTGGGTTTACAATACCCATATTCATACCTGCTTTTATTGCATGGTATAAAAACACGGAGTGCATGGCTTCTCTTACAGGGTTGTTACCTCTAAAGGAAAAAGAAACATTACTAACTCCGCCACTAACACTGCAGTGAGAAAGATTTTCTTTTACCCATTTTGTAGCTTCAATAAAATCAATCGCATTTAATTTATGCTCATCCATTCCTGTTGCAACAGGAAAAATATTTAAATCGAAAATGATATCCTCTGGAGGAAAGTCGACAGTATCGACCAGTATTTTGTATGAACGTTCTGCAATTTCGATACGGCGTTCATAATTATCTGCTTGACCAACCTCATCAAAAGCCATTACAATGACAGCGGCACCGTATCTTTTTATCAATTTAGCATGATGAATGAATTCTTCTTCCCCCTCTTTCAGACTAATAGAATTTACGACACATTTACCTTGAACAACTTGCAATCCAGCTTCAATAATATCCCACTTAGAGCTATCTATCATGATAGGAACTCTAGAGATATCTGGTTCCGAAACAATAAGATTTAGGAACTTAACCATGGCTTCTTTACCATCTATAAGTCCGTCATCCATATTAATGTCTATAATCTGAGCCCCATTATCAACTTGATCTCTTGCGACACCTAAGGCCTCATCAAACTTTTCTTCTTTTATAAGACGAAGAAACTTTTTAGACCCTGCCACATTTGTGCGTTCTCCAACATTTATGAAATTGCTTTCAGGAGTAATGATTAGAGGTTCAAGGCCACTCAATTTTAAGTATTTTACTTCTTTGTTACCCATAAATGGATTCCTGCCTATGCAAGAACAGCATGTTTTCTAGGTTTGTAATTTTTTACTAAATCTGCTATAGCTTTAATATGTTCAGGTGTTGTTCCACAGCAACCGCCAACTATATTTACTAAGCCTTTATCTACAAATTCTTTAATCTGCTCAGCCATTTGTTCCGGAGTTTCATCATATTCTCCGAAAGCGTTGGGTAATCCTGCATTTGGGTGCGCCGATACAGAAAAATCAGTTTTAGCAGAAACTACCTCTAAATGCGGTAATAATTGTTTTGCACCCAAGGCACAATTGAACCCCACCGATAAAATTGGAATATGAGAAATTGATATTAAAAAAGCTTCCGCTGTCTGCCCTGACAAGGTTCTCCCCGATGCATCAGTAATGGTACCACTTACCATGATTGGAATATCAATATTTCTTTCCTCCCTAACCTCATCAATAGCAAACAATGCTGCTTTAGCATTTAGGGTATCAAAAATAGTTTCTACCAATAAAATGTCAGAACCACCATCCAAAAGCGCTTCAACTTGCTGCTTGTATGAAACTCGTAATTCTTCAAACGAAACTGCTCTATATCCTGGGTCATTTACATCTGGAGACATGCTAGCTGTTTTATTTGTTGGACCAATACTACCAGCTACAAAACGAGGTTTCTCTGGGTTCTTCAGAGTATATTCATTAGCAACCATTTTGGCAATTCTAGCAGATTCAAAATTTAAGTCATAGACCAAGTCCTCCATATGGTAATCAGCCATGGCGATTGTTGTTCCCGAAAATGTATTGGTTTCAACAATATCTGCACCTGCATCAAAATAGGCTCTATGTACATCAGCAATAGCTTCTGGCTGGGTTAATGATAATAAATCATTATTCCCTTGAAGAGGGTGTTCCCAATCTTTAAATCGGTTACCACGAAAATCTTCTTCAGTAAATTTGTAACGCTGTAGCATAGTGCCCATTGCACCATCCAACACCAAAATTCGTTTTTTTAATTCTTCTTTTATATCTGCCATTGTTGTTTTTTCAAAACAAACCCATGTTTATATATTTGTAATACAATTTGCAAAGTAACAGCACTCCCTAACCATTTGCAAGAAATGTGTGTTCCGTAACTTATTTACACTAAAAAAGCCTTTCAACCAATGGTGAAAGGCTTTTAACTTTTTGAACATTTTATTTAAGCTATACTTTGCACCACTTCTTTTTTCGCTTCTTTTTTAGAACCATCAAATCCTTCCACGCCCCCTACAGTTGTATATTTCATAACGAACTTCTTATTAGGGTTGATGATTTGATACGCAAACTGGCACATGACAGCCGCCTCATGGAAACCTGAAAGAATCAGCTTTAACTTTCCTGGGTATGTGTTTACATCACCAATTGCAAACACTCCTGGAATATTTGTTTGATAATCTTTGGCATTGTTTACTTTAATAGCATTTTTTTCTATCTCTAATCCCCAATCACCAATTGGTCCTAATTTTGGAGAAAGACCAAATAAAGGGATAAAATTATCAACTTCTAAAAGCACATCATCAATTTCTGTTTCTGTACTTTTAATTAAAACAGAATTTAACTTATCTGTTCCGTGAAGTTCTTTTACTTCTGCTTTAGTATATAACTTAATTTTACCAATCTTGGCAAGTTCAGCAGCTTTCTCAACAGAATCTAAAGCACCTCTAAATTCGTTTCTACGATGAACCAAAGAAACTTCGGAAGCAACATCTGCTAAAAATATAGCCCAATCCAAAGCAGAATCTCCGCCACCAGCAATCACTACTTTTTTATCACGGTACACTTCTGGGTCCTTAATAATATAGGCAACTCCTTTATCCTCAAAATCAACAATATTTGAAATTTGCGGCTTCCTAGGCTCAAAAGAACCCAATCCACCTGCAATAACAACCACTGGAGCATGATGCTTTGTTCCTTTATTTGTAGTCACAATAAACGATCCATCTTCTTGCTTATCTAATGTTTCAGCTCGTTCACCTAATGTATAACCTGCTTCAAAAGGTTTAATTTGCTCCATTAATTTATCTACCAAACCACCTGCTAATATCTCTGGATATGCTGGAATATCATAAATTGGTTTCTTAGGATATATTTCTGAACATTGTCCACCTGTTTGGGGCAACGCATCAATTAAATGACACTTTAATTTTAACAAACCTGCTTCAAACACAGTAAACAACCCTGTTGGACCCGCACCTATAATAAGTATATCTGTTTTAATCATTTCTTCTTCTATTTGAATCTAAATTAGATTCTCACTTTCTATTTATTTTCTTTTACTAAAAACTCTTCTTGTATTTTTACTATTTGCTCCCTATGCTTTACAACTTCTCCAATTACAATAATTGCCGGATTAGACAAATTTCGGGATTCTACTACATTTAATATGGAACTAATGTTACCAATACCTATTTTTTCTTCATTGGTTGTACCGCTTTGAATAATTGCTATCGGAGTTTCTGCTTTTCCTTCTGCTACAAACAATTCAACAATTTGAGGCAACTTGGACATTCCCATTAAAATAATAACCGTGGCACTTGATTTTGCAGCCAATGCTACATCTTTTGATAATTTATGTTCTTTAGTCGTACCAGTAATTACCCAAAAACTTTCTGAAGCTCCTCTTTTTGTGACAGGAATATTTTGAGAAGCGGGCACTGCAACCGATGATGAAACTCCTGGCACCATTGCAACCTCAAGGCCATTATCAGCAGCATAAGCCATTTCTTCTGCGCCACGACCAAAAACAAAAGGGTCGCCTCCTTTTAATCTAACCACATTACCATGAGTTTTAGCCCTAGCAACAATCAATTCATTGATTTGTTCTTGTTGGTACGTATAACACCCTTTTCGCTTGCCCACAAATATCTTTTCAGCTTTTGAGGCAAAATCCAATAGCTCTGGATTTACCAAAGCATCATACAAAACCACATCGGCATCTTGCAATGCTTTGACACCTTTTAAAGTAATCAATTCCACATCACCAGGGCCAGCCCCAACAACTGTCAGTTTTCCTTTATTATATATCTCTTTACTATTTTCCAAATTATTTGTCGGCTACTAACTCCAATTGTCTATATGACTCCAATTTTGCGAGCACTTGTTTTGCATCTTCCAAGTAGGATTTTGCAAAAGCTTCGGTAGGCTCATTTTTATTTAATTGAAGCACTAATGATGTAAAAGTAGTACTAAAATCAATCTTTTCCGAAGCAACAAAGGTAGAATCAAAGTCTTTAATGATTCCTGCATGCGTGTTGGTTTTTATATTTTCAGCAGTTAATAAGGCTTTCGCAGAATTTACCATGGAAGTATACGAATAATATATACTGGCTGCCCATTTTTGTTCCTTTATTGCTTGTTCTGCATTTTCAATTTTTTCCTGACTTTCAAAAAATAATGTAGCAATTAAATCGATAACAACACCTGCACACTCTCCAATACCTATTTCCTTCTTGTATTTTTCACTTGTACCCCAATCAATAAAATCTTCGGAAGTCAAGTTATCCACATCTGTCAAGGTTTTGAGAAAATTATAAAAATAATGTTCTCCCTTTTCTGCATAATAGTCTACAAAAGATGCTCCGTTACCATTAGCTTCAAAATCATCCAATATTAATCGTAACGCCTGTGGTCCTCTTTTACTTGGAATTTTAACCACTTTATCTGCAAAGCGTCCATGTCCATTTCCTAGATTTCCTCCGCCCAACAATACTTGTAGTGCGGGCGCAACCAATTTATCCTTGGTACGAACAGACATTCCTTGAAAACCAATGTTGGCCATATTATGCTGTCCGCAGGCATTCATACACCCACTTATTTTTATAACCACATCTGGATTGTTAATGTACTGTGGATATTCTGCTTTTATCACTTTTTCCAATTCATCCGCTATACCTGTACTACTAGAAATCCCCAAATTACAAGTGTCTGTTCCAGGGCAGGCTGTAATATCCAATGCTTTGTTATATCCAGCTTCTACAAAACCTAATTTCTCCAATTCGGTATAGAAAAAAGGAACAAGCTCTTCTTTCACATATGGAATCAATATATTCTGCCTTAAAGAAAGACGAATTTCCCCTGCAGCATATTTCTGTACCAAGTCTGCTAATTCTCTAGCTTGAGGTGTATAGAAATCACCCAATAACACTTTAATACCTATAGCAACATATCCTTCTTGTTTTTGAGAAACAAGATTGGTAGTTTTCCATTGTTCAAAAGTTTCCTTGTTTTTTATTTCTACTGAAGGCACATCTACGTTAGCCACCTCAACTTGTGGGTAACTTTCTGCATCAATAGTGTATGTTTTTATTGGAACCGCTTTTTGTTCAGCCTCCAATAATTCTTTAAATCCATCTAAACCAACATCTTTCAACAAGAATTTCATTCTTGCTTTTGCTCTACTCTTGCGCTCCCCATATCTATCAAAAACACGAACAACACCATCCATTAATGGGATGATTTTATCAGTTGGTAAAAAGCTAAACAATTCATCGGCATGACGAGGTTGTGAGCCCAAGCCACCAGCCAACATCACTTTAAAGCCTCTTACACCATCTTGGATTTTAGCAATAAAACCTAAATCGTGCATGTAAGAAAGCCCAGTATCTGCATCACTAGAAGAGAAAGAAACCTTAAATTTCCTTCCCATTTCCTGGCTGATAGGATTTCGTAAAAAATACTCGAACAAAGCTTGAGCATAAGGAGAAACGTCAAAAGGTTCATCAACATCAATACCAGCAGTTTCACTTGCCGTTACATTACGTACTGTATTTCCACAAGCTTCGCGCAATGTAACATCATCTTTTTCCAATTCCGCCCAAAGCTCTGGAGTTCTATTTAAATCCACATAATGAATTTGAATATCCTGACGTGTTGTTATGTGCAACCTTCCTCTAGAATACTCATCAGAAACATCACAAATACGGTGCAGTTGATTTGATTTTACTTTCCCGTATGGCAGTTTAATACGTATCATCTGCACACCTTCCTGACGCTGACCGTACACTCCTCTTGCCAAACGCAAGCTTCTAAATTTTTCTTCATCCAATTTTCCATCATGAAACTGGCGGATTTTAGCCTCCAGGTCTATAATGTCCTTTTGGACAATAGGATTTTCTATTTCTGTTCTAAAACTTTGCATGATTATTGTAAATGGATTCCACATTCCCTATTCTCTAAAGCTTTTATAGGGTCAAAATAAGTACTGTTTTTAGGCAGATTGTTCTCTATCAACAGGTCGTCCAATTCTGTATCAGTCCAGTAATAAAAAGGGCTAACCTTTAAAATACCATCTTTACTATAACTCAAAATATCAAGTGAATTTCGGTATTCTGTTTTTCTAACTCTGATATTGGTGAACCAAATATCTGGGTTTTGTTCATTTAGCGCTCTTCTAAAAGGCTCAAGCTTTACAACTTCTGAAAACTCAGCATGATTCGGGTCACTTACGCTAGGCATACCTAATCTAAACTCCGTAAAAGCCCTTGACTCTTTTGGTACGTATATGTTCAGGTTTAAATCAAAACGATCAATAAGTACTTTGGCATGCGCATAGGTTTCTATCAAATTAAATCCTGAATCAGCCCAGACTACATTAATATCTTTATCTTTTTTATAAAAAGTACTTAGTAATACCGCAGAATATTTCCCAAAACTAGTGGTTACAATTCTACTTTCAGATAATTGAAGTGCCCAATCTATAATTTCATCTGGTGTTTTATTGCGTAATTGTTCGTTCCAGTATTTCAAATCAATATTTTTGACATTGCTTATTTCGTCATTTAGAATAAAATCATCTTGAATTTGATAGTTATAACCTTCTTTATTTTTGTTTGTATGTTTGTTCTGCATTAGAAAAAATATTATTTAACCTATGGATTTTATAGAGTAAACAAAAATACATTTTATATTTACATATAGACGTTAAAACTATCAGAATATTACCTTAATCCCATAGTTTTAGTAGATTAATTGTAAAACAAGCTGTTTTTTGAGAATATGGAAACGAAAAATTAAGAAATTAAATCTTCTAATGTGGTATTACGGTAGACTGTTAATGCGCTGTCTCTAACTGCTATCATAAGTTTATGCACCGAGCATTTATTTTCATCAGGGCAATCATCGCATTTCTCATAGAAATTTAAACTTACACATGGCACCATGGCAATTGGCCCTTCCAATACCCTTATAACTTCGGTCATTTGAATTTCAGAAGGCTTTTTAATAAGATAATAACCTCCACCCTTTCCTTTTTTAGAGCTTAAAAATCCTGTACGTCGCATGGAAAGCAAGATGCTTTCTAAGAATTTTTGGGAAATATTCTCATGCTTTGCAATTTCAGCAATTTGGATAGGTTGATTTTCTTCTTGGCTTGCTAAGAAAGTCAATGCCTTAATTCCATATTTAGTCTTTTTGGAGAGCATAGGGCTAATATAGGTATTTCTCTTAAATCCCAATATAGTGGATAAGGCATACTTTTCTTAGAAACGCAAAGCCAGTTCCATCTTAACATTGCTTCTCTTATATTCAGTATGCTCGTCCAAGGGTACTTGGACAAATCCATGTTTTGTATAAATATGTAGGGCATTTTCCAAAATTACATTGGAATATAATACTAATTTATCCCAAGGCTGCTGTTTAGAAAATTGAATACAGAATTTAAGCAATTCCTGCCCTATTTTACGTCCTCTATATTTTGGTGAAACACCCATTTTTCCCATTTCATAAACACCTTCTTTCACTTTTATCAAAGCAAAAGTACCCACAATTTCCTCTTTAATCTTCGCAAAAAAGATATACCCACCTTGGTTAATAATAGACTCTTTACAGTTTAATAAAAGTATTCTATCCTGAGGCTCTACTTCAAAATATTTTTCTATCCACTCCAAATTTAATTCCGCAAAATTAACGGCATATCTATCCTCAAAAGGCACAATCTGAACTTTCAGCATTTTTAATGGTTTTTTAAATTTGAAAGTATTCTTTTACTTAATGATTTTTCTTCCAGTTTTAATTCGATTATATAAAGCATATCAACCAGACTATTGGCACTTATCTGGGTAAGTGCTTTTGCCTCTTTATTTACAACTTTCCAAATAGGAATTAATTTCTGATGAACTTCTTCTCCTTTGTCAGTAATATATAATAGTTTTTTTCTGCCATCATTCTTATCAATCTTAGATGAAACATAGCCCAATTTTGATAGTTTCCCTATCGATTGAGTTATAGCTGGCTGAGTATATCTTAATGCCTCTTGAATGTCTGTTATTGTCGTTTCCTTATTATCAATTACAGCTTTAAAAATTGGAAAAAGATAGGGGTCAAAATCAACTTTCATTTCATCATATACTATTTGTGTTTCCCTTGCTATATAACCACTTAGTCTTTTTAATCTTGATCCTATTCCTAATTCTAATAAGCTTAAAAATTTATCTTCCATAAGTATTTATATAATTACTTATGTAAATATACATTATTATCTATATAATACAAAATACCATCCATTGCCTATTCCAGTGCTTGTTCTATATCAGCAATAATGTCATCTATGTGCTCTAACCCCACGGATACCCTAACCGAGCCATCGGTGATACCAACTTCTTTTCTTTCCTCTTTGGTCAATTTACTATGCGTAGTAGATGCAGGATGGGTAACTATACTTCTGGAATCACCCAAATTAGCAGAAAGTGATAAAAGCTTAATGGAATCAAAGAACTTTTTACCCCCTTCAATTCCTCCTTTAACTTCAAAAGCAATAACACTACCACCTGCTTTCATTTGTTTTTTAGCGACAGCATACATAGGATGAGATTTTAAGAAAGGGTACTTCACCCAATTAATCTTAGGGTGAGTTTCTAAATATTCGGCTAGCTTCAATGCATTTTCACAATGTCTATCCACTCTTAAACCTAACGTTTCCAAACTTTTAGATAAAACCCATGCACTAAAGGGGGAAAGTGCTGGTCCTGTAATCCTAGAAAATCGATAAACTTTATCCATTAATTCCTTGCTGCCAACTGTAATACCGGCCAATACCCTTCCCTGGCCATCCATTAACTTGGTGCCAGAATGTATCACCAAGTCAGCTCCAAACTTAATGGGCTGTTGTAAATAAGGAGTGGCAAAACAGTTATCAATAATAAAAATGAGATTGTATTTTTTTGCAATCTTTCCCAACTCCTTCAAATCCAATACATCTACTCCAGGGTTGGTAGGGGATTCTGCATATATGATTTTGGTTTTGGGAGTGATTAAGTTTTCAATTTTGTCCAGCTCATCAATCTTAAAATAAGTTGTTGATATATTCCATTTGGGAAAAAACTGGGTAAACAACGAATGGGTAGAGCCAAAAATGCTACGTGATGAAACTATATGATCGCCACTCTCCAACAGAGCAGCCAATGTAGAATAAACAGCTGCCATACCAGATGCAAAGGCAAAACCATCTTCTGCACCTTCCATTTTGCAAACCTTCTCTATAAATTCTGATGAATTTGGATTGGAATATCTAGAGTATATATTCCGTTCTTTCTCCTCTGCAAAAGAAGCTCGCATATCTTCGGCATCTTCAAATACAAAACTTGATGTTAAATATAATGGACTTGAGTGCTCCAAAAATTGGGTGCGCTCTATTTGCGTTTTCACCGCCTCCGTTTCAAATTGATACTTCTTTTTCATTTTAATTTTTTTCTGCAATTCTTAATATATCTCCAAAAACTCCTCTTGCTGTTACCGCTGAACCGGCTCCAGCACCTTGAATAACCAATGGATGGTCCCCATACGATTCGGTATAAATTTCAATAATGGAATCTGACCCTTTTACTTGTCCCAACGTACTAGATTTTGGAACCGAAATAAGTTTTACATCTAAATTCCCTTTTTCTTTTTGCAAATTTCCAGACAAATCTCCAACATATCGTAGTACATGATTTGGTTTTTGAGTCTTCTTTATTTTATCAAAAATACCATCCAAAGCACCACAATTCTTTAAAAAATCAGTCACAGAACCACCTGTAAGTTCATCTGGAATAAGGTTTTGAATATTGATGTCCGAAAACTCATTGTGCAAATCCAACTCTCTTGCCAATATCAATAATTTTCTCCCAACATCATTTCCAGATAAATCTTCTCTTGGGTCTGGCTCTGTATATCCTTGATCCATTGCTTCTTTTAAAATGGTTGAAAAAGAAGCTTCAGATTCAGAAAACGTATTAAAAATATAACTTAATGAGCCAGAAAAAATTCCTTTAATACGAGTAATATTCTCTCCTGATAAATGCAATAATTTAATAGTATCTATCAATGGTAATCCTGCACCCACATTGGTTTCATACAAATATTGCTTCTGACTTTTAAGTAAATCTTCACGTAATAATTTGTAATAATCGAAACCTAAAGTATTTGCAATTTTGTTTGAAGAAACCAAATCAAAACCATTATCAACAAAATCAAAATAATTGGATACAAACTCCTCGCTAGCAGTATTGTCAACCGCAATAAGATTTTCTAAATGATGCTCTTTTGCATAGACAAAAACATCAGTCAATGAATATGGAATTCCTTTTTCCCTGAGATTATTTTTCCAATTCTTGGTGATTCCTTTTTTGTTTAAAAAAATTTTTCTTGAGTTGGCCACTGCAAAAACATTCAATTGAATTCCTTTACGTTCTTCAATGGTTTTAGTCGACTTTAATATCTGATCTATTAAAGTTCCTCCCACATTTCCATGACCAAAAACCGCAATATTCACTTTTTTGGAAATTCCAAAAATCTGACCGTGCATTACATTCAGTGCTTTTTTTAAATCCGTCTTCTTCAAAACCAAACTCACGTTTTTCCCAGAAACTGTATTATTAAAAAGTAATGGAACTATTTGGTTCTGAATCAATGCATTATAAGGTTTATGGAATGTGCTTAAGTCCTGACCAACAATGGAAACCACAGAAACATCATCCATCACTGTAATCATATTTACATCTTTGGAATGAAAATCATTTTCAAATTCTTGTTCTAATGCTACTTTCGCTTCTTTTGCCTTATCCGCGGCGACCACAAGACCAATTCCCCTCTCAGATGATCCTTGGGATATAATACTTACATTAATTCCCTTATTGCCAAGTGCTCTAAAAATACGGGCATCCACACCTACTTTTCCAAGTAAACCTCTACCCTCTAAATTGATAAGTGCCGTATTTTCTATTACCGACAAGGATTTTATTTTCTCTTCTCCACTCTTTGCACTAATCAAAGTACCTTTCCCATCATTGTTAAAAGTATTTAGGATTCTAAGTGGAATGTTCTTTTCTATTAATGGAATAATTGTTTTGGCATGTAAAATTGTGGTTCCAAAATTGGCCAATTCGTTGGCTTCACTATAAGATAGCTCTTCCAATTTTTTGGCATCGGAAACAAAATCTGGGTTTGCCGTATAAATACCATCTACATGGGTATAGTTTTGCAACTCCTCTGCATCCAAGAAATTAGCAATTAAGGCAGCAGTATAATTACTGCCATTTCTACCTAAAGTAGTAGTTTCATTATTCATATTGGAAGCAATGAAACCAGTAATAATGGGCACTTCATTAGCTTTTAATTTAGAAAATTCCTCCACCACATTTTCTTTGGATAAAGCTTCTAAAACAGCTGCATCGCCAAAAGTGGTATCCGTTTTAATTAGCTCACGGGCATCAATCATTTTAGAAGATATTCCTTTGTCATTCAACAATTGCGTCACCACTTTTGCTGAAATAAGCTCTCCATAGGCCAATACCTCATCTTTAATTTTAGAGCTATAATCCCCCAGAAGTGCCACTCCTTCAAACAATCTTATAAGTT
Source organism: Saonia sp. (assembly GCF_056326165.1). Lineage (NCBI taxonomy): Bacteria > Pseudomonadati > Bacteroidota > Flavobacteriia > Flavobacteriales > Flavobacteriaceae > Saonia > Saonia sp. Next base: position 101,068 of record NZ_JBWFBN010000004.1, read on the forward strand.
CCTTAAACTCTTGGTTAAGGTTTGTATTTTTAAAAGTGTACTTCTGATAGGCTTCAAACTTTTCAAAATCCTTGGAATAATCTTTTCCATCAGCTGCATTTTGCAACATTCCCTCTAACTGATTAGTTGCCTTTTCTCTAGCCGATAAAACAACTGCTATTTTTTCACCATCACTTATTTTATCACTGATAATGTTTAGCACTTGCTCTATACCATCTCCGTTTGCCAAAGACTTTCCACCAAACTTTAAAACCTTGGTTTTCTTGGTCTTTCCATTTTTATTGAAGACCCCTTTGAGCAATTGCTCCATTTGTTCAAACTCAATTAAAAAAGCGTCGTGTCCGTGGAGTGAATGTATCTCACCATACGTAACATTGCTATTGGCTTGAGCCAAGCGCTTAAAAGTTTCTTTGTTTTCCTTAGCAGTGAAAAACAAATCAGAATCCACTCCAATAATATGAATGTTGGTGCCACTATTTTGTAATTTTATGAAGTTTGCTTCACCTTCTCGAGTAATGTCAATGGTCTTCAGCAATTGATTCATCAATTTATAAGCTGATAACTGAAATCGCTCTTGCAATTTTTTACCATGGTGTGTTAACCAACTTTCCACATTAAAAACCTGAAGTTCGTCATTTGTTGTTCTCTTAAAACGCTCTTTAAAAGATTCTGGCGTACGATAACAGAGCATTGCATGCATACGAGCATCGTGAACAGGTTGCTTGGAATTTACCAAAAACTGTTCCTGAATTTGACAATTTGCAATGAGCCAATCGGTAGATTTCCAATCAGACGCTACAGGAATTAAATGCTCCGTTAAGTTTGGATTCAATGCAGCCATTTCCCAAGCAATTCCACCTCCCATAGAGCCACCAATAATTGCGTATAGTTTATTTATTTTTAAACCATCTAACCCTTGTATAAAAATCTTTGCTATATCCTGAGCTACAAAATCCTTATAATTTTCAATTACAAAACCATCATGTCCATTTCCTGGAACATTAAAACATAGTACCGTATACTTCTTAGTGTCAATACATTTATTATCGCCTACAAGAGCAGACCACCAACCTTCATCACCAGCTACATCAGAATTACCAGTTAGTGCATGGTTCACCAAAACAATAGGTGCTGTATGCAATGGCTTTCCAAAAAGTTGATAAGACAAAGAAATATCTATTTGCTTTCCACTATTAGTGCTATAATTCCCTATTTTAAAACGATGTAGCATTTTACTTTATATATAATTATGGGCATATTTAGTAAACCCAAGTACTTCTTCTTTATAACTGAATAAAAACTTGTTCCAAATCTGCCTTTAAATCTTCTATATTCTCTAATCCAACAGACAAACGAATTAAATCCATGGTAACTCCAGTTGCCTCTTGCGAAGCTTCATCTAATTGTTGATGTGTTGTACTTGCAGGATGAATAATCAATGATTTTGTATCACCTATATTGGCCAATAAAGAAAATAATTTGGTTTCATCAGCTATTTTCTTTGCAGCATCATAACCGCCTTTAACTCCAAAAGTTACCAATCCACTTTGTCCTTTTGGAAGGTATTCTTTAGCCAATTCTTTATACTTGCTAGATTTTAAACCTGGGTAATTTACCCAAGTTACCTCATCTCTATTTTCTAACCATTCTGCCAATGCCAGGGCATTTTCACAATGTTGTTTTATTCGAATTTCCAAAGTTTCCAACCCTTGAATAATTTGAAAAGCGTTGAATGGACTAAGACATGCCCCAAAATCTCTCAACCCTTCAATACGTGCTTTGGCAATAAAAGCAGCTGCCCCCAATGCATCATGATAAACCAATCCATGGTATCCTGCAGAGGGCTCTGTAAATTCTGGAAAATTACCATTGGCCCAATCAAAAGTGCCAGCATCTATAATAGCTCCACCTAATGCGGTTCCATTCCCATTAATATACTTTGTAAGTGAGTGAATTACAATATTTGCTCCATGCTCAATGGGATTCAACAATGCTGGGGTAGCTACTGTATTATCAACAATAAAAGGAACCTTGGCTGTTTTAGCTTCTTTAGAAATTGCTTTTAAAGCCAACACATCTAATTTTGGATTTCCTAATGATTCTACAAAAAAAGCGCGGGTATTATCCTGTACTGCCTTTCCAAAATTTGATGGGTCTTCTGGATCAACAAAAGTGGTGGTAATTCCCAATCTTGGTAATGTAACACTCAATAAATTATACGTGCCACCATACAAACTATTAGATGCTACAATATGATCTCCCGCTTTTAATAAAACCAATAAAGCTGTATTTATAGCACCAGTTCCAGATGAAGTCACTACAGAAGCTATTCCTCCTTCTAAAGCCGCAAGGCGTTGCTCCAAAATATCATTGGTAGGATTGTTTATTCTAGTATAAATATTCCCAAATTCTGCCAAAGAAAAAAGGTTGGCCGCATGGTCAGAATCATTGAACACATACGCTGTACTTTGATAAATTGGTACCGCTCTAGTTCCTCCATTTGCGGCAACATCGTGCCCTGCATGCAATGCGTTTGTTGAAAATTTTTGATCACTCATGATATTTTGGTTTACTTGTTAATTACTTTATTTCTTATTTTTCTAAAAAAATGGCATAAAAAAACCCCTGCTTTTGCAGAGGTTTTGTAAATTCTTTATATGGTAAAGTTTATACAATACTGTCCTCTGCGGATATCTTCCACATCATCATAGACATATTGTACATTACTTTTTTCATTTCTTTATTGTTGTACAAATTATTCGAAACATTTTTTTAAAATCCAAATTTATTTAAAAAAATATTACTTTGTCTATAACGGTGAAAGAGGTATTTATATTTTAAAAGCTTCTTTTACAGCATCAATCATATCTAATTTTTCCCAGGTAAATAATTCTACTTCCACTTCAATTCTACCGTTATATGGGGACTCAAAAACCTTGGTAATAGTTCTAGGTTCCTTACCCATATGGCCATATGCTGCAGATTCTAAATAGATAGGATTTCTCAATTTTAATCGCTCTTCCAAAGCAAAGGGACGCATATCAAAAAGAGCTGCTACTTTATCAGCAATCTCTCCATCCGTCAAATTTACCTTTGATGTGCCATATGTATCAACATAAATGGAAGTGGGTTCTACCACGCCAATGGCATAGCTCACTTGTACTAATATTTCATCAGCAATACCAGCGGCAACCAAATTTTTAGCTGCATGCCTAGCTGCATACGCTGCACTTCTGTCCACTTTACTAGGGTCTTTTCCACTAAAAGCGCCTCCACCATGAGCACCTTTACCACCATAGGTGTCCACAATAATTTTTCTTCCTGTAAGTCCAGTATCACCGTGAGGTCCTCCAATCACAAATTTTCCAGTAGGGTTGATATGATATTTTATCTGTCCATCAAATAATTTTTGAACTTTAGCAGGAAATTGCGATACCACTCTCGGAATAAGAATATTAATAATATCCTCCTTTATTTTTGCCAACATTTTATTGTCATTGGCATCAAATTCATCATGTTGGGTAGAAACCACAATGGTATCTATTCTTTCCGGAACATTTTCATCAGAATATTCAATAGTCACCTGTGCTTTGGCATCGGGTCTTAAATAAGGAATTTCACTACCTTCTCTTCTTAAATCAGCTAAAACCTGAAGAATTTTGTGTGAAATATCTAATGCCAGAGGCATGTAATTCTCAGTTTCTTTAGTAGCATATCCAAACATCATTCCTTGATCACCAGCTCCTTGTTCCTCTTTAGAACCTCTATCTACTCCTTGGTTGATTTCCTTAGATTGTTCATGTATTAAAGAAATTACACCACAGGCATCACCACTAAATTGATAATCACCATTGGTATACCCAATTTTATTGATAACATCCCTAGCAATTTGTTGTACATCTAAATAGGTGTGGCTTTTAACTTCTCCAGCCAAAACAACTTGCCCAGTTGTTACCAATGTTTCACAAGCAACTTTACTTTCTGGGTCAAAGGCCAAAAAATTATCTAACAAAGCATCACTAATCTGGTCTGCAATCTTATCTGGATGTCCTTCGCTAACAGACTCAGACGTAAATAAATACGACATTTATAAAAAAATTTATTTGAAAAAGGATTTGACGGATGGTGTACTCTCAAGAGGATGCCAAAATAAAAATTTAGCAATCTGTTTTAGCAATTTTTTACCGAGGTTGCAATCAGTCAAATCCTTCCTCGTTCGTTTATAGTTGCAAAAGTACGTATTTGTTGGAAATTGAAAAACATTTAGTGTTTCAATTTTAAATCTTTTGTATTTCAACCTTTATTTTTTCTCTAACCCAAGATACTTTGTATATTGTGAGGCACATTAAAAATCAACCATTAATTACCAAACCATATGCATATTGCGGTTGCCGGAAATATAGGAGCAGGAAAAACTACTTTGACTAGACTCCTTTCCAAACATTATAAATGGGAAGCTCATTTTGAAGATGTAGTGGACAATCCCTATCTAGACGATTTCTATACACAAATGGAGCGTTGGAGTTTTAACCTTCAAATTTACTTTTTGAACAGTAGGTATAGACAAATTCTGCAAATTAGAGAAAGTGGTAAGAACATTATCCAAGATCGTACCATTTATGAGGATGCTCATATTTTTGCACCCAACCTACATGCCATGGGTCTTATGACCAATAGGGATTTTAATAATTATTCTTCTCTTTTTGAGCTGATGGAAAGTTTGGTGCAACCACCAGATTTATTAATCTATTTGCGGAGTTCCATTCCCAATTTGGTGAATCAAATTCATAAGCGTGGTAGAGAATATGAAAATTCTATTTCCATTGACTACCTAAGCCGATTGAATGAGCGCTACGAAGCTTGGGCTCATAGTTATGAAAAAGGGAATCTTTTGGTAATAGATGTGGACAATCTTGATTTTGTTGACAATCCAGAGCATTTAGGGGAAGTTATCAATAAAATTGATGCCCAAATAAATGGGTTGTTTTAAGGATTAAACCATTATATTCTGTTCCCTAATTGAAATAACCCATTCACTCAATTGCCCTTTTATACTTTATAGGTAGTACATAGTTTTAAGGTAAATAAAAATTTATCTCATTATGAAATATACCATAACCATACCCAAACCATGTAGCGAAAAATGGAACGAAATGACCCCAACCGAAAAAGGAATGTTTTGTGACCAATGTAAAAAAGAGGTAATAGATTTTACCAACCATTCCAATTATGGGCTACGTAAACTTTTAGATTCCAATAAAAAATTGTGTGGTAGATTTAGACCCAATCAATTAAATACTGAATTTTCATCAACAAATAACAAGAATTTTATAACTGGTGGGCTTGCCGTTGGAATGGTTTCCTTGCTTTCTTTATGCGCTCCAGTACAGGCGCAAAGTTCAAAACCTTCCATTGAAATTTCAGAACAACTTATTGGTGTAACAGGCATGGTCGCAACAGAAAAAATTTCCGACTCTCTTACTGTTACTGGAAATATAAAAGATAGTAGCGGTCCTTTACCCGGCGCAAATGTCACCATAAAAGGTACTAATATTAATACCCAAGCAGATTTTGACGGGAACTTTAGTATAACAATACCTACTGATGAATTTAATTCAAAAATTACTCTAATTACATCCTATATTGGCTATATAACCAATGAAACTGCTGTTTCGGAAAAATACCAAAATATTACACTTACCATGTCTGAAGATGTAATGGGTGAACTTGTTATCACTCGCAAATGGAATATTTTTAGAAGAATTGGTAATATTTTCAGAAAAAAGCATTAGTTAAAACCCTTTTCCCTCACCCAAAAGGGGCGTTCCCTCATTCTTCATTTTTTTAAGCAAGTAAAACAGGTAGATTTAATCAGGTTTAACCCTCCTAAAACTAAATCATCTTTTGTTTAACCAACCTGCCAAGGCAGGTCTAAATTTTAAAAAATGAAACCAAAAAAAAATCCCAAAAAAGATTTGAACAAAAACAGAGGTCTTTATTTTATTGCAGGGCTTGCACTTGTAATGCTTATGGCATATGTAGCACTGGAATGGAGAACGTACGACAAAAATCCTGAATATGCCAATAGAATGGATGTCCCAGATGATAACATTATAGAGGAGCCTCCTATTTTTCAACTTAAAACACTACCACCTCCACCGCCTGCTGTTGCTCCACCAGTAATTGAAATTGTTGATGGCGAAGAAGATGTAATTGAAGATGAAATAGTATCTACAGAAACCAATCAAGAAGAAGAGGTAGTAAAAGTAGAAGATATAGTTGTTGAGGAAATTGAAGAAGACATACCTGTTCCAATTTCTGTAGTTGAAGAGGTTCCTATTTTTCCCGGATGTGAAAATAAAAAGGATAAACGGGCATGCTTTCAAGAAATGATGACCAAGCATGTAAATAAGAATATACGCTATCCTGAATTTGCCAAAGAAATGGGAATACAAGGAAGAGTAAGTGTTATGTTTGTAATACAAAAAGATGGTACTATTGGCCAATTGCAATTAAGAGGGCCTGACAAAAATTTAGAAGCAGAAGCTGCTCGTATTATTGGAAAATTACCAAAAATGACTCCAGGAAAACAACGAGGGACTGCCGTTAAAGTACCTTTTAGTATTCCTATTAATTTTAAACTTCAGTAGTACAACTATTATACCAATAAAAAACCCAAAACAATGTTTCGGGTTTTAATTTTATAGTAAAATATTCAGAGAATTTAATGTGATTCTTCCTCTATAACTTCCATGATTACTTTTTTACCTTCTACCTTTAGGTCAACATCCTTTAAGGATTCTACTTGTGCTTTTACTTCTTCTTCTGTTCCTGTAAAATCTTTAACTTCTTTCTTTTCAACTCCGTTTTCAACATAGGTAGTTGTCACTGTAGCTGTAGTAATGCCATTATCATTCTTCGCCATCTCCACACGAACTTCTTTTTTAGCATCATGGTTTGCCATTCCACTTTCTACATGTCCGCCCAAAATTGGCGCAATTACCAATCCAATTAAACAAGTAAGTTTAATTAAAATGTTCATAGAAGGTCCAGAAGTGTCTTTAAATGGGTCACCAACAGTATCTCCGGTTACAGCTGCTTTATGCGCTTCGGAACCTTTGTATGTCATTTCACCATTGATTTCTACCCCAGCTTCAAAAGATTTTTTAGCATTGTCCCATGCTCCACCAGCATTATTTTGGAAAATTGCCCAAAGTACACCACTTACCGTAACACCTGCCATATAACCTCCAAGCATTTCGGCAATTGTCAAATGACTCATTCCAAACATCATTGGAACAAATGCAATTACTAATGGAAATCCGATAGTTAACAAACCAGGAAGCATCATTTCCTTTAAAGAAGCCTTTGTGGAAATAGCAACACACTTATCATATTCTGGTTTCCCAGTACCTTCCATTATTCCTGGAATTTCTCTAAATTGACGTCTTACTTCTTCTACCATTTCCATAGCAGCTTTACCAACGGCATTCATTGCCAAAGCAGAGAATACTACAGGCACCATACCACCAACAAACAACATTGCTAGTACTGGGGCTTTAAAAATGTTAATCCCATCAATACCTGTAAAAGTTACATATGCAGCAAATAATGCCAACGATGTTAACGCAGCGGAGGCAATTGCGAATCCTTTTCCTGTTGCTGCAGTTGTATTACCAACTGAATCTAATATATCTGTACGCTCTCTTACAATAGGTTCTTGTTCACTCATTTCTGCAATACCACCTGCGTTATCAGATATTGGTCCAAAAGCATCAATTGCCAATTGCATTGCTGTTGTAGCCATCATTGCAGATGCTGCAAGTGCTACACCGTAAAATCCTGCAAGTGCATATGAAGTCCATATTGCGCCCGCAAATAATAATACTGAAGGAAATGTAGAAATCATTCCTGTTGCCAAACCTGCTATAATATTTGTTCCTGCTCCTGTACTAGATTGTTGCACAATTTTTAAAATTGGACTCTTCCCTAATCCTGTATAGTATTCCGTTACTGCAGAAATAGCACCACCAACAACTAAACCAACAAGCGTTGCATAAAAAACTCTTAATGAAGAAATTTCTAATGTACCTTCTCCAAAGAAATGCATTTGCATAGTTTCTGGAAGCATATAGGATACCAAAAAGTAACAAGAAACTGCGACTAAACCAATAGAAACCCAATTCCCAAGGTTTAAAGCACCCATTACTTTAGATTCTTTTGCATCATTATTCTTTATTTTAACAAGCATAGTTCCAATAATGGAAATTATAATCCCTACACCTGCGATTGCCATGGGCAATAAGATTGGTCCAATACCTCCAAAACCATCAGAAATTGCACCACCCATATCTTTAATAACATAGTTCCCTAGAACCATTGCCGCCAATACTGTTGCTACATACGAACCAAACAAATCGGCTCCCATACCTGCTACATCACCAACATTATCTCCCACATTATCAGCAATTGTAGCTGGGTTACGAGGGTCATCTTCTGGAATACCCGCTTCTACCTTACCTACTAAATCGGCGCCAACATCTGCAGCTTTGGTATAGATACCCCCACCAACTCTAGCAAACAATGCAATAGACTCCGCTCCAAGAGAGAATCCCGCAAGCGTTTCTAAAACTACAGTCATATCAGCTGTTGAAGTCCAAACGCCACCCATGAAATACTGAAAGAAAACTATAAAAAATGCTGTTAAACCCAATACTGCTAAACCAGCTACTCCAAGTCCCATTACAGTACCTCCACCAAAAGATATTTTTAATGCTTTTGGCAAACTCGTACGAGCAGCCTGTGTTGTTCTTACATTCGTTTTTGTGGCTATTTTCATTCCTATATTTCCTGCAAAGGCAGAAAAAACAGCGCCAAAAACAAAAGCGATTACAATAAGCCAATGAGTTGTTGGCACAACAAAAGAAACTATAGCAAGTAAAACACTTACTATTACCACAAATATGGCTAAAAGCCTGTACTCGGCATTTAAAAACGCTAATGCTCCTTCATAAATGTGATCCGAAATTTCTTTCATTTTCCCATCTCCGGCATCTTGTTTCAATACCCAAGATTTCTTAATTGCCATGTAGATTAGGCCTATTACTGCCATTATTATTGGCATATAAATCATTATTGATTCCATAAAGTAATTAGTTAATTATTTAAGCTGCGCAAAAGTAGTAAAATCAATGAGAATAAAAAAAGCAATATCTGATGTTGATATTGCTTCATAAATTGTTTAACTACTTAAAGCTAAGTCTCATTTATATTGTAAAAGTTCGCTTCTTTTTGTGTTCACTGTTTTCATATCGAGCCACACATTCATGATAAATTTTTACTGCTTCTTCTGCATTACCCCATCCACCAACATCAACTTTTTTCTTCTCTAAGTCTTTATACACTTGGAAAAAGTGTTCAATCTCTTTAAGTCTATGTGGGTTAATATCCTTCAAGTCGTTTTTTTCGCTCCATATTGGATCAGATAGTGGCACACATATAATTTTTTCGTCAGGCCCTTTTTCATCAGTCATATGAAAAACCCCAATTGGTTTTACCTCCATGACCACCATAGGATATGTTGGTTCTGCCCCCAAAACCAAAACATCCAAAGGATCTTTATCCAAAGCCAGGGTTTCTGGAATAAAACCGTAATCACCTGGGTACATCATAGATGAAAACAACATACGATCAAATCTAATTTTATGTAGTGTAAAATCGTATTCATATTTGTTTCTACTTCCTTTTGGGATTTCTATTAGAACATCAAAAGTCAATATTTTATTTTTACTCATTTTTATTTTTTTATAAGGCACTGTTTTAGAATAAGTATTTTATCTATTTGCTATTAAAAGCTAAAACCAAAGGAACCAGTTACACTAAAAGGTCTTGCGTTGGGGTTTTCTAAGTAATTGCCCCTAAAGTTTAAATCTAACCTAAATATCTTGAAAATATTGCCAACCCCAAAAGAGTATTCCCAATAAATTTTATCGGTAGGTGCCAATAATGGTATATTGGTGGGGCTGCTCAATAATTTATTCTCTTCTGACAAGTCTCCCCAAACCCCACGCAAACCAACAATCTCTCTTAAATTTAATTTACGGAGTACAGGTATTCTTGAAAAAAGACGTCCATTAAAATTATGTTCCAAATGCACCGAGGCATAGGTATCTGTCACAAACTCATAAAAATCTAAGTTGGGAAATGTGTTGTACAGGGTAAATAAAGTTTGATTTCCTGGAACAACATTCAATAACCCCAAGGGCACAGCGCCAAAAGTTTTGCCTACTTCAATTGTACTGTATAGTCTTCCCATTCCACCTATTTGCCAAGGTTGACTATATGAAAATTGAAGCTTTTCATATTCAAAATCGCTTTCCAAAAATCCTTCCAAGCCTTTGGTATAACTCAATAACAATGTACTATAATCATCATTGATATTATATCTTTCCACCCCATAACCAATGGTTTTTTTACCTGGAGTATATACCAGAGTAGTATTAATATCAAACTGTTTTATTTCTGATGATGTTCCAGTAGACGATGTCTCATCCAAATAATCCAGACTAAAAGCATCTGGCAAGGCAGAACTTAAAGTTCTATATGTGGAACCAACCCTAATTCTAAAATTGTTCACAGGTTCCATCTCCACATTAAAAGTGCTTAAATTTATATTGGTCAACCTATCATTATTACCAACCGTCACCACCGATGAAGAGGCTATACTCCGGCCTAAAACATCATTGGTGGATGTTAAACTAAGTCCAAGCTGTTCAATATCCCGCCGGTTTCCCCCAGTAATCATCAATCTGCTCTTCTTATCTAACAACCATTTTGCAGAAAAGCCATGTTTTACTTTGTTATCCCCAAAGCCGTAGGCCATGTACCCTTCCAAACGCCATGGGTCATTTTGTCCAAAATAGGTTCTGGCCCCACCTCTTATTCGCACTCCTTCAGCATCATTATACCCAAACACACTATATACATCGCCTATATCCAAATTCCATTTATCAATTTCTATATAGCCAGATGCCATTACGCTTACTATATTGTAATAGGTCTTAAACTTGGGTACAGTCTTTAATGTGTCTAACAATTTATATATACCAGACTCGTCCTTATTCAATTTTTCCAACCGATTGGTTTCCCAAAAAGTACTGTCCCTACTAAAAACTATGGGGTCAAAAGGGTCAGATTCATTCTTATAAAACGATTTTGGTTTTGGAATATCAAATTTATAATTATCATAAACTGTTGTCCTCTTACCATAAAGCCCTTTGGATTTTTCTTTTTTGCTAAAACTAAAATCGCTGAGCATATAATCTCGTTTTAAAAGAAAAACAGAATCACTAACCACTTCAAAATCTTGTTCAATATAAACCTCTTTTACCCAGTTGATATTGGCACTTTTGGTTACCTCCAGATTAATTTTTTTTATGGCATAAGTAGAATCGTTCACCCAAAAATCACCTTTAAACGTAAGCTCATTTTTTCGTCTGGGATAATATATGATGTTATAGCACCATTTATTATCTATAAATGTACTATCTGAAAGCACGTAATTATAGGTATCTACTCCAGTTTTTGAAAGTGGACTTGTAAAGCTTTTGTCAAAAAATTTGAGGTAATTATCATATATATTATAGTCCGAATACAAATCCTCGACAAAAGCGGTAATGGCTTGGTTGTTACTAAAACCAGAGTTTATGCTTCCTAGAATATCCTCTTTACTCTCTCCAATGATATTATCTCCATATGCCTTGGAAAAAACTTCATTAATAAAAATAGGTAAATACGTTTTCCCAGTAATTCGCGATGTGTCCAAATCTTGAAAAACGAATTCCATTCCCTTAAAAATTTTGCTTTTCATTAGGGCGCTATCAATCGTATTTAAGTCAAACTCTATTTTTTCGTATTTATCGTATTGATATTGTTTAAACTTATTAACACCATTCACACGTTTCTTGGCCCATATTTTCTTTAAAATATCAATCGCTGGATTGTTCTTTTTGGATTGTTTGCCAACATATATTACCACTTCGTCTAATTGCTCATTAGACTCTTGTAGAACAATATTCATATTATAATTTACCTTCTCTGACAAGGAAATTTCTTGTGAAGCGTACCCAATAAAAGAAACTAGTAAAGTATCATGGGTAGTCTCAGATTCCATATAAAACCTACCATTATCATTTGTTATGGTGCCTTCAGAAGAATCTTTAAAAAGTACATTGGCAAAAGCAACAGGGTCACCTAATTCATCCACAACTATCCCTCCCACTTTTGATTGTGAAATAACAAAACAGGTGAAAAATAAAAATAAAGGGAAAACTATTTTCTTCATCAACATATACTATTTACACACTAATCCCTAAAACAGTGATTATGTAATAACGCTATAAAAAAATTTGGTGTAGTTATGCCATCAATAATATGCTTTTAAAAAATGAAGCTTCATCAACTCTTGGTCGATGAAGCTAAGATAGTTTTACAAAATGACACTCTTTATTTATATAACACTTTCTTAACAGACTTAATTACATCCTTATAGTTTGGCAACCATTCTGCCAATAAAACTGGAGAATATGGAGCTGGTGTATCCGCAGTGTTAATTTTCTCAACTGGTGCATCCAAATAATCAAAAGCCTGAGATTGTACTTGATAGGTGATTTCTGTAGCAACGTTACCAAAGGGCCAAGCTTCTTCTACAACAACCAATCTATTTGTTTTCTTTACAGAGTTTAGAATAGCATTTATATCCATTGGTCTTACGGTCCGCAAATCAATAATCTCACAACTAATTCCTTCTTTTGCCAACTCATCAGCAGCTGTATAAACCTCCTTAATAATTTTTCCAAAGGAAACAATGGTTACATCACTACCTTCTCTAACAACATCGGCCACACCCAATGGAATGGTATATTCACCTTCTGGCACTTCACCCTTGTCTCCATACATTTGTTCGGACTCCATAAAAATAACAGGGTCATCATCTTTAATAGCCGCTTTTAAAAGTCCTTTGGCATCTCTTGGATTAGATGGCACAACTACCTTAAGTCCCGGACAATTTGCATACCAACTTTCAAAAGCTTGTGAGTGCGTAGCGGCCAATTGACCAGCAGAACCAGTTGGTCCTCTAAAAACAATAGGGCAATTAAACTGTCCGCCAGACATTTGTCTAATTTTTGCGGCATTATTAATAATTTGATCTATCCCTACCAAGGCAAAATTAAAAGTCATAAACTCAACAATAGGTCTATTCCCATTCATAGCGGATCCTACAGCAATTCCTGCAAATCCAAGTTCAGAAATAGGAGTATCTATAACGCGGTCTGCACCAAACTCATCTAACATTCCTTTTGAAGCCTTATATGCACCATTATACTCTGCAACTTCCTCTCCCATTAAGAAAATAGAATCGTCATTCCTCATTTCTTCTGACATTGCCTCTGCTATAGCTTGCCTAAACTGTATCGTTTTCATTTAATATGAAATATCTAGTTATTATTTTATCTGAAAATGCAAGCAAAAATAGGAAATAATCTACCAATTAAGAGATCTGTAAGAGTAAAAAAATAACAAAATTTACTATGCGTGCATAGTAAATTTGAAAATTAATACCTATCTTAGCCCTTGTCAAAATAAAAGGCAAAAAAATGAAAATATTAGTTTGTATTAGTAATGTCCCAGACACTACTTCTAAAATAAATTTTACCGATGGCGACACAAAATTTGATGCCAATGGTGTTCAATTTGTAATTAACCCAAATGACGAATTTGGCCTTACCAGAGCCATGTGGTTCAAAGAAAAGCAAGGGGCTATAGTACATGTAGCTACTGTAGGAAGTGCCTCCACAGAACCAACAATAAGAAAAGCTCTCGCTATTGGTGCCGATGAAGCAATAAGAGTAAATGCCGAACCTTTAGACGGTTTTTTTGTGGCACAACAATTAGCAGAAGTAGTAAAAAATGGAGCATACGACCTTGTTATTGCTGGCAGAGAATCCATTGATTATAATGGAGGAATGGTTCCTGGTATCATGGCAGCTTTATTGGATATGAACTTTGTAAATACATGTATAAGCTTAGAGGTTGATGGAACTAATGCAACAGCCATTAGAGAAATTGACGGTGGAAAAGAAACGCTAAACCTTTCCTTACCACTTATAATTGGTGGACAAAAAGGATTAGTACAGGAGAGTGACCTTAAAATTCCAAACATGAGAGGAATTATGATGGCTCGCCAGAAGAAATTAAATGTTGTTGAACCAACAGGTGCTACACAGGCAACATCTGATACAAAGTTTGAAAAACCAGCACCTAAAGGAGCTGTTAAATTAGTGGATGCAGAAAATATAGATGAATTAATAAGTCTTTTGCACAACGAAGCAAAAGTAATTTAAATAAGAAATATGTCAGTTTTAGTATATACAGAATCCGAAAACGGAAAGTTCAAAAAAAATGCTTTTGAAGCCTCATCATATGCCTATGAAGTTGCCAAACAAATGGGCGCAACGGTTACTGCAGTATCTTTTAATGCAGATAATAATGATGAATTAGGTGCTTACGGTGTTTCCAAAGTATTAAATGTATCTGATTCCGCCTTTAAAATATTCAATGCCAAAGCATTTGCAAAAACAATTGCCCAAGCTGCTGAAAAGGAAAGCGCTACAGTAATTATATTAAGTTCAAGTACCAGCTCAAAATATGTAGCTCCTCTTTTAAGTGGATTGCTCAAAGCAGGTTACGTACCCAACGTAGTTGCCGCACCAGAAAATAACAATCCATTTACTGTAAAAAGAACAGCTTTCAGTAATAAAGGATTCGCCTTCACTCAAATAACAACAGACATCAAAATTATAGGTGTATCCAACAACGCATTCGGGATTATTGATAATAAAGTTGATACAGCTATTGAAGACTTTAATCCTGCTATCGGTGATGCGGATTTTTCAGCCAAATCTACCAACATAGATAAGGTTTCAGGCAAAGTGACTATAGCAGATGCGGATATAGTTGTTTCTGGGGGAAGAGGATTAAAAGGTCCAGAAAACTGGGGAATGGTTGAAGAATTAGCAGATGTGCTAGGGGCAGCAACAGCATGTTCCAAGCCAGTTTCAGATTTAGGTTGGAGACCACATAGTGAACATGTAGGGCAAACTGGAAAGCCAGTAGCAAGCAACTTATATATTGCTATAGGTATTTCGGGAGCAATTCAACATTTAGCGGGAATTAGCGCTTCTAAAGTAAAAGTGGTTATAAACACTGATCCAGAAGCGCCGTTTTTTAAAGCAGCCGATTACGGAATTGTTGGGGATGCGTTTGAAGTTGTCCCCAAACTCACTGAAAAATTAAAGGAATTTAAAGCCCAAAACGCTTAATTTTTGTTAATTTGTGCCCTTAAAGGGCTGTTTAAATATTAGGACAACCTTTTATTTAAACAGCCTTTCTTGGTTTATAAAAATTTATGAGTTTAGTAAGATTAAAAATAAAGGGAATATCCTATAGCCAAACACAAAATGGTGCGTACGCTCTTATATTAAATGAGGTTGATGGTGACCGAAAGCTTCCCATTGTTATTGGAGCTTTTGAAGCCCAATCCATTGCAATAGCTTTAGAAAAAGAAATTAAACCTCCGAGACCACTAACTCATGACCTTTTTAAAAATTTTGCTGACAGATTTGACATCGTAGTAAAGCAAGTAATTATTCATAAATTGGTGGATGGCGTGTTCTACTCCAGTATAATATGTGAAAGAGATAAAATTGAAGAAATTATTGATGCCAGAACAAGTGACGCCATAGCTTTGGCGCTTCGTTTTAACGCTCCAATTTTCACCTACAAAACCATCTTGGACAAGGCAGGTATCTTCTTAAAATTTTCATCAAAAGAAAAAGAAAAAGATGATGAAGATAGTGATGACAGCATTATTGTAGATGAAATTTTGCAAGAAGGTGAAACCGTTGAAATAGATACCGGCGCAACAGATGCATATAAAGAACTTACTATAGAAGAGTTACACCAAGAATTAAACAAAGCGGTTGCTAATGAAGATTATGAAAAGGCTGCCCAATTAAGAGACGAAATATCCAAACGCAATTAATCTAGTTTTTTATGAAAATAGTCCTTTGGATTTCTTTTCTTTTTTTATCGTCATTGCCTTTAATTGCCCAAGAAACAGTACTTGTAGATTCTATTCAAAATACATTAGACACAACCACAATTAATGATATTGCTACAACAAATGTCCCAACAATAATTCCTAACGAGGGATTTTCCATTTCTAGCTTATTACGCGGTATATTAGGTATGGGTATTCTTATTCTAATCGCCTTTTTATTTAGTGCAAATCGCAAAGCTATCAATTGGAAAACAGCAGGAATTGGTTTGGGAATTCAACTTATACTTGCCATATGTATTTTAATTGGAGAAAAAATTGGATTTAATGCCTTTGGAAGAAGGTTTGATTTAAGTTTTGTCTCGGATGTTTTTGAATTCGGTGGTAAGATTTTTGTCAGTATTTTAGATTTCACTCGAGCAGGAAGTAAATTTTTATTTGAAGGATTAGTGGTCGACATGGACACTTTTGGATACATTTTTGCCTTCCAAGTACTCCCAACAATCATTTTCTTTTCCGCATTGACTTCTGTATTATATTATTTAGGAGTCATTCAAAAAGTAGTAAAAGGATTAGCTTGGCTACTTACCAAATCTTTGGGCATATCTGGAGCAGAAAGTTTAAGTATCGCTGGCAATATATTTTTGGGACAAACCGAAGCGCCGTTACTTATAAAAGCCTATTTGGAAAAAATGAACAAATCTGAAATGCTTTTGGTCATGATTGGAGGTATGGCTACTGTAGCAGGAGCTGTATTGGCAGCTTATATTGGGTTTTTAGGAGGTGATGACCCAGTTCTAAGATTATACTTTGCAAAACATCTATTAGCAGCATCTGTAATGGCTGCACCAGGTGCCATTGTCGTTTCTAAGATATTATACCCTCAAACTGAACCGATTAATACAGAAGTAAAAGTATCCACGGACAAAATTGGCGCCAATATTTTGGATGCCATAGCCAACGGAACTACAGAAGGTTTAAAACTGGCAGTAAACGTTGGGGCTATGCTTTTGGTCTTTGTAGCGTTTATTGCTATGCTCAATGGCATATTGGGGTGGGTTGGCGACACTACTTCTTTTAATTCTTGGATAGCTTCCAATTCTGGTTTTGAAAAATTTAGTTTAGAAGCCATTTTAGGCACTATTTTCGCTCCATTAATGTGGTTGATTGGTGTAGCAAAAGAGGATATGATGCTTATGGGGCAATTACTTGGGATAAAATTGGCAGCCAGCGAATTTATTGGATATATTCAATTGGCAGATTTAAAAAATATGGCCAGTGCTTCACATCTTACCTACAATAAATCTATCATAATGGCAACCTACATGCTTTGTGGTTTTGCAAACTTTGCATCTATCGGAATACAAATTGGGGGTATAGGCTCTTTAGCTCCAGGGCAAAGAAAAACACTTTCTCAATTTGGTATGAAAGCCGTTTTAGGAGGTTCCTTAGCTTCACTAATTTCAGCTACCATTGCTGGGATGATTTTAGGCTAGTCTCGTTAATAACGTTTTGATAAATACCTGAAAAAAGACAATTCTTATACTGTCGTTTTTCATATTTTAGTTTTCTAGAAATCCACAAAGGAAAATGAAGCAATATCACGATTTATTAAAGCATGTCCTAGCTAATGGCAATCAAAAAGGAGATCGTACGGGAACGGGAACCATTAGTGTCTTTGGACATCAAATGCGATTTGACCTGAGTGAAGGTTTCCCCATGGTTACAACAAAAAAACTTCATTTAAAATCTATTGTCTATGAACTTTTGTGGTTTTTAAAAGGCGATACCAACATTGAATACCTAAAGGAAAACGGAGTGAGAATCTGGAATGAATGGGCTGATGAAAATGGTAATTTAGGTCCTGTTTATGGGTATCAATGGCGAAATTGGAATGGTGATGAGATTGACCAAATAAAAGAGGTTATCCACAGTTTAAAAAACAACCCCAATAGCAGAAGAATGTTGGTTTCTGCCTGGAATCCATCTGTATTACCAGACACTTCTGTTTCATTTTCTGAAAATGTAGCCAATGGAAAAGCGGCATTACCACCATGTCATGCCTTTTTTCAATTTTATGTGGCAGATGGAAAACTTTCTTGTCAACTTTATCAGCGGAGCGCAGACATTTTTTTAGGAGTACCCTTTAATATTGCTTCTTATGCATTGTTTACCTTGATGATGGCACAAGTTTGTGGTTATGAAGCTGGGGAATTTATCCACACTTTTGGAGATGCCCACATTTACAACAACCATTTGGAGCAAGTGGAACTTCAATTAAGCCGAGAACCGCGACCACTCCCTAAAATGACTCTAAACCCAGAAGTAAAGAACATTTTTGATTTTAAATTTGAAGATTTTACTTTGGTAGATTATAATCCACATCCACATATAAAAGGAATGGTTGCTGTATAACAAAAAAGCCCAACCGTTAGGTTGAGCTTCAAATTTTCTTTTTTATAGATCTCTTAAATCTCTAAAACAGCATTCTCTCCACCAGCATAATCATTCCATTGGTAACGATCAGCTTCTGCCTCATTAACATAACTCCCATCTACCAAATACTTAAATTCATAAACATTTTCTTTTGGCAAGTCAAACGTCCCTTTAAACGTTCCATTTTTCAATTTTTTCAAAAGGCTTCCTTTTGGGCTCCAATTGTTAAAATCTCCCACTACTGCTACTTTTTTTGCATCTTCCGCTGGCACGGTAAAAGTAACTTTACAAACTGGTTTGGTTTTAAGGTACTGCTTTGCAATGGACATGATATTTATATTTTAAATTATAATGCAAATCAAACCATAAAACCTCTTATACACAATAAGTTAACCAAGATTTATGATTTTAATAAAATACCATTTACATTAAATTGATTTTCACAAAAAAAGGAATTCAATTTTCAGAAGTAGGAAAAGAGAGACTTCAATTGTTGAGATTTAAGCATAACACATAAGTCAATTCAGAATCTTAAATTCCGTTATATTTGCCCATAAACTAATTGACCATGTTCTCTAAAGAGAAAAACGATTCTAATATAGATTTGGAACAGCACAATATGCTGGAACATGCCCAATCCAGAATCAAACAAAAAAAGAGGCTCTATGTACATTTTGTAGTTTTCTTAATTGGCAGTATTTTTTTGATTCTAATCAATAAAGTTTTAAAATACGGAGAAGAATATAATTGGTTTATTTGGGTCATCACTTTTTGGGGGTTTCTATTTGCCATTCACATCTTTAATATATTTGTTTCCCAAAAATTTATGGGAAAAGAATGGGAACGGGAACAACGTGAAAAATTGGTGGTATTGCAGAAAAAAAGAATAACAGAACTTCAAAAAGAAATAGAAACCAATTTCCCCTTATCCAACATCAATAAAAAAAAAAGCCCATGAACGTGGTAACCATGATAGCCGCAGCTGGGGAAAACAATGCGTTGGGAAAAGACAACGATTTGTTATGGCACCTTCCAGATGATTTTAAACGTTTTAAAAAAATTACCACTGGACATTATATCATTATGGGGCGTAAAACATTTGAGAGTTTTCCCAAGCCACTACCCAATAGAACCCATATAATCATTACCAGGGACAAAAACTATGTTACACAGTATAAAGAATGTGTCGTTGTCCATTCTCTTAAAGACGCATTAAAATTAGCTGAAAGTGATAATACACCCTTTATAATTGGTGGAGGTGAAATATATAAATTAGGAATGGAAGTTTCTAATAAAATAGAACTTACAAGAGTACACCATACTTTTGAAGCGGATACATTTTTTCCGGAAATTGATAGCCAAATATGGAAGCTAATTTCTGAAGAGTATCATCCAAAAGATGAAAAGCACAAATATGATTTTACATATCAGACTTTTGAAAAACACTAAGCCTTAAAAGTCCAAATAGTCAATTTTTTTTGTCTTAACAATATTGCCAATTAATGATTCCAATACATTGGTACTCGTATTGCTATAAAATTGATGTTCTACATTTTCATTAGAGGTATTCAGTAAATGCATTTTTTTTAAAACAGTTTTGGTTTGTCTAGCCACAGCTTGTCCAGAATCTATAATTTGCACATGCTTAGGTAGTGTTTTTTTTAGAATAGGTATTAAATAAGGATAGTGCGTACAGCCCAAAACTAAGTAGTCTATACCTTCTTCTAGCATAGGCTGTAAAAACTGTTCCAATAATTTTTTAGTTTCTTCTGAGTTTAATTTTCCAGCCTCAATCAAAGATACCAACCCAGCACCTTCTCTTTCAATAATAGTAATTCCAGAAGCATGGTCTTTTGCAGTTTTATGAAATAACTCACTAGAAAGTGTTCCTTTAGTTGCCAAAATTCCAACTTTTTTGGAATTGGATTTTAAGGCAGCAGGTTTAATTGCTGGTTCAATACCAATAAATGGTACAGGATAGGTTTCCCTTAAATAATCAATGGCATTTGTTGTTGCTGTATTACAGGCAACAATAATTAGTTTACTGCCCATTCTTAATAAGAGCTCGGTATTTTTTATACTCAGCTTCATGATTTCCCCAACAGGCTTTGCTCCATATGGTGCATTTTTACTATCAGCCAAATAGATTGTACTCTCGTTTGGAAGCATTGTCTTGACTTCCTTCCAAATAGATGTACCACCTACTCCTGAATCAAAAATACCAATGGGACTGTTTTTCATTCTAACTTTTAGCAAACATTATAAAAGTAAAAAACCGTCCTGAGAGAGACGGTTTTTTATCAATATATTTTAAAAACTGTATTCTATTTCTTAGAATCCTAATTCTTTCTTTACTTCTGGCAACAGGTCTTTTCCTTTAAAAACGATTAGTCCAGTACCTTGAGTTGCATCCATAACATAATCAAAACCTTGTGCTGCTGCAACTTTCTCAATAGCTTCTTGTGCTTTCTTGGAAATTGGAGCAAAAAGCTCAGCTTGCTTCTTTTGCAATTCTTGTTGTGCAGCTTGTTGTGCTTCAGCTATGCTTTTGTCATACCCTTGAAGCTCAGTAGCTCTTTTTTGATTTTCTTCTTCTGACATGGTAGCCGCTTCATTAGAGTATTGTGTATACTTGTTTTTAAGCTCTGTCATTGAACCCTCTATATCTGCTCTATATGTCTCTCCTAGTTTTTTTATTTCTGCTTGGGCGGCAATCATTTCTGGCATTTCAGATAATAACTGAGATACATCTATATGCGCCACTTTACTCTGTGCATTCACAAAACTGGTAGCTGCAATAAATAAAACTAAGGCTACTGCAATTTTCTTTACGTTTTTCATGATTTTAAATAAGTATTAATTTTGAGTGTTAATTTTTGTTTATTATTTGAGTTTACTATTCTAATTATTTGAGTCTTTTACTGTTTCTGTTTCTTCCTTTCTTTCTTCTAATTTGGCTTTTCTTTTAGCCTCTCTTTCTTCTAACAGCTTATTTCTTCTTTCCTCGTAGGCCTTTTTACGCTCTTCTCTTAATTTTAATTGCTCCGCTCTTTTTTCATCTGCTGTTTTAGCTCTAGCTGCTTCAGCATCTTTTGCTTTATTCTGCCTTTCTAGCAAAGCATCACTCACAACATCATCTTCCTCCGCTTCTAATTTCTCCAACCTGCTTTTTACATCTTTCTTTTTTGGAGCACTAATCTTTCTAGTTCTTGCTATACCCCTTAAAATCAGCTCACTTATATCATGCCTTTTTTCGGAATACAACATTACGACATCTGCTGATTTATCAAAAATAAAATCATACTTTTTATTTGCCCCTATTTTTTGTACTTCATTAAAGACTTGATCTTGTATTGGCTGTATTAACAGTTGTTTTTGCAAAACCAAATCTCCTTGAGGGCCAAATCTGTCCTGTTGGTACTCTATCATTTCCTTTTCTAATACCTGTATCTCTTCTTCACGTTCTGCAATCAATTCATCAGTCAACAGCACTTTTTCCGCCATTAAATCCTTTTTCATTTGCTCAACAACACTTTGCTTTTGCTCAATCTCCACCTTCCATTTCTGAACCTTATTTGCCAACTGCTCTGTTGCATCTCTATACTCCTCTACATTCTCAAGTATATATTCCATATCCACATAACCAATCCTAACACCTCGCTGCGCAAAGCTATATGTTGAAAACAATACGATGGTTATTACTAAAAGAACTTTTTGCTTCATTTTTGTTTCCGTTTTATACATAGAAAATATCGTGCCAAAAATACTAATTATATTAAAATGAGCACATTAACCTTGTTCGGAAAGAGACTTATTAAAATTGTTGACCAATAATAAAGTGTGTTTGCCACCCACTAGGGCCTGATGATTGCCCCGAATAGTCCTGATCAAACCCGTATCCAAAATCTATTCCCAATAATCCAAAGGCGGGCATAAATATACGTAGCCCCACACCAGCGGATCTTTTTACTTGAAACGGATTAAATTCACTAAAATTGTTGAAAGAGTTCCCAGCTTCTAAAAAAGTAAGTGCATAAATAGAAGCAGATGGCTTTAAAGTAAGTGGATATCTTAATTCCAAAGAGAATTTATTATAGATTACACCACCTTCTTGCCTACCTGTTATTGGGTCCACAGGAGTTAAAGATTGATTTTCATATCCTCTTAGCTGTACCACATCTCTACCATCTAAGGTAAAGTTGCCCAAGCCGTCTCCACCTACAAAGAAACGTTCAAAAGGAACATCTCCAATATCTTGGTTATAATGTCCTAAAAATCCAAACTCTGTATTAGTCCTTAGTACCAATTTATCCACCAAGCGAGTATACCAATCTCCCTTAAATTTAATTTTATAAAATTCCAACCATTTGAATCGTTCTTCTTCCAATGTCTCCAAACGACGGTTAATTGCTGGAGCGGAAGGGTCATCTGGACCAACAATTCTAAGTTCACCTAAAAGCTCTTCACTTTCATCCTTAATAGATTTATAATCCTTACTTCCAAAGAGCGAAAATGGCGGTGTAAACTTAGCTGTGAATTCAAAATTGGAACCGGTCATAGGAAATATTCTACTTGGTCCAGAAGAGTTTCTAGAAAGTCCCACCGTATATGTTAAGGCATTTGCACTACCATTACCAAAGTTAAAAAGACCAATATTATAATTCCTAAAATCATATAATTGATACCCTAAAGAGTGAGAAACCGTAAAGAAATCATCTGGCCACTGTACCCTTTTTGCCAAACCTGCTGAAACCCCTGTGATAGAAAATTGCCTATCCTTGTTTACTTCCCTATTCAAGAAATCATATTGAAACTGTTGTGTTCTGGAAAATGAAAGGTTAAACCTCACAGGTTTTTTTCCTCCCAACCAAGGCTCAGAAAAGTTTAAACTATATACCCTAAAAGACCTACTTGCCTGTAATCGCAGGGCAAACGTTTGTCCATCTCCCATTGGCACTGGTTTATATGCTTCTCCATTAAAAAGATTTTGCATAGAAAAGTTACTAAAAGAAAGCCCTAGTGTACCAATAAAACCACCACCACCATAACCACCTTGCAACTCAATTTGACTAGAACCTGCTTCAACAAGACTATAATCTATATCTACAGTACCTGTATTAGGGTTGGGATTTTGAATATCTGGTTTAATGTTTTCAGCATCAAAAAAGCCAAGTTGCCCTAACTCTCTGATACTTCTAATAATATCTGACTTATTATACTTTTGACCAGGACGAGTCCTTAATTCCCTAAAGATAACATGGTCATTGGTTTTATCATTTCCATTTACAGTAACATGATCCAAGAAAGTTTCCTTTCCTTCAATAATTCTAATTTCAAAATTAATGGTGTCATTTTCGGCAGAAACCTCAACTGGATTTATAGAAGAGAATAAGTACCCATTGTTTTGATATAAATTGGTAATATCCTCAGCATCTGGCTTCGTATCATCTGCAATTCGTTTCTTTAATTGCACTCCGTTATACGTATTTCCTTTTTTTATTCCTAGAACTTGAGTCAATTGCCTATCTGTATAAACAGTATTACCCACAAAATCTATATCGCCAAAGTAGTATTTGTTACCCTCCTCTACTTTAATTTTTACATTGATATTATTCTCATCAACATTAATAACCGTATCGGATAAAACTCTGGCATCCCTATATCCATTTTCAGCGTATTTATCAACAAGAGAGGTTAAATCTTCATTGAAATCATCTTCAATGTACTTAGATTTTTTCCAAAACCTGTATAATTTTTTCTTCTTGGTCTTTTTAAGTGCTTTCTGTAATTTCTTAGCAGTTAGTTGCTCATTTCCTTCAAAAATTATATCACTGACTTTTACCTTATCCCCTTTGTGAACATTAATAACCATGTTTTGGGCATTGGTCTCAGATGTATCCACTGCCGTCGCAATAGTGACTTTAGTGTTTAGATATCCTTGTTTTTTATATTTATTCTGAAGGTAGTTCTTGGTATTGGCAATAAGACTTTCGGTAATTTTCTTTCCCTTTTTAAGATCGGTATCCTTAACTATTTCATTTACCTTTTTTTCTTTAACGCCATATACAGTAACATTAGATAGAGTGGGACGTTCTATAATGTTCAGCTCTAAGAATATTTTTTCGTCCTCAATATTAGTAATGTAAAAGGATATATCTGTGAAGAGTTCCAATCCCCATAGTTTATTGATTACAGCACTAATTTGTTCTCCTGGTATAGTTATAGGCTGCCCTACTCTTAAGCCTGTATACGTTTTTACCGTTTGCTCATTATAACTTTTTATTCCAGTCACCTCTAGACCACCAAGAATATAGCTTTTGCCATCTTCATAAGAAGTTTCCTGTGCCTTGGTACCTGTAGTAAATAAAAGGAAGGTTAATGTAAGTAAAAGTCCAATCGACATGGACTTTTTCATGTCGCTAATTGAGTTGTTCGCTAGTTTTTCCAAATCGTCTTTCTCTGTTCTGGTAATCTAAAATTGCCCCCACCAAATGGTGCTCACTAAAATCGGGCCAAAATACGTCAATAAAATGTAATTCTGCATATGCAATCTGCCAAAGTAAAAAATTGCTTATCCTATGTTCCCCACTGGTACGGACAAGCAAATCCACATCTGGTAAATTGTGCGTGTAAAGATGGTTATTAATAATGGTTTCGTCAATGTTTTCAGGAGAAATTATATTATTTTTAACTTTGATGCTTATCTCTCTAACAGCCATTTTAAGCTCTTCTCTAGAACCATAGCTTAGTGCCAAAGTTAGCGTCATTGCTGAGTTCTCAGCAGTTTTACGCATTACCTCACCTAATTCTATTTTGGCCTTACTTGGAAGGGAATCCAAATTACCAATGGCATTTAAACGTATGTTGTTTTTGTTAAGAGTTTTAACTTCTTTCTTTAAGGAAGAGACCAAAATATTCATAAGTGTATCCACTTCAAACTTAGGCCTATTCCAATTTTCTGTTGAAAAAGTATACAAGGTAAGATACTTAATTCCAATTCTAGCGCAGTTCTCAACTGTCTCTTTTACACGTTTTACACCATTTTCATGTCCAAAGACTCTTAATTTTCCTTTATTTTTTGCCCATCTTCCATTGCCATCCATAATAATAGCAAGATGTAAAGGCAATTTATTTTCATTTAAGTCTTCGATAGTATTCATATTATGTGCTACTCAAAACAATCTTGGCAAGGTTTTCTTCCAAAGGTATAAGTTAGTGTTAAACCAGAAAAAACATACCAATCATCACTAAAAATATTTCCAAATCTAAATTGTTCAAAGTTTGACCCTTCGGGATTGCTGCCATCCAGATTATCTGTAAAGGTATACCTAGCACCTATTTCTCCTCCAAAAATCAAAAATTGATTTATTCTTTTCTTAAAACCCACCGTCATGGGGATGGCAAACGAGCCATCTTTTTGACCAACATCTTGCAATTGGGCAGCATCAAAATAATGATATCCGTATCTAAAATAGGTTATTCCTGTATATAAATACGGCGTAAATGCCAGTCCTAGTTGATGCAAATTATAATCCACAAAATTAAACTCCAGTCCTGCGGATGCTTCCAAAATAGAATTATCAATTACATAACCTCTTTGCTGTCTAGATGACATGCTAGATTTTGAGTCATCAGCAGTAAAATTGCCATATATTACTGTTCCACGCCATGCATAACGCTTGCTAATGTTCCACTTTGCAACACCACCAAAAGCCACTCCAGAAGGTAAAATAAAATTGGTCTTACCTACATCACCAATATTATTGGCTCCACCTGCAAACAAACCTATTTCATAGGTTTGGGCTCCCATTTCTCCAAATACAAATAAAAGAATTGAAACAAATAAAAATCTCATTCTGTCTAAAAGTTTGCAAATATAACAATTCCAGTTATTTACCCTACTGAATTTGAAACATTCATATTCTCTCTTGATAAACAGCAATTAAGTTCATTTATTGCTCTAAGAGTTCTAATTACGCTTATCCTCGCCCCACAACAATTTGTTGCGGAGTGTCTTAAGAAAACTCTCCGAAGTATACTCAATCATCTTTACTGTAAAGTTGGCTTTTTTGATGATTATTTCTGTTCCATTTTCTAATGTAGCAATCCTAGAGTCTAAAGAAACCAAATGATTTTCCTCTCTACCAGAAACTTTTAATCTAATAATGGTACTGTCAGAAATAACCAAAGGTCTTGCGCTAAGATTGTGAGGTGCTATAGGTGTTAAAATAAAAGACTTTACAGTTGGCTCTATTACTGGGCCACCACAACTAAGTGAATATCCTGTTGACCCTGTTGGCGTTGCCACAATAAGACCATCTGCCCAATAGGAAGTTAAATATTCGTCATTTAAATGAGTTTCCACAGTAATCATGGATGTAGTATCCTTTCTACTTACAGTAACTTCATTCAATGCAAAATTCATTTTCTCAAAAGCATCGGTTTCTGGATTGGTATTTACCTCCACCAAACTCCTTTCTACAATATTATATGACCCTGATATAAATTCGGTCACTACCTTTCTTACATCTTCTTTTTTATAGGTTGATAAAAACCCTAATCTTCCTGTATTTACACCTACAATAGGAATTCCTAAATCCCTGACATATGTAATAGCCCTAAGTACCGTACCATCACCGCCAAAACTCACAAACATATCAAAAGAAGCATCTAATCCAGATAAACTTGTAAAAGTTTTAAAAGAACCAATATTTTTAATAACCAATAAATATTCTAAGAATTGATGCTCAAAATAGACCTCAGCATTCTCTTTTTTTAACTCATCCAATAACTCTACAACATACTCCAATGCTGTTTCATGGTAAGTTTGACCATAGATGGCAACTTTCATACTTGTTAAACGTTTAAATATTTATCAAGATAATCCGATCGCTGTTTTAAATCTTCTAAAAATTGATCGTCACTGTTCCCAAAAAGTATGCTGTAATTGTAACGTCTAAAAGTTTGGGTTACTTCATTAAGGTCCGTACTGCTTATTTTTAGGGTAATCTGCACAACATCATTATGTATATCCGTAATAAAACCACCTATTAATCTGGCATTATTGGTTTCAACAATTTGTGCAATCTCGCTAAATGAATAATCCTTTAATCCTTTGGCAACAACAAGAATGCCACCTGGCTCCTTAAAAAAAGGCGTATCAATAAACTCACTTATAATATCGCTAAGGTCATAGTAGCCTATCACCTTTTCGTTTTCACTTAAAACAGGAACAAGGTTTGTATTATTTCTTGCAAAAGTTTCCAAAACATCTAGCCACAAGGTTTCTTTTCTCACAAAAAAAGATTCCAAACTATATCTATAGTCACCAATCTTTTTACCCTCCTTTAAGTTATCCAAATCATCTTCACTTAACACACCTAAGAACCTATCCCCTTCTACAATAGCAACGTGACTATAAGTAGTATCCTTAAAAAACTGAATGACATCCTTTAAAGAATCATCCGCCTTAAAGACCCTAATTGTATTGAGTATGTATGATTGAATCTGCATAAACTTAAATTATAACGCAAAATACTAATTTAAAATATCAAAAGGCATGCCTTATTTGTATTTTTGCCTTCTCTTTTAGTAGATTTTTATATGACAAAACTTAGCGTTAACATTAACAAAATAGCAACATTGCGAAATTCTAGGGGTGGTAATGTTCCGAACCTTTTAAAAGTGGCATCCGATATAGAGCGTTTTGGTGCTCAAGGAATAACGGTACACCCCAGACCAGATGAGAGACATATTAAATACCAAGACACGAGGAATTTAAAGCAAATAATCACTACAGAATTCAATATAGAAGGCAATCCTGTTCCCAAGTTTATTGATTTGGTAATGGAAACAAAACCCGCACAAGTTACGCTAGTGCCTGATGCTGTAGATGCAATTACATCCAATGCAGGTTGGGATACCATAGAACATATAGATTTTCTAAAAGAGGTGATTTCAGATTTTAAACAGAACGGCATACGCACTTCCATATTTATAGACCCTGTGCAAAAAATGATTGAAGGCGCCGCAAAAACAGGTGCTGACCGAATTGAATTATACACAGAAAGTTATGCTGAAGGTTATTCTCAAAATAAAGAAATGGCCATTAAACCTTATACAAATGCTGCCATTTTCGCTAATGAATTAGGATTGGGAATCAATGCAGGGCATGACCTAAGTTTGGACAATATTGAATATTTTAAGAACAATATTCCCAATTTGTTGGAAGTATCAATTGGTCATGCATTAATATGTGAATCTCTTTATTTAGGGCTAGACAATGTTATAAACATGTACTTACACAAGTTAAAATAATGCAGCCATTACATTCAAAAATATTAGGAGAAGGAAAACCAATGCTAATTCTGCATGGTTTTTTAGGGATGTCCGATAATTGGAAAACTCTAGGTTCGCAATATGCGGAAAATGGGTTGGAAGTACATTTAATAGACCAAAGAAACCATGGAAAGAGTTTTCATTCAAAGGATTTTAATTATTCTATTCTTGCTGAAGACATAAAAAATTACATAGATGAGCATAGATTATCTGAAGTTATAGTTTTAGGACATTCTATGGGTGGCAAAACTGCTATGCAATTGGCCTGTATGCATTCAGAACTAGTTAAAAAATTAATAGTTGCCGATATTGGCCCAAAGCAATATCCGCCGCATCACCAACATATTATCAATGCACTAAATGAACTTCCTTTGAACAATATAGCTTCCAGAGGTGAAGCTGATTCTATATTAAGGGAGAAAATTACAGATTATGGCACTCGCCAATTTTTATTAAAAAACCTCTATTGGGTAGAAAAAGGAAAACTCGGCTTTAGAATGAACCTTGCCATCCTAAGCACAAAAATGAGTGAAATTGGCGAAGCACTATCAGATAATACTTTTTATAACAAACCAACTCTTTTTATAAAAGGAGGCAAGTCTGATTATATTTTAGCAGAAGATATCCCTAATATTAAAAAGCACTTCCCTTTGGCATCTATTGAAACCATTGCAAATACTGGACACTGGCTGCATGCTGAGAACCCATCACAGTTTTTGGAAACAACCTTGGATTTTATAAATCACTAAAAAAACATCTTTTTTTATTATGCATGCATAATTTTTACTCACTTTTATTGTGGATGTAATAAATTTGGTTAATTTTGAAAACCTTGATATAACAGTACATTATACTGTAAGTTAACTCAAACTTATATAAATGAAAAAACTAATTTCATTCTTTATTTTTTCTGGTCTTTTGTTCATTTCATGTAGTGATGATGATGAAATAATCACTGAACCAATTATAGATCCTGTACCTGTGGTTTACACAAATGGTTCTGCAGATTTTACCAACTATGTTTCCTTAGGGAATTCATTGACAGCAGGTTTCTCTGACAGTGCCCTGTTTATAGATGGGCAAACAGCTTCATATCCAAATATGTTAGCATCTAACTTTGAACTTGTTGGTGGTGGAGCGTTCACTATTCCATTCATGGCGGATAATTTAGGAGGTGCTACTTTAGGAGGGCAACCAATTCTAGGGAATAGACTTTTTTTGGACTTTACTTCAGGCTCGCCAACACCTACACCAGTTAGCGGAACAGGAACTACAGAAATATCCAATACACTATCCGGGCCATTTAACAACATGGGAGTTCCTGGAGCAAAAAGCTATCATTTGGCAGCACCAGGATATGGTAATATAGCTGGTGTAGCTGCAGGATTAGCAAATCCATATTTTGCAAGATTTGCTTCTGCCGCAGATGCCACTGTAATTGGTGATGCTATAGCACAAAATCCAACATTCTTTTCGCTTTGGATTGGCAATAATGATATTTTAGGTTTTGCAGTTTCAGGTGGTGATGGTGTTGACCAGGCTGGAAATTTAGACCCAAGCACTTATGGTGGAAATGACATAACTGACCCTAATGTTTTTGCAAGTGTATACAATGGGCTTTTACAAGCCCTTACAGCAAATGGTGCAGGAGGTGTTGTTGCCAATATTCCTGATGTTACTACAATTCCATATTTTACTACAGTTCCACACAATCCAGTTCCATTGGATGAAGCAACTACAGGGTTATTGAACGGTGCATATGCAGCTTATAATGGCGGGTTGGCACAATTACAAGGACTGGGGTTGATTACTGCTGATGAATTGGCTCAACGCACTATTTCATTTTCCCCTGGCGAAGGAAATGCAGTGGTTATAATAGATGAAGATTTAACAGATTTAACTGGTTTTAACCCTGCTTTGATTAATATGAGACAAGCCACAGCAGAGGATTTGTTGGTTTTTACCTCACAGACAATTATTGGAACTTTAGCTAACCCAGCAGACCCAACATCTATAAATGGAGTCGCTGTTCCATTGGCAGACAAATGGGTTCTTACACCACAAGAACAGGTAGCAGTAAAAACTGCACAAATAGCATATAACCAAACCATTGAGGCTTTGGCGCAACAATATGGTTTGGCTTTTGTTGATGCAGAGGGGGTTATGAACGAGCTTGCAGAAAATGGTTTCCAAATGCCCGATGGTAGCTCAGTTACTGCCATCTACGGAACAGGCGGTGGGTTTTCTTTAGATGGCGTGCATCCTTCCCCTAGAGGTTATGCAATACTAACACTCTTTTTTATTGATGCTATTAACACTAAATATGGCTCGGATTTACCAGGAGTTAATCCACTTGATTATACAGGGTTATACGTTAATTAATAAAATATATTCTTAATTTTAAGGCATCGAATATAATATTCGATGCCTTTTTATTTTAACCATAAATAGTATTCCCATGAAAATGATCTTAAGGATTTTATTAAGTGCATTGGCCGTAGTAATTTTATCAAAAGTATTGTCTGGGGTTGGGGTAGACTCTTATACCACAGCTATTATAGTTGCCATTGCTTTGGGATTACTTAACTTTTTAGTGAAACCTATCTTGGTATTTTTAACACTACCAGTAACCATTATAACCTTTGGGCTCTTCATTTTAATCATAAACGCCATTATTATTCTTTTGGCAGATTATTTTATAGATGGGTTTCAAGTGGCAAACATCTGGTGGGCGTTACTTTTTAGTCTGCTACTGTCTTTTCTTCAATCTATACTGTTTTCATTCTTAAAAGAAGACAAAAAAAAGTAAGTTACTATTTGGTATACAGTAGTTTAAAAACTTGTTGAACTTCATAAAATGTACTACTTTTGCAGCCCATTTTATTAAAAGCAAAACAAGAGATAGATGAATATTACCAAAGAGCAGATAGACGATTTAAATGCTGTTGTAAAAGTCGCCGTTACTAAAGACGATTACCAAGATAAGGTAGAAACCATTCTTAAAGATTATAGAAAACAAGCCAATATTCCAGGGTTTAGAAAGGGTCAAGTACCTATGGGTCTTATTAAAAAACAATATGGTAAAGCAGTATTGGTAGATGAGGTAAATAAATTATTGCAAGATAATCTTAACAAATACCTTACAGAAGAAAAATTGGATGTTCTTGGTAACCCTTTACCAAAACAACAAGACAATTTTGATTGGGATACCGAAGAGTTTGCTTTTGAGTTTGAACTTGGATTAGCTCCTAATTTTGAAGTTCCTTTAAAAACAAAAAAATCACTTATACACTACAATATAGTTGCAGACAAAAAAATGATTGATGAGCAAGTTGAACGTATTCAAAAGCAATATGGAAAACTTGCAAACAAATCTGAAGTTGGAAAAAAAGACGAAGTAATTGGTGTTTTTAAAAATGAAGCTGAAGAAATAGACAATAAAACCACAATTGAACTAGATAAGGTAAAGGCTAAAAAAGCAATGGAAAGCCTTTTAGGCAAAAAGGTAGGCAATGTTGTTTCTTTAAAAACAAAAGGGCTTTTTAAGGAGGATTATTTACTTTCTAGCGCTCTTGGAATTGATAGGGATAAGGCAGAAAAATTAAATATTGATATAGATTTCACCATTGAAGAAATTAATGAGAGAGAGCCTGCTGAGCTAAATCAGGACTTGTTTGATAAATTATTTGGCAAGGACAATGTTAAGTCTGAAGCTGAGATGAAGGCCAAAATAAAGGAAGATTCTGAAAAACAATTTGAACAACAATCTGACCAAAAGCTATTAAATGATATAACAGAGCATTTTATTTCTACTGTGAAGTTTGATTTGCCATCTGGATTCCTTAAAAAATGGATTCAAATGACAGGTGAAAACCCATTAACTGAAGAAGAAGCTAATGAGGAATATGAAAAATCTGAAAAAGGATTGCGTTATCAATTGATAGAAGGGAAAATTATCAAGGATAATAATATTGAAATTCAGTTTGATGAATTAAAAGAATTTGCCAAGGGGTTCATTAAATCTCAAATGGCTCAATATGGCCAATTAAATCCTGCCGAGGAAGAGTTAGACAATATTGCTGCAAGGGTTATGAGCAATCAAGATGAGGTAAAAAGATTGTCCGAACAATTAATGAGTCAAAAACTACTTAACCTATACAAAGAAAAGGTAAACTTAAAATCCAAGGAAATCACATATGAAAACTTTGTGAAAGAAGTATACGGGTAGTTTTCATAAATAAAATAAGTATCTTTACGGTGCCGAAGATGTTATTTTCGGCACCTTTTTTTTGTTAAAAAATCGATTTTAAACACATGGATTACGGTAAAGAATTCAAAAATTACGCAATAAAAGACCAAGGCATAAGCAGCATGTACTACGACAAAATAATGAGTAGTATGTATCCTGTAAATATGACCCCAAATATTATTGAAGAAAGACAATTAAATGCAATTGCAATGGATGTCTTTTCTAGATTAATGATGGATCGTATTATTTTTCTTGGAACAGGAATCAATGATCAGGTAGCAAACATTGTTCAGGCGCAATTACTTTTTTTGGAAAGTGCAGATGCAACAAAAGACATACAGATATATATTAACTCTCCTGGGGGCAGTGTATATGCGGGATTGGGAATTTACGACACCATGCAGTTCATTAAACCAGACGTAGCTACTATTTGTACAGGAATGGCAGCATCCATGGGGGCAGTACTTCTTTGTGCTGGTCAAAAGGGAAAACGTAGTGGGTTAACACATTCAAGGGTTATGATTCACCAACCTATGGGTGGAGCTCAAGGTCAGGCCAGTGATATAGAAATTACTGCTAGAGAGATATTAAAGCTCAAAGAAGAGTTATACGAAATCATAGCCAATCATTCTGGGCAATCAATTGACAAAGTGCACGATGATAGTGACAGGGATTATTGGATGAAGGCCGATGAAGCCAAAAAATATGGGATGATAGATGAGATTTTGGTAAGGGACAAAGGATAATTTCGACCAAATACCTTCGTAAAGCAAACCAAAAACAAATATTTTCCGTTATTGTAGTTAGAAATTATTCTTTTTTATGGCAAAAGAAAATTTAGAATGTTCTTTTTGTGGAAGAAAAAAACCAGAAACCAATCTTTTGATTGCTGGTTTGGATGCACACATTTGTGACCGATGCATAGAACAGGCTCATGGTATTGTTGCGGAGGAATCCAAGCAATCCAAAAATGATGATTTATCATCAGAATTAACACTAAAGAAGCCCAAGGAAATTAAGGCCTTTTTAGATACTTTTATTATTGGGCAAGAACGCACTAAAAAAGTTATGTCCGTAGCTGTATACAATCACTACAAAAGATTGTTGCAACCGTCCTCCAAAGAAGATGATATAGAAATTCAAAAAAGTAACATTGTAATGGTGGGACAAACGGGTACAGGCAAGACCTTAATGGCGAAAACCATTGCTCGCATGCTTAATGTTCCTTTGGCAATTGTGGATGCTACTGTTCTAACCGAAGCCGGTTATGTAGGTGAAGATGTAGAAAGTATACTTACTAGGTTGCTACAGGCAGCTGATTACAACTTGGAAAAAGCTGAACGAGGTATTGTTTTTATTGATGAAATTGATAAAATAGCACGCAAAAGTGATAACCCTTCCATTACCAGAGATGTATCTGGAGAAGGGGTACAACAAGGTTTATTAAAACTTTTAGAGGGCACAGTTGTTAATGTACCGCCTAAAGGAGGTAGAAAACATCCCGACCAAAAGTTTATTGAAGTTAATACAGAAAATATATTGTTCATTGCAGGTGGTGCCTTTGATGGAATTGAGCGTATTATCACCAAACGTCTTAATATGCAAGCTGTTGGCTATAGCGCCTCTAAGGTAGAGGACAATGTAGACAACACCAATATCCTCCAATATATTATTCCAAAGGATTTAAAAGAATTTGGGTTAATTCCAGAGATTATTGGAAGGTTACCCGTACTAACACATATGAATCCATTGGATGCAAAGACATTAAGGGCCATTCTCACAGAACCAAAGAATGCCATCATCAAACAATATGAGAAATTGTTTACTATGGATGGAATCTCCTTTAAAATTACAGAACAAGCCTTGGATTACATTGTACAAAAAGCTATTGAGTACAAATTAGGAGCAAGAGGATTGCGTTCTTTATGCGAAGCTATTTTCACCGATGCCATGTTTGAGCTACCAAGTAGTGAGGAAACTGAATTTAAGGTTACCAAACCTTATGCCGAGGAAAAGCTTTCCTACGAAACCATTAAAAAATTAAAAGCCGTTTCTTAGAAACGGCTTTTTAACTTTTATACTAATAAATTAATTTCTTACTCTTGAAATTGTTTGGTCATTACTTTTTCCAAGAGGTCTTTACTTACCTTTTGAATTATTTTTTCATCGCTATACAACTCGTGTCCAAAATTTGGAACAAATTCTATCCAAGAATTCGTCTTCTTGCACCAGTCATGTGAAGGCTTAAATGCATCATTTGCACCGTAAAGCAATTTAATTTCGCAATCTGGTTTCTCAGTTTCAAAGCGTATTCTTGTTGGAGATACTGCATTCAATGATTTCATTGGTAAGCCTTTAAGTCCAGCTTTCCACGCAATGGTGCCACCAGTACTAAAAGCCAAATAATGAGCTGCCTCAGTTTCTTTGCTTAATAAATGGGAAACAGCCGTATCTATTCCGCCATTCACAAATTCTTGATGAATGTTTTCTTTAGAATTTACTGTTAGATCAATATTGGCCAATTGTTGACAATCATAAAATGTAATATCATAATATTGTTGTAAGTAGCCAAGGTAAGAAGTAATCCAGAGGCCTTTTTTTACGCCCCACATGTCCGATAAAACGATTAATCGTTCAGCCATAATAGTAGTAGTTTAAAAATAATTATAGTTAATTTATATTCTAAAGGTGATTATTAAACGAGTGAAAATCATATTTATTTGTTTATCCGAAAAGATTCTTCGGTGTTAAGACCAAATACGCCCTTATAACGATAAATGGTTTAAGGCAAACAATCTTTCAGTTATTCCAAAGCTAGATACATTATTATTCATTCTAATGCAAAATCTTGTAATTAGCATGGTTTTAAATGAATTAGGGATGAATAATTGTGTGTTTGGTAAAACATTTCAATTAAAATAATTCTAATTTTCATTTACCAATCAACATCAATAGATGTATCACCTACAATTAGAGCGGCAATCAATATACCTCCCCCTATTGAAACAGGAATTGCAGCAGTTTTAACAGTTGAGAGCTTTCGCTTTTTTGCCCATAAAATCCTTTCTGTTGGAAGCATGACCATTCCTCCTGAGCTAGTCTTGCCAACCAAAATACTATCATTACGTATTGCCCTTATTTTATATTTGGTAGAATCCTTCATTAGCACCTTATATTTTTTCCCCATTACCATTTCATCATATCCATTCATATTTTTATAACTAAAACAACTAGTGAAAAGTACACATATGCCCAACATTAATAATTTGAATTTCATATCCCATATATTTATTGATTATTAGGAGTAAAATTAATTACCTCTCTTTATGAAATGTCCAAGATTCTTTAATATGGATAAATTAGGACAACTGAAGAACACAAATTATTTTCTGTACTCCGTGGGAGTTTGCCCAGTGAATTTTTTAAAAGCTGCATAAAAGGTAGATTTGGAATTAAAGCCACATTCCAATCCGATTGAAAGAATAGTATAGTTTGAAAATTCTGGAGTCTTGAGAATTTTTTTTGAATCGTTAACCCGTAACTCATTTATATAATCAGAGAAATTGTGTCCCGAATATCCATTTATTAATTTTGAAAGACTAGATACTCCCATTTGTAATTCTTCAGCCAGTTTTTCTAAGCTTAAATATGGATCCAAATGCCTTTTGTTAGACAAAACATATTGATTTACATTTTCAAAAGATTCTTGTTCCCTTTCCAAACGCTTAGAATTATCAACTATAATAGGTTTCTGATTTAAATGAGCTCCTAAATCCTTTCTAAGTGCTATTCTATCTTTCATTAAGACATAATGAAAGAATGCTTGGTAACCCACCCAATAAATTAATGCCGAGGAACTTAAACGTAAAGGATAATAACTATACGGTGGATTGGAAACTTCTGAAAAAGAATTAACCAATACCGCAAACCCCCAGAATAAAAAGACAACACCTCCCAATTTTAGAAAAAGTTTAATCCATTTAAGATTATCAAATTTTAAAACTTCTGGATACAATTGCTGATAATTGAAAAGCAGCCTAATAGATTTTATAAATAAAAAAATAGAATAAGAAAGAGCTAAAGCGTCCTCTAAAAGATTATAGTTTCTTATGGTCTCTATACTTATAACTTCATTTTTTGCCATAAGAATAAAGCTTATTCTAAGCACCAATGCCAAAACAAAAAAGAGCAAAGAAAATTTAATAAAAGATAAACGCTTTTCCCCTATTGATAGATAGGATATTAAAAAGGCATAGAACATAGGCACTATGAGTATATACCAAGGAATTGTAAAATTTTCCAGAAAGAAATTACCGTTCAAAAACCCTTTGTCCACTAACCAAGATTGAAGGTTGTTCAAGGATATAAAGAGAACAAACAAGTTTAAAAAAAGGACAGTTTTTTCAATTTTCTTACGAGAAAGAAACGTACCAATATTGAACAAAAAACCCTGAACTGCACTTGCAATCAAAAGAAAATTAAAAATTGCTGTTATGTTCATTCCTTAAATTTTAAGGCGCCTAAATATCTAGTCTAATTGGTTCATTATCAATAGCTCTTCAATATAATCTCTTTTATTGAACAATCTGGGTATTTTATGTTGTCCGCCCAATTTATCTTTGGCTTTTAACCAATCATAAAAAAGATTTTCCCGAGCAATATGTATCTTGGGCATCTTTAACGTCATATTATTATAACGTTTGGCTTCATAGTCAGAATTCAATGATTTTAAGGCATTGTCCAAGAACTCTGTAAAATACTCTATTTCTTCTGGGGGTTTTCTAAATTCTATAATCCATTCGTGGCTACCCTTTTCTTTTCCGTCCATAAAAATAGGTGCCGCTGTATAATCTTTAATTTCTGCACCTGTTTTTGCACAAATACTTTTTAGGGCTTCTTCTGCATTCTCAATAATTAGTTCTTCGCCAAAGGCATTTATAAAGTGTTTTGTTCTACCTGTTACCTTTACTCTATATGGGTTTGTAGAAGTAAACTTAACCGTATCGCCCACCTTGTAACGCCAGAGGCCTGCATTGGTGGTAATTACAATTGCATAATTCTTACCCACTTCAACCATCCACAATGGAATGGCAATTTGCTCATCTGTTTTATAGACATCCATGGGTATAAATTCATAAAAAATACCATAATCCAACATCAATAAAAGGTCATCCGCATTGTTCCTGTCCTGTATGGCAAAAAAGCCTTCAGAAGCATTATAAATTTCGTAGTAATTAAAATTCTTCCTCGGTAATAAATTCTTGTACTGGTCTTTGTATGGGCTAAAACTAACACCGCCATGAAAATAAACCTCCAGATTTTCCCATATTTCAAATAGGTGATTTTTTCCTGTTTTTTCTATGACATTATTCATGAGTACCAACATCCATGATGGAACTCCCGCCAAACTCGTTACATTCTCTTGGATACTTTCCTCTATAATTGCCTCCATTTTAGTTTCCCATTCGCTCATTAAAGAAACCTTATTACTTGGGGTACTGCTCATTTCTGCCCAAAAAGGCATATTATCAATCAAAATAGCAGATAAATCCCCAAAAAAAGTGCCATTATCTTCGTACAGTTCCTTGCTACCTCCCAGTCGCAGACTTTTGCCATTGAACAATTCTGAGTTCTCATTATTGTTAAGGTACAGGCAAAGCAAATCTTTACTGGACTTGTAATGGCAATCTTCCAAAGCCTCCGTGCTTACAGGTATAAACTTGCTTTTGGCATTTGTAGTACCACTACTCTTGGCAAACCATTTTATAGAGGTAGGCCAAAAAACATTCTGCTCTCCCCTTCTGGTACGCTCAATTATTGGGTCTATCTCTATATAGGAAACTATTGGTACTCTACTAGCAAAAGTTTCATAATTAGCGATGGATGAAAATTCATACATTTTACCAATTTCTGTATCCTTGGCAAAACTCACCAATTTGTTAAGCACCTCAATCTGTACTTCCTCTGGGTATTTTAAAAAAAGTTCTATTTGGTGATAGCGCTTTTTCAACAACCAAGATGCTATAGAATTAAATAAAGGTATTGGCATTTTTAGGTATCTTTAACCTGATAAATCTCAGGGAGCACAAGTTAGTTCTTAATGTTAAAAATAGCTTTTAAAGTTCCAATTATCAAATCATCTTTTTAATTAGTCATAAATGCAGTACGAAGGCGTATTACAAAAAATGCAAACCGAAATGGGGTCGCCCATTCAATATTACTTGGTTTTTGAAAACGATTTCTTGAACATGAACCAAGTTCTTGGCAAAAAAGTGGAACTTACTTTCCTAAAGCACCAATGTTTAAACTGTGGACTTAACAAACCTATATACCGACAAGGGTTTTGCAAAAGCTGTTTTTTTGAGACCCCTGCCGCGGGTGATTGGATCATGAGACCTGAATTGAGCACTGCCCATTTGGGGAAAGAAGATAGGGATTTGGAGTATGAGAAAAAAGTACAGTTACAGCCCCATATTGTGTATTTGGCCAACTCTAGCAACATAAAAGTGGGTGTTACCCGTAAAACCCAGGTTCCTACCCGTTGGATAGACCAAGGCGCTCACGAGGCCATTGAAATTGTGGAAGTTCCCAACAGGTATTTGGCAGGTATTACAGAGGTCGCCTTAAAAGACCATGTTAGTGATAAGACAAATTGGCGAAAGATGTTGACCAATAACGTTGAAGATGTAAGCCTGGAAGATTGGAAAGAAAAATTAAAACCCTTTGTGCCCAAGGAAGCCACAGCATATTTTTTGGAGAATAACCAAGAAACCCATATAGAGTTCCCGGTGCAACGTTATCCCATAAAGATAAAAAGCCTTAACCTAGAAAAGGCCATAAGTTATGAGGGCGTTTTAAAGGGTATAAAAGGGCAGTACCTTATTTTTGAAGATGATACCGTTTTTAATATTAGAGGGAATGAGGGATTATATGTTGGGTTGGAAATAAAATAAAACATAGCACCCCAAAATGGGTGGAATAAACATAACCAACCAAGAGTGAGTTATGTGCAATTGCTCAACAGAATGAAAAAATACAAACCAAGTGACTTCCATCCTTTCGATGCATATAAAAACGGAGAAATTAGAAACTTTTTTTCTGTGAGTTTAATCCAATTCGCTTATAGAAATTTCTTTAAAGCCAAACAGATAGAAAAATTAGACCTGACTAGGGGGTTTTTCAGTTCTAAAGATTATTCCGTCAATGAAAAGAAAATCGCTTTTATTAAACAAAATAGTGACATTGTATTTAATGCTCTTTTAGATTATATAATAATTTCCTTGACTTTTGAGAACTATATGAAAGCAAAACTGCTTTTAAATGAATTTGTAATTCACGAAATTGACAAAACAAAAAACGAACAGTTATTCAAAACTCAAAAGAAAAGACCAATTGAAATAACTGAACTAAAATTAGATGAAGAAAAAAACTTTACTGAACTTAAAGAGACTACTCTGAATTATAGCACATTAGTAAATAATAAAAATTATATTAAGTATTTTAATATAGATAATATTTCCATTAAATATCTTAGGTCATTAAATAAAAAAAGAAATGAATTACATTTTTATATGAGTGAAAAGTTCGAATTTGGAAACTCGGTTTTTGACAATCTTGACAGGTTGAAAAAAATTGTTGAAATTGATTTTGCAGTTCTTCACAACTCAATTATGGATTTGTCTGAATTTAATAAAGGAAACAAAATACCTGTGAAAAAATAAAGCTGCACACAACAATACATAACCTAATTACGCCGTCCCGAAGTGTTGGGAGACTACCCTTTGGCAAGCTCAGAACGGGCTGAATCCACTATGGATTTGCCAAAGTCAGTTCCAAACCCAAAAATAGCAACTTTAAATCCGATACTGACGGCTTTATACAAAACCGTTAATTCACGGTATCCTTCTTTTTCTTTTTGCCCAATAAGCCACCTAAAATATTGGTAGCGGCATCTTTTACCACGTCATTTTTTGGTGGCACAGAGTCATTTTTAACAACGGTTGTATCTTTCTTGTTTCCGCCTAAAATGTTACCAAGAACTTCTTTTACATCTTCCTTGGTGTCATTCTCCGTTATAGTAGTATCTGTCTCAGATGAATTTCCAGAAAGAATGCCACCAATTAAATCTTTGGCTTTATCTTTTCCTTGGTTTAACAATTTTTGCTTTTCAATTTCTATAAGTTGTGCCGTAAGGTTCTTTACACCAGAAGTCAAATCCGTACTTACATTGGGTTGGGCATAATCGCCACCAATAGTGGCAATTACAGGAATGGTGAGATTTTCCACTTCCTTTTCATTAATTTTGGCAATTAATTGGTTGACTTCCGTTCCCAAATATTTGGCCGGCACATCCAAGGTGGCCGTATAGCTCAACTTTTTGTCAAACGTATGGCTGCCCGCCACATTTATAGCAATATCCTTATAATTAATTGTAAAGGGTTTTACGTTCACTTTCCCGTCCTTAAAATCTAGTACTGTTTTTAGTCCTTTTAAGTCCAAGCCTTTTAAATCTAAAAAACTTAATTTCTCTCCTAAATTAGAAAGTAAGGGAGCATCCTTGGGGCTAATATCCGTTGCCAAGACCTCAGCCAAGACCTTTCCAGAAAGAGTTGCAAAATTGGGCGTAAAATCATCTGTTAATTTTCCTGATAGCTCAATATCCGAACTCATTTTACCCTTTAAGATATTGGCAATAGGTGCCAAAGCATCAAACAATTCCAAAACCTTGAATGTTTCCCCAATTTTAAACTGGTCCATATTCAATTTCATAGAAAAAGTAGGGACATCCTCTTTGGTGGACACTTCTCCGCTAAAGCCTAATTTACCATCAAACATAGAAGAGCTCATATTGGTCAAAATGGCTTTTTCATCTTGTATTCGTAAATTCCCTGATACTTGTTTCAAGGTTAGATTATCATACAAAACAGTATTCGCCGTTGCATCTATTGTGCAATCCAAAAATGATGGAATCTTAATTTTTTCATCCCTGGTTTCTGCAGAACCATCTTCCACAACTTCTTCTACCATAAAATCGTTCAAAGCAAACAGATTGGATTTTAAATTGAATTTCCCTTCCACCTTTTCATCATTGAACATAAAGCCCAACAGGTTGTTTATGGTTCCCGTAGCATTAAAATCTGTTGCCCCCGTTTTACCATTAAACTCTTTTAAAGTGACCGTCTTGGGATTAAAATCCATAGCAACAGAATTAATGGTCACTGGATTTGCCAACTCCTCGGATTTGTATTCAAAATCCTTTAAGGTCATTATGCCACTGGTCTTGGTATTTTCATACAGTTCCTTCTCAATCGAGGCCATATCAAAAGCCGTAGAAATATCAGCATTCAACAAACCTTTTAAATCTGTCCCTTCTGGCACTGGGTACGCCTTGGAAATATTGGCCAGGTTCATTTTGCCATCCACATGCGCATTTACCTTGGTATTGCCCATTAAGTCCCTAATTTTGGAGGTCATATTAAATCTGTCCTCATCAATCATAAAAGTCAATTTCTTTATGTCCACATAGGTGTCCTCGGTAATCCCCGTAGTATTAACAATCTTGGTATCTATATGCACATTACGAACCGATTTTGGCAAATCTGGATACTTAAAAGATGCGTTTTCAGAATTTATCTGAATATTGAACTTTGGAATGTGTGTGTCATCCACAATTCCTGTAAACTCGCCTGACACTTCAAAATTTCCTGTAGTTTTTACGGTGCTTATATTTTTAGAATACGCTTCTGGAATAACGGCCAAAAAGTTTTTAAAATCTGATGATGGGGTTTTAAAATTCACATTCACCTCTTGGTTGTCTTCATTTATCTTTACAAATCCGTCAAAAACCAAAGGCAATTGGTTCACCAAAGCTTCATTCTTTAAAAAGGAATATCTATTTTCTGCTAAATCGATACCAATTAAAGCATCTAATTTTAATTTATTTTTATTCAAATACTTAGTGCTGTCCATTTCAAAACTCACTAGCGCATCTGTTTTGGTGTCCAATTCTGATTGCTCCAAAGACAAATCTCCATTTCCAAAATGGTTCATTTCAGAAATATCCAACAACAGTTTCCCTCCTACATCATTATAGCTAATATGGGTGTTAGTAATTTCATACGATTCCATGCTTAGATTAAAAGTTGTAGGTTCACTGTTATCCACAGCACCTTCTGACTCCATGGCAATATCGTAATTGGCATTTTCATCCCCATCAATCTTAATATTTAAGTCAGCTCCATCAATCTTTAAGCTGCTAATCTTAATGGGCTCGTCCACTCCTTTAAAAAGTTCTTTGATGGACATATTAAGTTCCACCATATTGGCAGCAAAAAGTGTGTCGCCCTCAAATGGGGATTTATTAGCCAATGAAACCTCTTTTAAAGTAAGGTTGGCTTTGGGAAAGTTAGAAAACAGGCTTAAATCTGCATCAGTAAAATCCAAAGTGGCATTTACATTCTCATTGACTTTGGCCTTAATGATATTCCCTATTTTTCCTTCCAATATAAAAGGCAAGGCAACCAACAACCCAATAATGAGCAATAGGAAAATGCCAACTATTTTAAGCAGTTTCTTTTTCATATAATTTTAAGTATGTCAGTAGAAAAAATTGTCTATATGTCTAACTGAATTTCCTCTCCAACCTTTAGATTAAATCGTTTTCTTAAGATAAATACGAACAAATAAAGTAGTGGGGTGTCTAGAAATGCTATTAAAACTTTAAAAAGAAAGCCACTGACCACCAAACCATAGAATAAACTCCATGGTAAAACCTTAAATACGCATAACAAACATACAACGGTGAAAGTGTCAATAAATTGGGATGTGAAGGTGGAAAAATTGTTGCGTAACCATAAATGTTTTCCTTTGGTAAAATTCTTCCAGAAATGATAGATGGCGATGTCTACATACTGCGCCAATAAATAAGCAATCATAGAGGCCAACACAGCAATAGGTGATAGTGCAAAAACCTTACTAAACTCGGCATTGTTTACCGGTGAAGCCGTTAAAGCTGGAACCTCATCTGCCAACAGAATAATGCCCATGGAAAAGAACGATGCAAAAATACCGGCTGTTACTATTTGATTGGCTTTTTTCTTGCCAAAAATCTCCGAAATTAAGTCGGTAATTAAGAACGTAATGGGATAGGGCAAAATACCTACTGAAACTTCAAACAAAGAGGCTCCAAAAATCTTGATATCTCCAAAAGGATGCCAATAAAAAAATTTTTGAAAAATAAGATTGGATACCACCAAGGACGTAATAAAAAGTGCGCCCAAATACAGGTATATTTTAAAGGCTAGCTTTTTATCTTTTTGGGTCATGCTCTTATTCAATATTTAAAACAAAAGGCATTCTGGCCTGTACACCTTCCTGCTCCATGGCGGCTTTTACTTCTTTTAAAATGGAGTAAGCTTCTGTTCCTATTTCATCCTCAATAAAGTTTTGTTTTATTTTCATCTTGGAACTTGCATAGTCTTCCAAAAATCTTTCAAAACCCGTTTTGTATTTGGGGTAATTTCTAATACTATAAGTATCCACACCCGCCAAAGAAGCAGCCTCTTCTATAGCATCATCTAAACCTCCTAGTTCATCAATAAGTCCCAATCTTTTGGCATCTACCCCACTCCAAACACGACCTTGCGCCATAGCATCTGCTTCTTCCATGGTTATTTCTCTTCCTTTAGCAACCCTGCT
Source organism: Saonia sp. (assembly GCF_056326165.1). Taxonomy (NCBI): domain Bacteria; kingdom Pseudomonadati; phylum Bacteroidota; class Flavobacteriia; order Flavobacteriales; family Flavobacteriaceae; genus Saonia; species Saonia sp. Next base: position 145,905 of record NZ_JBWFBN010000004.1, read on the forward strand.
TAAAAAAGTTTGGTAGGTTTCTTCTACTCCTTCTTGTACCACATTTCTAAAAGTATCTGTCATGGGCTCAAAAAGAGAGTAATCAACAGAGTTCTTATTGGTTCCAACCTGCTCTGCATTAATGCCAATATTACCAGCCAATTCACTCATATTGGGCACTGTCCCAAAAACACCTATACTACCCGTAATAGTAGTGGGTTCCGCAAAAATTTTATCAGCCCCTACGGCAATATAATATCCGCCAGATGCAGCTACATTTCCCATGGAAACCACTACTGGTTTTACTTCTTTTGTCAATTCTACCTCTCTCCAGATAAGATCAGATGTTAATGCGTTTCCACCTGGGGAATCCACTCTAAGTACAATGGCTTTTACCCTACTGTCTTCCCTAGCCTTAATCAATGCCTTATTAATAATTCCCTGTGCTATGATATCTGGGCCTCCTTGTCCGTATAAAATCTCTCCTTGCGCATAAATCACCGCAATTTTGTCTTTACCAGTGTGTAATTTCTTTTTATTGGCCACTATGATGTAATCATCTAGACTAACATAATCCATTCGGTCTTCATAGTCTATCCCTGCTGCTTCTTTTAATTTTCCTTCATATTGGTCATAAAAAACAGCATCATCTATTAAACCAGATGCTTTTGCCATTTCTGGACTTCTACCTCCCAATGTATCCGCAATAATATTTAGTTCCACTGGACTTAGGTTTCTCCCGTCTGCAATATCATCTATCATGGAATTCCAAATAGAGCCTATGAGTTCTTTTATTTGTGTTCTATTGGCGTCACTCATTTCATTGGAAAGAAAAGGTTCTACGGCACTTTTATATTTACCATGGCGAATTACCTCCATTTTAACTCCTGTTTTTTCTTGCAAATCTTTATAAAACAATACCTCGGAAGCCAATCCTTTATAATCCATGGCACCGACCTTATTCAAAAAAATACTATCCGCTACCGTTGCCAAATAATAATCTTTTTGAGTGTAAAAATCTGCATAGGCATATACAAACTTGCCACTATTCTTAAAGTCTTCTAAAACATCACGCAAAGCTTTAGTCTGCGCTATACCTGCCAAGAGAAAGTTGTTGTTTAAACTTATTCCCTTTATTTTATCATCGTTTTTGGCCACTTCTATAGCATGCAAAATCTCATTGAGCCCAATTGATTGTTCAAAAAAACCTGCAAAAGGATCAGCTTCACTTCCTCCCACATAATCCTTAATAGGTTGCTGTAATTGCAATTCTAAAACAGAATTGTTTTTAACAATGACCTTATCCTCACTACTACCAACCAAAGAAATAAAAATGACAAACATTAAAAAAAGAATGCCAAAAGCAATTAAACACCCAATAATTGCCGCTAATAAGTTTCTTAAAAACTTCATGTACTAACCTGTTAATATTATGTGCCAAATATAACCATATCCCATGTATTTTTAGATTATCGGGTGGATGTCCTTTTCTTTTCCTTATTTTGCTTTTACAAAATGGGCAGTAAAAAAACTACATATCTTTCCTTGGGAAGTAATCTGGGAAACAGATTGAACAACTTGCAAAAAGCCGTGTTTCTGCTTCAAGAAAAAGTTGGTAAAATCTTATCTATTTCCCATATATATGAAACTCCTTCTTGGGGTTTTGAATCCGATGATTTTTTGAATGCCTGTATTGCTTTGGAAACAGAATTGTTGCCATATGAAGTGCTAAATGCTATTTTAAAGATTGAAACTAAACTAGGAAGAATTCGTACTGATGAAGAAGGATACAAGCCAAGAACCATTGATGTTGATATTCTTTACTTTGATATAGAAGTTATTGAATCTGAAACCTTAATGCTCCCTCACCCTAATTTACATAAGCGAAGATTTGTACTTAAACCCTTGGCCGATATTGCACCACAGTTTTATCATCCCATTTTTAATAAGGACACTAGAAATCTGTTGCAACAATGTGATGACAAAAGCAAGTTGACAAAAACAAATTATATTCTATATAAAACTAGGGAGGATTTATTTTCCAAACTTCATTTTATTTCCATTGAAGGAAACATTGGGGCAGGAAAAACAACTTTGGTCACAAAAATCGCAGAAGACTTTAATGCCAAACTAATATTGGAGCGTTTTGCGGACAATCCATTTTTGCCAAAATTTTATGAAGATCAAAGCAGGTATGCATTTCCATTAGAAATGTCCTTTTTGGCCGATCGCTACCAACAATTTACTGATGATACATCTCAGTTGGATTTGTTCAAGAACTTTATGGTGAGTGATTATGATATTTTTAAATCGCTCATTTTTGCCAAAATAACACTCCAAGAAGAAGAATTTAACCTGTACCGAAAGGTATTCAACTTTATGTACAAGGAGGTCGTGAAGCCAAATCTATATGTTTATCTCTATCAAAATACGGAGCGTTTATTAAAAAACATAAAAAAACGTGGTAGGGACTATGAACAGAACATTGAACCCGATTATTTGGAAAAAATTAATCGTGGATATTTGGACTTTATTAAAAGTTACCCCAATCAAAATAGTCTTATAATTGATGTTAGTTCCTTGGATTTTGTAAGCAATAAAAAGGACTATGATAGCATCATCGACCAAATTCAGGAATTTATCGTTGGGAGGTAATTTTAAGATAATTTTCACAAATTATTTGGATATACGCAAACGTTTTCTTTTATTGCATGCCCTAACAAAGGAAACTAACTAACTCAAACTCTATATTTCTAGCCCAACTTCGGTTGGGCTTTTTGTTGTTTTACAGCTAGTTAGCGTTTTAATTTAGTCCATAAATCCCACACTACCACCCCAACACTTACAGAGATATTTAATGAGTGTTTAGTACCGTATTGAGGAATTTCAAGAACAGTACCGCATAAGGGAATTACCTCATCAGAAACCCCTTTTACTTCATTTCCAAATATCAAAACTTGTTTTTTAGAAATATTTGGAATAAAATCATCTAGCATCACTGCTTCATCCGCCTGTTCAATGGCGATAATTTGACTGTTCCCATCTTGCAGTTCTTTAATAAGCTCTATGGTACTTTCTCTGTATTCCCAGTCAACGCTCTCGGTAGCTCCTAAAGCAGTTTTATGAATATCCTTATGTGGTGGTCTAGCAGTAATACCACAGAGATAAATTTTTTCAATTAAAAAAGCATCAGAAGTTCTAAAAACCGAACCAATATTATTCAAACTCCGAATATTGTCAAGCACTATAATAATTGGTGTTTTTTGTGCCTGTTTATAGGCATCAACACTTAATCTGTTTAATTCTTCATTTTTAAGTTTTCTCATCCAACCTTTTACTTTTTTTCAAAACACTTTTAAACCATTTTTTGGTTTTATGAACTTATCCCAAAATATCAACAATGGTTTAATTTCCATAAAGAAAATAATACATTCGTTGAGAACAAAAGTAAACCAATAAAATCGCTTTGTCCAAAACAGAAAAAACAAAGAAGGTAACTCCTCTAATGAAGCAGTACAATACCATCAAGATTAAATATCCTGATGCTTTGTTGCTTTTTCGTGTGGGTGATTTTTATGAAACTTTTGGTGAGGATGCCGTTAAGGCCTCAAAAATATTGGGTATTATTTGCACCCATAGAAATAATGGAGGTGAAAAAACTGAACTTGCAGGTTTTCCTCATCATTCATTAAACACATACTTACCAAAGTTGGTGAAAGCGGGGCAAAGGGTTGCCATTTGTGACCAACTAGAAGACCCCAAGCAAACCAAGACTATTGTAAAAAGAGGAGTAACGGAGCTTGTTACACCCGGAGTTGCTCTTAATGATGATATTCTTAGTGCCAAGACCAACAACTTTTTGTGCGCCGTTCATTTTGGTCGAAAACGAATTGGAGTTTCTTTTTTGGATATTTCCACGGGTGAATTTCTTACCTCAGAAGGAACCGAAGAGCAAATTGATAAATTGTTACAAAACTTTGCTCCCAATGAGGTTTTGGTTTCCAAAGTTCATAAAAAAGAGTTCTTGGAGGTTTTTGGAAGTCAGTTCCATACTTTTTATATGGAAGACTGGGTTTTTCAAGAAGATTATGCCACAGAAACCCTTACCAATCATTTTAAAACGGCAACGCTAAAAGGTTTTGGAATAGACCATCTATTACACGGCGTGGTGGCATCTGGTGTGGTATTGCACTATCTCTCAGAAACCCAACACAGGCAATTGCAGCATATTAACAAACTGCAGCGGATAGCTGAAGAGGAATATATTTGGATGGACCGGTTTACTATTAAAAACCTAGAGCTCTATCATTCCTCCAATTTGAACGCAGTTACCCTATTAGATGTTATTGATAAAACCATTTCTCCTATGGGTGGAAGGTTAATAAAAAGATGGTTGGCACTTCCTCTAAAAAATGTTGAAAAAATTAGAAGAAGACATCAAGTAGTTTCATATTTAAACCAGAATGAAACATCATTGCAAAAACTACAACAATGGTTAAAGCAAATAGGTGATCTAGAACGTTTAATTTCTAAGGTTGCCACAGGTAAAATAAATCCAAAAGAAGTCATTCAACTAAAAAATTCTCTAGAAGCCATTGTTCCTATTAAACAACATGTTTCACAAAGTGATAATGAGGCTTTAAAACTTATTGGCGATCAATTGCATTCTTGTGAAATGCTTCGGAGCAAAGTCAAAGAAATGATTAGTGAAGAAGCTCCTGTTCTTATTTCCAAAGGAAAAACTATTGCAGATGGATATTCAGAAGAATTGGATGAACTTAGAGGATTGGCATTTTCTGGTAAGGACTATCTAAACAAAATGCTCGAAAGGGAAACCGAAAGAACGGGTATCACTTCCCTAAAAATAGCATCAAATAATGTATTCGGTTATTATATAGAAGTTCGCAATACACATAAGGATAAGGTTCCTGAAGAATGGATCAGAAAACAGACTTTGGTCAACGCTGAACGCTATATCACTGAAGAACTTAAAGAATACGAAGGCAAAATTTTAGGGGCCGAAGAGCGTATTTTAAGTCTAGAACAACAACTGTTTTCCCAACTCATTGTTTGGATGCAGGAATATATTAGTCATGTACAAAACAATGCTCAACAGATTGCCCAGTTAGACTGTCTATGTGGGTTTGCCCAATTAGCAAAAGACAACAATTATATAGAGCCTTCCTTAAATGATTCTACAGCAATTGAAATAACAAATGGAAGACATCCTGTCATTGAAAAACAGCTCCCTTTAGGCGAAGCTTATATTGCCAATGACGTTGTTCTAAACAGAGATTCCCAACAAATTATTATGATTACTGGGCCCAATATGAGTGGTAAATCAGCCATTTTAAGACAGACGGCCCTTATTGTCCTTTTGGCACAAATGGGAAGTTTTGTTCCTGCCGAAGCAGCAAATATTGGGTATGTGGACAAAATTTTTACTCGGGTTGGAGCAAGTGACAACATTTCCATGGGAGAGTCCACATTTATGGTAGAAATGAACGAAACTGCTTCTATATTAAATAATCTTTCTGAACGTAGCTTGGTGCTTTTAGATGAAATTGGCAGAGGCACTAGTACCTATGATGGTATTTCCATTGCTTGGGCAATTTCCGAATATTTACATGAGCACCCAGCACGTGCAAAAACATTGTTTGCTACCCATTATCATGAAATAAATGAAATGGCAACAACCTTTGAACGCATTAAGAATTATAATGTCTCTGTAAAAGAACTTAAGGACAATGTTCTCTTCTTACGAAAATTAACTCCAGGTGGCAGCGAACACAGTTTTGGAATCCACGTAGCAAAAATGGCCGGAATGCCTCAACAGGTTATCCATAAAGCCAATAAAATTTTAAAGAAGTTAGAAAAATCCCATTCCAGTGAGGAACTCACGGACAAATTACAATCTGCACAAGATGAGATGCAACTTAGCTTTTTTAATTTGGATGACCCTCTTTTGGAACAAATTAAAGAGGAAATTATTCATTTAGACATTAATACCTTGACTCCTGTTGAAGCGCTGATGAAATTAAATGAAATTAAGCGCATGCTCTCCAAAAAAGGAAAGGCTACTTCTTAATTATATTTCTTTTTTTGATTAAAATTTACTTTGCCTTTTATAGAATTGTATTAAATTTGCATCCGCATCTGTAAAAAGATGCTCATGTTCTTTTTATATGCGAAAATAGCTCAGTTGGTAGAGCATCACCTTGCCAAGGTGGAGGTCGCGGGTTCAAGTCCCGTTTTTCGCTCATAAGAAAACGCTACCACCAGCGTTTTTATTTGAGGCTCGAGTGGTGGAATTGGTAGACACGTTGGACTTAAAATCCAATGGACATTAGTCCGTATGGGTTCAAGTCCCATCTCGAGTACAGAAACCCTTTCCTTTTGGAAAGGGTTTTTTTGTTTTTAAGTAGTAATTAAATTGTATCCTTTCATTACCTTTATAATGCTATATGAAAAGAAAATATTTATATTTTATATTATATGCAGTTGCTACTTTTTTAATCTCTATTAGTCTCTGTAACTATGCCATTGTAGAAGGAACGGAAGGGAAAACATTTTCAAACATAAATAAAATTCCAAAAAACAGGGTAGGGCTGGTTTTGGGCACTTCTAAAAAGCTTACCACTGGTCAACCCAATCCATACTACACATATCGTATTGATGCAACAGTAGCTCTTTTTAAAGCTAGAAAAATAGATTTTGTATTGGTTAGTGGAGATAATGGCACACAATACTATAACGAACCATCCACAATTAAAAAAAATCTTGTCGAGAGAGGAATTCCAGAAGAAAAAATATTTTTAGACTATGCAGGTTTTAGAACATTGGATTCCATGGTGCGTGCTAAAGAAGTGTTCAATTTGGATAGTGTTACAGTAATTTCTCAAGAATTTCACAACCAGCGTGCTATCTATTTAGCAGAAAAAAAAGGACTTGCGGCTGTTGGTTACAATGCAAAGGCCGTTGGCGGAGGTAAAGGTTTAAAAATGAAGGTAAGGGAATCTTTAGCTCGAGTAAAAGTATTTATTGATTTACTGCTTAATACTCAACCTAAATTTTATGGTGAAAAAATAGAGATAAAGTAGTTTTCGGGTTCATTCAAGAAAAAACTCTATTTTAGTTACACAAATAACCACCACAAAATGTCCAGTTTTAAAACGCTTGTTAAAAATTTAGGGCCAGGTTTACTGTTTGCTAGTATGGCAATAGGAACTTCGCATTTGGTGTTGTCCACCAAAGCTGGCGCACAATATGGCTGGCTCATGGCCATTCCCATTCTACTTGCCAATGTGTTAAAATATCCTTTTTTTGAGTTTGGCATTCGATACACCAATGTAACAAACAAAAGTCTTATAGAGGGGTATTTAAACAGAGGGAAAGGCTATTTATGGCTTTATGCTTTTATAACGCTCATATCCACTTTTACTATTTTGGCTGCTCTTTACGTAGTAACTTCTGGCCTCTTCATCAATTTGTTTGAAATCACCAATGTATCAGTAGGTATAGTGGCACTAGCATTATTTGTATTTATTAGCACCTTATTGATTATTGGCAAATATAAGTTTTTAGAGACCTCCTTAAAATATGTAATATTAATTTTGTTTGTAGCATTGGTTGTTACTACAGTATTGGTCTTATTTAAAGGGAAAGTTATTCCAACAAGTAATTTTGAACCCTTACCAATTTTTAATGAGGTTGGTATTTTATTTTTGATAGGTCTAATGGGTTGGATGCCTACTACCGTTGAAGCATCTAGCTGGATAAGTTTATGGAGTTTGGAAAAATATAAGTTAAGAAAGAAACCCACTTTGTTCGAGTCACTTCAAGAATTTAATACAGGATATGTCATTACTAGTCTATTGGCATTCTTTTTTCTAATTATAGGATGGTTTACTTTATATGGTACAGGCACACAAATAAGTGGTAATGCTGTACTTTTTGCCGACCAATTAGTAAGTCTTTTCACCACTCATATTGGAAAATGGGCATATGTATTTATAGCAGTATCTGCTTTTGCCACCATGTTCAGTACATGCATGACAGCACATGATGCCATTGCAAGGGTTTGCATAGATATTATTGGCTTGTTAAAAACAGAAAACCAGAATACTTCTAAGAAAAAATATTATTCTATTGGAATACTTGTTTTAGCAGCAATTAACTTAGGTGTAATAATTTTGTTTGCTGCCAATATGGGAAAATTAGTTGCCTTGGCCACCTTTGTTTCTTTTGTATTGGCACCTGTAATTGGCTATATGAATCTAAAAAATGTGATGAGCGATGACCTTCCAATGCATACCCACCCAAAAAAATCATTGCAAATATTAACTTATATAGGTATTGTATTTCTCTCCCTTTTTGCTCTGTATTATTGCTGGATAATTCTTATTAATTAAGAATATTATAGTTTAAGACAACTATTAAAGACCTTTCATTTTGTTTGTGAAGCATATCCAAACAATAGACACCATTGGTACAATTATTTATAATTTTATCTTCTCCGTAACCAATGGAATACAAAATATTACTTGTAGATACACCATTTTGAAAAAGGTAGTTCTTTATGGCATCTGATCTAGATTGGGAGAGTCTAAAATTAGTGCTTCCACCACCCCTACTATCTGTATGTGATTCTATTCTTAATTGAAACTCAGGAAATCTCTTTACAGCTTCTACAACCTTATCCAGTTCCAAAGCAATATCTGGAGTAATTACACTTCTTCCTCTATCAAAAAAGAATTTTTTTAACTTAATAACTTTTTGTTCTTCTTTTTCCTCAACGATATCATCCATAAAAATCATATCAATATAGAAACTTTCCTTTTGAATATTTGTTAAGGTAGATTCATTAAATTCTTTACTAAATGTAGAGTGATGTTCTTTTTCAGCCTCTATTTTAATAAAATCTCTCCATGGAATTTCAAATTGATATTCTCCCTCTTCGTTACTAAAAACTTCTTTTATTAGTTCATTATCAGAACCCAATATTTTAATTGATGCCTTAGCAATACCGTTATCAGTATTAGGTTTTATAACTTTTCCTTGAACAGCAATGGTTTTTAATCCAGGTTTCTCTGCAACATTAAACCCATATATATCATCATTCCCTTTTCCTCCTTTTCTATTGGAAGAAAAATAACCCAATAGACCGTTGGTACCATTGTTTCTTATTATAAAACCAAAATCATCATCTTCAGAATTAATTCCCTCTCCCAAATTAATAGGTATACTAAAAGTCTCATTAGACTGAAAATTGGACTTATAAATATCCATTCTTCCCAATCCGTAAAAAACATCTGAAGCAAAATATAGGCTATTCTCAAAAATAAAAGGTGATATCTCGTTTCCTGGGGAATTAATCCGTGGCCCCAGATTTACAGGAGCTGACATTATTTGACCTTCATTGGTATAAACAAAATAAATATCAGTGCCTCCATACCCATCCTCAAAATTAGCAGCAAAATAAAGCTTCCCTGTGGATGCCTCATAAAATGGATAATAAAAAGAGGTGTTTAAATCTCTTAAAAGATATTCAAATTCTCCATCTATCTCTTTTTTTCCTATTGCCAAAGTGTTCTTTCCTTCCTCACTATATAATAAGCTATTTTCCTCTGCATTTGACAAAACATAAAATACACTTTCTTGCTCAAAAGAGTAATACGGAGTTGCTTTATGAAAACTAGAACTGGGAATATTTGTGAATGATGTAGTACTATTAATACTTCCATTCTGTTCTATTCTAGATACAAAAATGTCTAAATAAGATTCCCCAGATGGTTCGTACACTTCTCTTTTTTGTCCTCTACCAGTAGAAAAAAGAAGCTTGTCTCCATAAAAAGCAGGAGAAAAATCTGCCTTAGAGCTATTAGCATTAATATTGAAAATTTCATAGTCCAACTCTGTTTCAAGGTTAGATTCCAAAAGCTCAAAATTAAAATCAGAATTTTCCAATAATTCCTGTGACAACCTTGAACCCTTTGTAGCCAAAAAAGCTTTTATTCTATCTTGTCCAGAAGTCCTATAAAAACTCTGTAACATTTTATTGAAATGATGATTGGACATTGTACTGTCCTTTTTGAATACTTCCATATATGCTTTTGAAGCATTTTCGTAATCTTCCATTTTTAAATAAGAATCAGCCAAATTGAGATATTGTTGATTACTTAATGGTTTTTCACGAAGTTCTTTTTGATATGCTATAATTGCATTTTTATATGCATAACCAAAGAATAACGCATCCGCTTTGGACATTTTATCTTGACCAAAAGATGAACTTGCTATCGTTAAAAATAAAAATACACCAATCTTAAACTTCATAATAATTCTTTTTAGAAAAACCTTGGCGTGTCAATCTGTTTTGGTTTTCCTTTAACGTTTTTTGTCTTAGCCTGTTTTGTTTTATTCCCACCTCCATTACCAATATAGAATTTCAGGATAGCTTCATGGGAACCGCTATTATAATCTCCCAATCCATTGGTGTTGTAATCATATGAATACCCAATAAACATTCCACTAGATATTTGAAATCCAACTAAACCACTAACAGAATTATCTATCCTATATGAGGCCCCAACAGTCAGCACATCTTTTATTAAAAAATTGGTAGACAAATCTACTTTTACTGGTAAACCTTCCAAGTAATGTGCCAAAAAAGCAGGTTTAAACTTCAAGTTGTTTGACAATTCAAATACAAAGCCACCTATCATATTTACTTGCACTCTATCATTAATCAAAAGAGCCACCTCTTCATCAGTTATAACATTATATAAAAAATTGGGAACAGATGCTCCCAAATACCAATCATCAGAATATAGAAATAATCCCGCGCCCATTGTTGGGTAAAATTTATTAAAAACATTATTCAATAGCAAAGGCTCATTTGGGTCTTGAAAATCTCCCTTGGTAAAATCTACATCCAACAAAGAACCACCAGCATCAATTCCAAAAGACAACTTTGTATCATCTGAAACATCTATTTGAAAGGAATAAGACAAATCAAAAAAGGTTTGGGTTGTAGGCCCCAAGGCATCACTAACTACATTTATACCAAGTCCATTTTTTTCATTTCCCCAAGGAATATTCGCCCCAAATCTTAATGTCTTTGGCGCGCCAGGAATGTCTATCCATTGTGCTCTGTACAAAGCACTGATTTCAGTTTTATCAACTGTACCAACATAGGCCGGATTAAAACTTCCAATGTTATACATATACTGAGTATATTGGGGCTCTTTTTGTCCATGTGCCACCAATATTACCCCAAAGAACAACATTAAAAAAAGAATGTTAGTAAACTTATTTTTGTGCATAAAGTATTTCATATATATTTTATCTTAAGATTTGGATCCACCCTTTTTTAACTTCGGTGCCATCTCCTAAATCTAGTGTATAAAAATATGTACCCTTAGGTAAATTCCCATTCTTTCCTGTACCATCCCACGTATTGTTATATTGTTGAGCACTAAAGACATTTGCTCCATATCTATCATATATTTCCAATAAAATATTGGCATACAATTCTATACAATTAATCACAAGAAAATCATTTACCCCATCACCATTTGGCGAGAATTGATTAAAAACAAAACCACAACCTTCAGGAGGAGCAATAATTGCATTTACAATTATCATGGCCTCATCATTAGTATTATCAAAATCATTTGGAAATGAATTTGTAATTGTTGCAATATTTTGAAGTGTGCCATCTTGCAATACTACTGCTGTAATTTCCAAGGTAACAACTTCATCACCCAAAAGCTCTTCTACTTCCCATATCCCAGTAGTCTGGTCATAATTTCCTCTTGATGCTGTATGTCCCTCATAAAAAAAGCTTGACTCTAATATTTCGTTAACGCCAATATCAATGACCCTGTCTGTCGTAAGATTTGTTAATGTAATTGTGAAAATTATTTCATCTCCAACTAGTGGAGTACTATTACTAACTTCCTTAAGAATTTCAAGGTCAATATCCGCTGGGTTACAATCAGGAGACAAATTAGGGTCACAAGCATCCAGTGGATCTGTACCATTTTCTACCTCTTCCCCATCTTCAATTGTATCATTATCTGAATCTGGATTATTAGGGTCTGTGCCCAAGGTAGCTTCTTCTCCATCTGTGAGTCCATCATTATCTGTATCTACTATACAATCATTCACAGAAATCGTCACATCTACCGATTCATTTACACATGGTGCACTTGCCCCAGTAGTGGTATAGGTGAAAATATAATCTCCATCCGCAAGACCCTCAAAGTCCACCACATTATCTGTATTTAAAACTGGAGTCTCTGGCCCCGAAGTAAAAGTCCACACACCAATATCTGCCCCTGTCAATGTACTATCCAAATCCACAGTGGTAGTACCGCCATTTCCGTTCACATTACATGCAGCTATATTGGTTGTTGTCCCTGCAAATGGCTGAATATTTACAGTGGCAATGACAGGAGTTCTTCCTGATGTACAGCCATTGGCTGTTGCATCCACATAAAATGTAGTTGTAGTAGAGATGCCCGGTGTAATAAAAGTTGACCCCGTGCCAATCAAGGTGCCTCCAACAGGGCTATCATACCAATTTAATGTACCCCCAGTACTTACAGTTGCCTCCAAAGCAACTGTTCCTGTACCACATCTAACATTTTCTGTTACACTGTCAACAGTTGGTGTATTATTTAATACTAAATCTATTTGCAACAATGGACTTGCACAGGATTTATCTTCTTCCCAAAAGAAACCAAAATATGTTCCAGGGCCATTTACCACTGTGTTGGACAAACGCGCAGGTATATTGGTTGGATCAGAAACAGTACTCCACACCAACACAGAACCAGACGGTGTAGATGAACTTACATATTCGTTTAAATCTTGATTAATAACATCACAAAATGACATTGGCACAGAGATATCAAGAACAGGAGCAGTATTTCCAGCATCACAAACATCATTTTCAATTATTGTCCCTGTTCCTTGTGGAACAATGACATCTGTAAAAACACTGGAAGTACTAATGTTAACGAAAAAAAATTCTGTGCTCTCAACTGAATTATCATCTATGATGGGAACCATAATATCTATCGTCTGGTCAGTTCCAGCACCAAAATTTACTGTTCCTGATATTGCAGTATAATCTTCCCCAGAAATCGCAGTGTTATCTTGGGTAATATAATCTACATCTGCACCAAATAAAGTAGTTCCGTTTAATGTTATGATAAAAGTAGCTGTACCATCTCCCTCATTTATAGTAACATTATTTATAACCAAACCTGCAGAATCGTCCTCTGTTATGGTGTAAGTTGTTATATCCTGTGAACCAATTGTGGCATCACCTAAAGCTCCCGATAAAGTCAATTCAATAGTTTCATTTCCTTCTACCTGGGTATCGGCAGTAATTGAAAGCCCTAACGCAATTGGATCATTACTATATGTGCCAGCTGGAATGTTAATTGTAGTGCTTGCCAACGTATAATCTGTTCCATTGGCAGTTCCTCCAGTAGATAGCGTAATACTGGTAGTATTAGTAACTGTTCCTGTAACCAATAAAGTGGGGAGATTACCCCCGTTATCTTCCAAATCATCACTTGCAGCTGTTGAGAATTCCACTGTAACAAAATCATCGTTATTTATGGTTCCTATTCCCTGGCCATCATCTATGGTCGCCAAACCGGTAATATTACTAAGGTTTACAAAAAAGGTCTCATCATTTTCTACAATAGCATCATTCAAAATTGGAACAACAATAGAGTGATTTTCTGTATTAAATCCAGTAAAAGTCAATGAGTTAGATTGGG